>NZ_CP150265.1:200000-541666 GCF_037976325.1 Paenibacillus sp. FSL K6-3182
TAAGGGGAGCGGTTAGGGGTAACCCGAAGCTGTGAACCGAAGCCCCAGTAAACGGCGGCCGTAACTATAACGGTCCTAAGGTAGCGAAATTCCTTGTCAGGTAAATTCTGACCCGCACGAATGGCGTAACGACTTGGGCGCTGTCTCAACGAGAGATCCGGTGAAATTTTAATACCTGTGAAGATGCAGGTTACCCGCGACAAGACGGAAAGACCCCATGGAGCTTTACTGTAACTTGATATTGAACTTTGGTACGATCTGTACAGGATAGGTGGGAGCCTTTGAAGCATGAGCGCCAGCTTGTGTGGAGGCAACGTTGGGATACCACCCTGATCGTATCGGAGTTCTAACCTAGAACCGTGAAACCGGTTCGGGGACCGTGTCAGGTGGACAGTTTGACTGGGGCGGTCGCCTCCTAAAATGTAACGGAGGCGCCCAAAGGTTCCCTCAGAATGGTTGGAAATCATTCGAAGAGTGCAAAGGCATAAGGGAGCTTGACTGCGAGACCTACAAGTCGAGCAGGTACGAAAGTAGGGCTTAGTGATCCGGTGGTACCGAATGGAAGGGCCATCGCTCAACGGATAAAAGCTACCCTGGGGATAACAGGCTTATCTCCCCCAAGAGTCCACATCGACGGGGAGGTTTGGCACCTCGATGTCGGCTCATCGCATCCTGGGGCTGAAGTAGGTCCCAAGGGTTGGGCTGTTCGCCCATTAAAGCGGTACGCGAGCTGGGTTCAGAACGTCGTGAGACAGTTCGGTCCCTATCTGTCGCGGGCGCAGGAAATTTGAGAGGAGCTGTCCTTAGTACGAGAGGACCGGGATGGACGTACCGCTGGTGTACCAGTTGTTCCGCCAGGAGCACCGCTGGGTAGCCAAGTACGGACGGGATAAGCGCTGAAAGCATCTAAGCGTGAAGCCCCCCTCAAGATGAGATTTCCCAGTATGTAAGACCCCTTGAAGACGACGAGGTTGATAGGTTCGGGGTGGAAGCACAGCAATGTGTGTAGCTGACGAATACTAATCGGTCGAGGGCTTATCCTAAACACGTTTACTGTGACCCATACATCCAGTAGACAGCAGCATAAAAGGCTTCAGCAAGCCTAATCTTTCGTATCCAGTTTTCAGGGCGTAATGTTCTGACTTTGCAAGCGTCCCCGAACGCTGCAATCGACAACTATTCGGGGGACAAGCGTGGCGGTGTAGCTCAGCTGGCTAGAGCGTACGGTTCATACCCGTGAGGTCGGGGGTTCGATCCCCTTCGCCGCTACCATTACCTTTTTTATTGTAACATCTGGAGGATTAGCTCAGCTGGGAGAGCATCTGCCTTACAAGCAGAGGGTCGGCGGTTCGATCCCGTCATCCTCCACCATATGTACTTATTCGGTTTTATGACCGGATCCACTTGGAGCTGTGGTGTAGTGGCCCAACATGCCTGCCTGTCACGCAGGAGACCGCGGGTTCGAATCCCGTCAGCTCCGCCATTTTTCTTTAAAGTAAGGCTCGGTAGCTCAGTCGGTAGAGCAGAGGACTGAAAATCCTCGTGTCGGCGGTTCGATTCCGTCCCGAGCCACCACTTTATTTTTCGTTGCGACGAGAAATAAGTAATAGTATGGAGGATTAGTGAAGTGGCTAAACACGGCAGACTGTAAATCTGCTCTCTCTGAGTTCGGTGGTTCGAATCCATCATCCTCCACCATTTCTTTTACAGCAAGAGCCATTAGCTCAGTTGGTAGAGCACCTGACTTTTAATCAGGGTGTCGTAGGTTCGAATCCTACATGGCTCACCATTTTTTTCTAAACAAACCTATACAACCGTAGATCTTAGGATCTACGGTTTTTTTGTTTGATTATATTCGAAATAAAAAAGAGTTTGCCCATCATTAAGATGAGCAAACTCTTTTTTTGCATAGTTAAAACCAGATAATGAATGAATCTTAGTTTTTACTCCGTAGATTCAATTCATAAGCAAGCTCGTTTACCGTTTCGTTTAGACGAAGTTTAAGTTCATCATTTAATTCAAATACTGGAGCTTCATTTGGCTCTTGTGAACGCTCGATTTGGGAATCAACGGCGTACACTCCGCTTACATATAATTTCGCGCCCATGGATGCGAGTACCGGCTTGAGGGAATAGTCAATAGAGAGTAGATGAGCGATGGTGCCGCCGATAAACAGAGGAGCAATGATTTTACCATCAAGTCCTTTCTGCGGCAGTAGATCTAGAAACGTTTTTAGAACGCCAGTATAAGATGCTTTGTAAACTGGGCTTGCAATAATAACAGCATCTGCATTCTCGACAAGCTGATTGGCTTCTATAATAGCAGGGCTGCCAAAACGAGCGTGAATTAGATCTTCGGCTGGCAAAGAAACCACGGTTATGGTTTCAACCGAAAGACTTTTTGTTATCAATTGTTGTTCTACGTACTGTGTTATGCCATTTAATCGGGATGAAGCATTTGGACTGCCTGAAATAATTACAATCTTGGACATGGGTGCACTCCTCTTTGTCAAATAAATAGTAGGATAAGTAATTACATTAATCCGATAAGTAAACTTTGAATAGATAGTACCATGGCAGATGTTATTTGGTCAAACAGGTTTGATTTGTTTCTTGTATTTTATCGATATAAGGGAACAATGTATACATATAGGAATGAAATAGAAAAAGGGGTAGTTGCAATGGTATACGGATTAGCGGTTTTAATTAGCTTCGCGATCGTATTTGCAAGCGTACCACCGCTTCGTGTATTTGCGCTGCGACTTGGTTTTGTCGATCGTCCTAATCAGAGAAAAATACATAACAAGCCGATCCCTCTCATGGGTGGCGCGGCTATTTTTGTTGGCTGTATCGTTACGATGTTTATTTTTATCGGGTTCACTCCGCTCACTTGGACCATAGTTACGGGTGGAACAGTGCTCGTAATTATTGGACTTCTTGATGATGCGTCAAAGGCAAAAGGGAAAGATTTTCCGATATGGCCGCGTGTCATCCTCTATATGGGTGCTGCGTCAATCCCAAGCTTATTTCATATCAAAATTGCGGGTATTACCAATCCGTTTACACATTTGTTTATTTCATTTCCCGATTGGGTATCGTGGCTGACAACGATGCTATGGGTTTTCGCGCTAATCAATATGATCAACTTTATTGATGGCGTAGATGGGCTGGCTTCAGGGGTATGCACGCTGTCAGCACTTACGCTATTGACGGTGGCGCTCGTCAAAGGTCAGCCAAGCACCGCTATTCTTGCCATTATTGTAGCCGGAGCATGCTTTGGTTTTTTGGTTCATAATTTTTATCCAGCTAGAATTTTTATGGGTGACGCAGGAGCGACCTTCCTAGGCTTTACGCTTGCTGTAATAGCTGTTGATGGAGCGTTTAAGAAAGCAACATTTATTACCTTGCTAGTTCCATTACTGGCGCTTGGATTGCCTATATTTGACACGGCTTATGTCATGCTGCGCAGGCTTATAAGCGGTAAAGGCTTGCATCATGCGGACAAGCTGCATACGCATCATCTTTTGATGAAATGGGGACTGAGCCAGGTTCAAACGGTTTCGTTTCTATATTTAATTGCTGCGTTATTCGCGCTCTTGTCAATCATTCTTTTACTGGTAATAGGCTGAATTAAGCAAGCTCTTGTGGTACAATGACGGGAAAAAGCGTTATTCCACATAAAGGTGCGAATAAACTTTTTTTACTTATTAATCCGCTTATATGGAGCTGCTAATCGCAATAGGTGTCCTCCCATAGGAGGAAGCACGCAGCCGCAAATGCTTGTGGAGATTGGAGATAGAGAAATGAGCACGACAGACTGGTTGAAGCCGCTGAAGCACATTTTGAACTGTCCGGTACATGCTGTTTCGAAATCTATAGCGGAGTGGAACGATTTAATTAGCAATGCTGATGTGGTGTGGTTAGGCGATCATATAGGATCTTCTCCTATAGAAGGCCAACGCGTAGAAAAAGACGAAAAAACGTGGATTGTCATTTCATCTGCGGAATATGAAGTGGATTTATTAGAAATTGATTGTCCATCGCTTCAGGCAATAGAGAAGGAATTGATAAGCTGGACTTTGCAGCTTAACCGCGGACATTTAATGGAGAAAAAAAATGCGGCGCTCTCTGAATCAGAGAGGCAAGCGCTTAAGCTTGGAGATTGGATTCAGAAGCAGCTGGAATCGGATGAGCCCGCATATTCTTTACCTGATCATTTAACCGTTGGCAGTCGCTTATTTAATGAAATGATACCTTTCTTACTCGTTACAGAGCAGTCTGGCACGAAGCATGCAACCTATTCTGAATTAGAAAAGCTTCTGCGTTCATTTATGTCCGACGATGTCTTGCTTATTCCGCTCAAGAGCCAAGAATGGCTCATATGGGGTTCGATGTCCTTGCTAAGAGATGAGGATTCCGATGCTTTCGATGAGCAGGAGGAAGAGACGATTGAGGATAGTCTAGCTTCGATTGGGCTTGGATTACATGAGATGCTTGCCAGTGAGTGGATTGGTGAATGCCATATCGCAGTCGCTCATCCTTCATCACCTGCAAAAGGTATGATTGAGACAACGATGCTGCTGCGGGAGACGATTAATCTCGGCCGAAAATTCCATGTAGGAACGAATATTTATTTGCCGTGGATGCTTCAGTTGGAACGTTTGTTGAATGCTATTCCGGAGGTTCATCGTGCGAGATATTTGGAGCAGTCGTTAAAAAGAGCGGATCTATTCGTTGAATCAGAAATGCTGAGTACATTGGAAACATTTTTTACGCTTGATTGCAACGTTAGTGAGACAGCGAAGAAATTATACATTCATAGAAATACATTATTATATCGTTTAGACAAGCTTAAACAAGAGACTGGTTTAGATGTTCGTCAATTTAGGGATGCCGTACTAGTCAAAATTATATTACTATTGTACAAAGTTACGAAAAGAAATTAGTTTTTTTGTAAAGTATGTGCATAGTCACAAGCTCCCCAGTGGGATAAGATATAGGCATAACGAAATTTCTTTCTAGGGGGAAAATTATCATGGCAGGCGTACGTTTAGAAGGCATTTACAAAAAATACCCGGGTACTGACAAAGCATCGGTTACTGACGTTAACTTAGATATTAAAGACAAAGAGTTTCTCGTATTGGTCGGACCATCTGGTTGCGGTAAATCGACAACTCTTCGTATGATTGCAGGCCTTGAAGAAATTTCCGAAGGCAAATTGTTCATCGGCGACCGCCTTGTGAACGATGTAGCTCCTAAAGACCGCGACATCGCGATGGTATTCCAATCCTACGCGTTGTACCCACACATGAACGTTTACCAAAACATGGCTTTCGGCCTTAAACTTCGTAAATTCAAAAAAGCAGACATCGACAAACGTGTTCGTGAAGCTGCTAAAATTCTAGATATCGAGCATTTGCTTGACCGTAAACCAAAAGCACTTTCCGGTGGTCAACGTCAACGTGTCGCTCTAGGACGCGCAATCGTTCGTGAGCCACAAGTATTCTTGATGGATGAGCCGCTTTCCAACTTGGACGCGAAACTTCGTGGACAAATGCGCGCGGAAATCAGCAAGCTTACAAAACGTCTTGAAACAACAACTATCTATGTAACGCATGACCAAATCGAGGCAATGACAATGGGTGACCGTATCGTTGTTATGAAAGACGGTTTCATTCAACAAACAGCTTCACCAGAAGAACTGTATAACCACCCGGTTAACATCTTCGTAGCTGGCTTTATCGGCGCTCCATCGATGAACTTTATCAGCGGTTCGCTTACAGAGCAAGGCGGCGCACTTCGCTTCAAAGCAAGCGGCGTTGATGTAGTTGTTCCAGAAGGCAAAGCAGCATCGCTTCGCTCGAAAGGTTACATCGGCAAAGAAGTGATTCTTGGCATTCGTCCAGAGGATCTTCACGAAGAGCCAGTATTCTTGGAAGCATCCCCACAAACAATCGTGAACGCAAATGTTGAGGTTGCTGAGAACCTTGGTCACGAGATGTACTTGTACCTGAACGGTATCGGCACTGACACAGTTATCGCTCGTGTTGATGGCCGCTCTGGTCTACGTGATGGCACAACTGTTAAGCTTGCGCTTGACATGAACAAAGTACACTTGTTCGACAAAACGACAGAACTTAACATTTTCGAAGCTTAATAAATAGTATGGAAGAAGAACGGTCGGATTATCCGATCGTTCTTTTTTTTATTTAAAAATAGAGGGCGTTTTTGTCGAATTGACTGTTGCGATTAAATAAATAGGAGTCAAACAAAACCATTTCCATGCTTCGGCTGTCTAATACAAAACAGGAATAATGTATAAGAAATGAGAGGCAGCCTGGGCAGGAGGGAAGAGGCATGAATAAGGATGAGTGGGCTGAAGCGGCTATACGGGGCGATGAAACGGCGCTGCTGCAGCGTATTGATCTAGATAAGCATCAAATGTATGGGATTGCTTATTCATATATGCGAAATGAGTCGGATGCATTAGAGGCTATACAAGAAACGGTTTGCCGGATATGGACGAAAAAGCACACATTAAGGGAGCCAAAATTTTTTACAACGTGGGCCATTCGTATTTTGATCCGTGTGTGTATGGATGCTAAGAAGAAGCAAACGAGGGAGCGTCCTACCGATTCGATAGCCGAGCAATATGATTTGAGGGAAAAGACAGTAGAGTACGATGAGACAGCAGCACGTCTTGATATGGCTGCGCAGATTCAACTGCTTCCGGTTAACTATCGTATGGTGATAACACTCAAATATTATCGAGATATGACGATTACGGAAATTGCCGAGCTATTGGAGAAGCCTGATGGAACCATTCGAACATGGCTGAACAAAGCATTAAAAGGACTAAGAGCAGATATGGCACATATGAAGGAGGAGATACGAAATGAGCGAGGCCAAGGAGACGCCGTTCAGGCAAGCCAATCAGGCGCTGCGAAGTGACATTGACCATGTGAATCAGGAGCTTGTTGTGATGCCGGAGCTGGCGCTGGATGCAGCAATACGAAGTGGGATTGAGCAGGGGCGGAAGCGATCCATACGTAGAAACAGAAAAAGATGGAGTGTGAGCATGATTGCTGCAGGGCTAAGTGTAATCCTACTTCTAACCGCGTTCGTTCGCGTATCTCCTGTGTTTGCTTCTATTGTGAAGGAAATTCCGGGTTTCAGCGGGTTTGTTGAGTTGATTCAGGGAGATAAGTCCTTGATTACAGCAATGGAAAATGATTTCATACAGCCTATAAAGCTCTCGGACGAGAAAAACGGCTACATTTTTACGGTTGATGGTATTATAGCCGATGATCAGCGTATGGCTATTCTGTATACGGTAGAGGGACCAGGAATTAACGGCAATACAGGATTTCTGGAGTATAAATTAAAAACGAGTGATGGTAAGGATTTGGTCGCTTCCATTGGTTCATCGCATTATCCGAATGATGATACCGAGGATTCAAGCGTTCCTGTGCATCAATATTTAGATATACTAATGGGCGAAGGTTCTAAAATGCCGGAGAGCTTACAATTCAGCCTATTGCTTGGCGGTCAGTGGCTAAAGGTTGATTTTCCAATTGAGCATAAAAGATTCGAGGGGATGCGTGAAGAAATCTCGATCGAGCAAAAGGTTGAGGTCGGAGGACAACGTTTTACGGTGAAAAATGCTGTCATAACACCGCTTCAAATAGCAGTGACAATCGAAGCAGATGCAAATAATGACAAACACGCAAATGGTTTTATAAATATAGCGCTTGTTGATGAGAAAGGCAGGCGATATGAGTCGAATTCTGCATTTGGCGATTCTAATACATCAATTACCCTTCACTTTAAGAGCAGTTATTTCGTTAAGCCCAAAAAGTTAACTTTAATTGCGGACGGTTTGTACTTGTCGGAAAACAATTTAAGCATCACAGTGGATACGGATAAAATAGAAACTTTATCATCACCGAATAATAGGCTTCTATTAGCCAGCAAAGAGCTGCTAAATGGTGAGTATGAAGTGAAGTTTGATTTGCTAAGTCAGGATGAGATCGATAAGAAGCCGGGGTATACATTATTTCCGCACGGCGGCACCTTTAAGGACGGTGCTGGTGAATCTTACCCTATTTCAGATAATCGGGGGGTGCAGTGGAATTCAAATGAAGATAAAGTGACCTATGTTTATCGAATTCCAGCAGCAGATTACAAGCAGCCGTTAACATTCAGTATTGAGCAGTACCCTGGTTATGTATTAAAACCGATAAGTATACCGATAAAATAAGTCGAAGGCGCTGAGCAGCGGAGGAAACGTTGCGTTCAGCGCCTTTTTCCTTTACGATGAAGACATTGGAAAATATCATACATATACACAATAGCAGTTGTCATATGAGGGAGGCCCTACGATGCCGAAAAAAGTGAAAGTATCTGAGCTCGTTAAACAATTTCAGCTTGAGATTATTGCGGGCGAGGATGGAATGAAGCGCGCCATTACAGTAGATGATTTGTATCGGCCTGGACTCGAAATGGCTGGATATTTCCACTACCATCCAAGTGAGCGGGTACAGCTGCTTGGAAGAACGGAAATCTCGTTCCTAAATATGCTGGACGGTGAAGAGCGCAAGGATCGTATGGTTCGTTTATGCAACGAGGATACACCTTGCATTATTTTGACAAGAGGGCTGGAAGCGCCTCAAGAGCTTGTAGATCAATGTAATGAGAAACAAATTCCGCTGCTCAGAAGCAATGTGGCTACAACCATTTTGTCCAGCAGAATTACGGACTTTTTGGAGAGAAAGCTAGCTCCGACAGCAACGATTCATGGCGTTCTTGTTGACGTATACGGCGTTGGAATGCTTATTACTGGAGGAAGCGGCATCGGTAAAAGCGAGACGGCGCTAGAGCTTGTCAAACGCGGACACCGGCTTGTCGCTGATGATGCAGTAGAAATTATGCAAACCTCCGATGCGCAGCTGCACGGCAGTGCGCCAGAGCTTATTCGTCACCTGCTAGAGATTAGAGGGCTGGGTATTATTAATGTAATGACACTTTTTGGCGCAGGGGCAGTTCGGACGCAGAAGCGTATCGGCCTTGTCATTAAGCTGGAAAACTGGCAGCAGGACAAGCAATATGATCGCCTTGGATTGGATGAAGAAACGACCCGTATTATCGAGACGGACATTCCGCTCGTAACTGTGCCAGTAAGACCCGGTCGTAACTTAGCGGTCATCATCGAGGTGGCAGCAATGAATTTCCGCTTGAAACGAATGGGTTACAATGCGGCGCTGCAGTTTACGAATAAGCTTACGGAAACGATCGCTGACGATATGGACGAATACGATTGAACCTAAAGGGGATATAACTAAATGAAGACATTGATATTAAACCCAATTGCCTTCACATTAGGCTCTATTGAAGTGCATTGGTATGGCATTATTCTGGGAACGGCGGCATTAGTGGGGCTGCTTCTCGCAGTGCAAGAAGGTAAACGATTCGGAATTAAGCCGGATTTTTTCATGGATTTGCTGCTGCTGGGCGTCCCTTCCGCCATTATTGGAGCGCGAATTTATTATGTAGCGTTCAAATGGGAAGATTATAAAGGCAACTTTGTAGATGTGTTCAAAATATGGAATGGCGGTATCGCGATATATGGTGCGATAATCGGAGCTTTTATTTGCGGGTTCTTCTATTTCCGCTATAAAGGTTATAACTTCTGGCGTTTGGTAGACATTTGTGTACCTGGACTGCTTGCAGGTCAAATGATTGGTCGTTGGGGAAATTTCATGAACCAAGAGGCGTATGGCGGTGTGGTTAGCGAGTCTTTCCTTCGCAATACACTTCATTTACCATCGTTTATCGTGGATCAAATGCTTATTCAAGGTGAATACCGTCACCCGGCTTTCTTGTATGAATCCGTATGGAGCTTGGTCGGTATTGCTATATTGTTCATCCTTCGCCGCCAAAAGTTTTTGCGCGCAGGAGAGCTGATGGCCAGCTATTTTATCTGGTATTCAATCGGCCGTTTCTTTATTGAAGCGCTTCGTACGGACAGTCTTGCATTTAGAGGACCATCGTGGCTGGCATCGTTTATTAATGGCCTCTGGACTCCAATGGAGGTTTTGTTCAAACAAGGCTACTTGGATCCTGCGTACGGCAACATAAGGATTTCACAAGTACTGGCGCTGCTCTTAATCGTTGGTGCGGTTGTACTTATTATCGTACGACGTAAGACGGGACTTGCCTCTGCTCATTACCTTGATCCAATTACGACTAGCAAGCCAGAGCGTAATGTGGGATCAGATTCTGAGAAAAAGGGTAAAGACCAACCTGCTGGCACTAAAAAAGATGATGAGGTTGGCAAGCGTTAAATGTAATTTAGGGAGGTTTATCGATGACGGGCAATATCAAAACGATGCTGTTCGATTTGGACGGCACGATTATCGACACCAATGAGCTTATCATCCGCTCGTTCATAGAGTCTTTACAAGGCGTAGCACCAGAAGGATTCGGAAGAGAGCATATTATTCCAAGCATGGGGCAGCCGCTTACGGATCAAATGAAGCTATTCTCGGGATTGGATGAAGTAACACATCTTGTGGCAGCGTATCGCGAAGTTAATCTGCGTTTGCATGATGAATATGTAAAACCATTTGATTACGTCATAGAAGTTATTGAGCGGATGCATAAGCAAGGTATTCAAATTGGCGTCGTTACGACAAAAATGCGTCTGACAACGGAACGCGGCTTGAAATACGTTGGGCTGTTCGACTTCGTGGATACCATTGTAACGATTGATGATGTTGTTCATGCTAAGCCGCATCCAGAACCAGTGAGCAAAGCAATCAGACTGCTCGGCGCAGATCCGGCAACGACCATTATGGTTGGAGACAGCACAGTGGATATCGAGTCGGCGATTGCAGCAGGTGCGATAGCAGTTGGTGTCGCTTGGTCGCTAAAAGGCGAGCAAATCCTTAAGGATGCCGGAGCCCATCATGTCATTCACGACATGCGCGATCTCTATTCCTTTGTCGGAATGGAGCGGGAAACATTTGCGTAAAGTTGAACGATATCCGGTGGAAGGGCCAAACGCGCTGTGGCAAGTATATTCAACGGTCAGCCGATTCAAATCGGTTCGTAATTTCATTTGCATCCAGCTAGCGCGCTATTGTCCGATTCTTCCGTTAAAAAATTGGATTTACCGCCGTTTGCTCGGCATGAAGGTCGGAGAACATACCGCTTTTGCACTTATGGTCATGGTCGATGTCTTTTTTCCCGAGCGTATAACGGTAGGCAATAATACAATTATCGGATATAATACAACCATTCTAACTCATGAATATTTGATCAAGGAGTATCGTCTCGGCGACGTCGTGATAGGCTCTCATGTTATGATAGGAGCAAATACGACGATATTGCCAGGTGTAACAATCGGTGATCATGCCATTGTAGCTGCTGGATCAGTTGTCCATAAGGATGTGCCTGCTTATGCATTTGTAGGAGGCAATCCGATGCGGGAAATTAGACGAAGCGAAATGGTCGTGCCAAGCGAATTTGATGAGAATGTGCGCAACATTTTAAACTAATGGGCTATGGAAAGCTTCGTCCGTGCGAGTTCGTCTCGCAGCCGGTCGAGGCTTTCTTTTTTGGCGTAAAACGGATCGATTTCAACTTGACGAAAATAAGCTTTTCATGCTAATATTACGACTAAACTCTTTAATTTGTTAGCATGGTAACATGGTATCGCTTTAAACCACTAAAGTAAACGAAGGTGATATTGGATGTCTAAACCAAAAGTATTTGAGAAGCCGATAGGCGTTAAAGATTATTTGCCAAGTGCAGTGGCTAAGCTGCGTCATATTGAACGTCAGGTTCTTGCCTGCATGCAGGGCTGGGGCTACGAACAAATTATAACTCCAACAATGGAATATTACGATACAGTAGGTGTAGCCAGCTCTACATCCGATCAGAAGTTATTCAAGCTGCTTAACAATCGTGGAACAACGCTGGTGCTGCGCTCTGATATGACGTCGCCAATCGCTCGTGTGGTGTCATCCTTATTGAAGCAAGCGGATTTTCCGCAGCGTCTGTCGTATCACTCTAATGTGTTTCGGGCGATAGAGGAAGAGGCGGGCCGCGAGGCAGAATTTTTCCAAACGGGCGTAGAGCTAGTTGGTGATTCTTCTGCAGAAGCGGATGCAGAGGTTGTTGCTCTTGCAATCGCGTCGCTTAAAGCTGCCGGTGTTGAACGTTTCAAGATCGCTATTGGGCATGTTGGGTTCCTAAACGGCTTGCTGGAGCAATCCTTGCCAGGTCGTGCAGAAGCGCAGGAGCAGTTGAAGAGCTGCTTGTTAGGCCGCGATTTTGTAGGTTACCGCGAGCAGCTTCGTGGATTATCCGTGGATGAATCTGTTCAGCAAGAGCTGGAAGGCGTTTTGCGTCTACGCGGCGGGCAAGAGATTTGTAATCAAGCGCTGCAGCTGAATGTAGATGATAAAGCGCGGGCGTCCATTCAACATTTGTGCGAAATATGGGATGTGCTGAAGGCGTACGGGGTTTGTGAGCATGTGCTTATCGATCTGACGATGATAGGTGACTTCTCCTATTACACAGGGATGACTTTCGAAGGGTATGCAGCTGATCTAGGCTTCCCGGTTGTAAGTGGAGGCCGTTATGACAACCTGCTGGCTCAGTTCGGCAGACCGGCTCCTGCAACGGGTTTTGCACTCAAGACGACGCGTATTCTGGAGCTGCTTGGCGATGGCGCTGAGAGTGAAACGGAACGCACACTGGTTATCTATGATACAGCTGGACGCAATGAAGCGCTTGTTAAAGCACAGGAACTGCGCGGACAGGGTACGAGCGTTGTAACAGAGCGGGTAGATGCGAATAGCGCACTTCTTGATGAGATTAAAAATAAGGCACAGCAGCAATCGTTTACTTATAAAGGCGTAGCCTACACAGCATTGCTGACATTTGACGGAAATGGAATTAAAGGAGGCAGCGCCACATGAGCGGAGCGACAAAAGATATTTTGAAAGTGGCGATGCCGAAGGGCCGCATTTATAAGGTAGCTTCCAAGCTGTTCCGAGAAGCGGGGCTTCCGATTCCTAGCGACTTTGATGATACGCGCAAGCTGATTATTGAGCTTCCAGAGGTAGGGATGGAGTTCATTATGGCAAAGCCTGTTGACGTACCGACTTATGTGGAATACGGCGTAGCGGACATCGGGATCGTGGGCAAAGACGTGCTCATGGAAGAAAACAAAGATGTTTACGAGCTCCTAGATCTTGGCATTGCCAAATGCCGGATGTCTGTTATCGGCATGCCGGATTGGAAGCCAACTATGAATCCGCGTGTAGCGACTAAATACCCGAATGTGGCTTCGGCGTATTTTCGTGAACTCGGGCAGCAGGTAGAGGTTATTAAGCTGAATGGCTCCATCGAGCTTGCGCCAATGATCGGATTGGCTGACCGTATCGTAGATATGGTGGAAACTGGCCAAACTCTTCGTGAGAATGGGCTTGTCGAGATGGAATCGATCTTCGGTATTACGAGCCGCTTAATTGCGAATCGAGTAAGCTACCGGATGAAGAATGAAGCGATTCAAGGACTGTGTGATCGCTTGCAGGAAGCGTTGGCTAAGCGGGGGTAGAAGAGAGAGCGGAAAGTAAGAAGAAAGCATGATCGGATAAAGCGAGCCCAGCAAGAGCGGGAGATGCATGGCGAGTGTCAACGAAGCAGGAGCAAACGCCAAGTAGGGCCTGCAGCATTTCATGTATAGACGAGGCATGATAAGTGAAGTGCATGCTGGACTGGACGGATAATTAGCCTTGTGAGTATTGGAAGGAGTGGATGATATGCGTATTATGCGAGCGGAGCAATTTGGTTTGAAGCGTGAGGTGGAGTATGGGACACCTGAGCAAAATGAGTCTGCTTTGAAGATCGTCGCAGACGTAAAGTCTGAGGGGGATGCAGCGCTGCTGAGGTATACGGAGCAGCATGACCGCGTTAAGCTGGACGCTGCGTCGCTGCGTGTGACGCAGGAGGAAATTCAGGCGGCGTATGAGCATGTTGACGCCGACTTTCTCACGGCTATTCGCGAAGCAGCCGTGAACATTCGGGTATTCCACGAGAAGCAAATGCGTACCTCGTGGATGGATTTGCAGCAGGACGGAACGCTGCTCGGGCAAATTATGCGACCGCTCAAGCGGGTCGGCGTATACGTGCCCGGAGGCAAGGCGGCTTATCCGTCGTCCGTGCTGATGAATGTTATACCGGCGCAGGTAGCTGGCGTGCCGGAAATTGTTATGGTGACGCCGCCGGCAACTGGCGGCAAGGAAGGCATCGACCCGTATATTCTGGTTGCCGCCGCGGAATCGGGCGTCAAGGAGATGTACCGGGTCGGCGGCGCACAGGCCATAGCCGCGCTTGCGTACGGCACGGCCACGATTGCTCCGGTCGATAAAATATGCGGACCGGGTAATATTTATGTGGCGCTTGCGAAGCGCGCCGTATTCGGTGCCGTCGATATCGACAGTATCGCCGGGCCAAGTGAAATCGTCGTGCTTGCTGACGATTCAGCTGATCCTGCGTATGTAGCCGCGGATTTGCTGTCGCAGGCGGAGCACGATGAGATGTCATCGGCGATCCTTGTAACGCCATCGCAGCAGCTTGCGGAAGCTGTCGCAGCGGAGGTGGAGCGTCAGCTGTCCACCCTGCCGCGCCAAGACATTGCACGCAGCTCCATCGACAACTATGGCGCTGTGCTGCTGGTCGATTCGCTTGAAGCGGGTATCGACGTTATTAATCAGATCGCGCCTGAACACTTAGAGGTGCTGACGGTTGACCCGATGCGTTTGCTCGGCTACATTCAGAACGCTGGCGCTATTTTCCTTGGGCCATACAGCTCGGAGCCGGTTGGGGATTATTTTGCTGGGCCAAACCACATCATTCCGACAAACGGCACAGCACGGTTCTCATCGCCAGTTAACGTTGATGATTTCTTGAAGAAATCGAGCCTGATTTACTATAGTAAAGAAGCGTTGATGGCTAATGGCGATAAAATCATGACGCTGGCTCGCCACGAAGGACTTGAAGGGCACGCTCGTGCAATCGAGGTTCGTCTTGAGAAGGAACGCGGGTAAACATTTTAACGTAAATAGATAAATTTGTTAGGCAAACAATTAAGTATAGGAGAGTTATTACCTAGGTAATAACTCTTATGCTCTTTAGCGGCATCTGCTGGAATTCCCCTATGCGGCAGGGCATTTGAGCTGAAGAAAACAAACATAATCATATAGGAAGAAGGAATGAAAGTGTCGGAAAATCGCGTACGTGAAGCATCGGTGGCACGCAAGACGAATGAAACGGATATTAAGCTTACTTTTGCAGTAGATGGAACAGGTGAAGCAAAGATTGATACAGATGTCCCTTTCTTTAACCATATGCTGGATCTATTTATTAAGCACGGCCAGTTTAATCTGGAATTAGAAGCACGCGGCGACATCGACATCGATGATCACCATACGGTAGAGGATATCGGAATTTGCATCGGTCAAACGCTTCGTGAAGCACTTGGCGACAAACGCGGCATTAAGCGTTATGCTAGTGTATTTGTACCAATGGATGAGGCGCTGGCTCAGGTTATTATTGATGTGAGCAACCGCCCACACTTTGAATACCGTGCCGAATACCCATCTACACAAGTAGGCAGCTTCTCGACAGAGCTTGTTCATGAGTTTTTGTGGAAGCTTGCACTTGAATCACGCATCACGCTTCATGTAATTGTACATTACGGCAAAAACACGCACCACATGATTGAAGCGGTGTTCAAAGCGCTTGGACGAGCGCTTGATGAAGCAACAAGCATTGATCCTCGCGTACAAGGAGTGCCTTCAACGAAAGGAGTGCTCTAGGATGATCGCGATTATTGATTATGGGATGGGCAACCTCCACAGCGTAAGCAAAGCGGTTGAGCGTCTTGGATACGAGGCGGTTATAACAGACGATCCCGAGAAGATTGCAGCTTCAGACGGAGCGATTCTTCCTGGCGTTGGTGCGTTTGGCGATGCTATGCAAAACCTGCGGGAAACGAAGATGGATGAAGTGACTAAAGCGTATGCAGCTTCTGGTAAGCCGCTGCTCGGCATTTGCCTTGGCATGCAGCTTCTCTTCACCGAAAGTGACGAATATGGAACGAATGAGGGATTGAATCTTCTTCCCGGCAAAGTTAGCCGTTTTACAGGTGATTACAAGATTCCGCATATGGGCTGGAACAAGCTGAATTTCCTTCAAGAGAAATCGCCCCTATTTAATGGGTTGACCGAAGGGCATGTTTATTTCGTACACTCGTTCCATGCGAAGCCGGAGGTAAGTTCCGACCTGCTCGCAACAACAGACTATTATCAGCAGGTAACAGCAATTGTTGGTCGCGGAAACGTATATGGCATGCAATTTCACCCCGAAAAAAGCGGAGAGCTTGGCATGCAGCTGCTGGGCAACTTTCTTGCACTAACTAAAATTAACGAAGCATAAAAAGCATTAATAGATAATCAAGCAAGTTAATTACTTAAACAATTAAATCGTTTAAGACTCGCTGCTTGGTAAAGATGCTTCTTCCTTAATCCAAGCAGTTTTATCAAAGTGATTCCAAGTAATCCTAAGTAATGCCGAGTGTTACCGGGTAGACAATTAAGCTCGATTACGGGCATAAAGGAGAGTGCAATATGCTGGCGAAACGTATCATTCCTTGTCTTGACGTGAAGGATGGCCGCGTTGTGAAGGGTGTTAATTTTGTGAACCTGCGCGATGCGGGAGACCCAGTCGAGCTGGCGGCCACTTATGACCAAGAGGGCGCAGATGAGCTTGTATTTCTAGATATATCGGCTTCCGTTGAAGGGCGTGCGACGATGATTGAAGTCGTCAAGCGGACCGCTGGGGAAATTACGATTCCGTTTACGGTAGGCGGCGGCATTTCTCATGTCGATGATATGAAGCGGCTGCTGCGCGCTGGCGCGGACAAAATCGGCATAAATACAGCTGCGGTTTTAAACAAGGCACTTATTCAAGAAGGGTCACGCAAGTTCGGATCACAGTGCATCGTGGTGGCGATTGATGCGAAGTTTAATGCTGAGTGGGGCGAATGGGAAGTTTACACGCACGGCGGACGCAAAACGACTGGCATTAAGGCGCTCGAATGGGCACGTGAAGTGGAGAAGCTAGGCGCGGGTGAAATTTTGCTGACCAGCATGGATGCCGATGGCACCAAAGATGGCTTCGACATCAAGCTTACGCAGGCGGTGTCTGATTCGCTTGGCATTCCTGTCATTGCTTCGGGCGGAGCGGGTAGAGTCGAGCATTTTAACGATGTATTCCAAATGGCACATGCGGATGCGGCTCTAGCTGCAACGATTTTTCACTATAAAGAAATGACGATTCGTGAAGTGAAGGACGACTTGCGCTTGAAGGGAGTAGAGGTACGATGACGGAAAATAATCATAATGAACTTATCTCAAAAATTAAATGGGACGATGCGGGGCTAGTACCAGCTATTGTTCAAGATGTGCAAAGCAAAGAAGTGCTTATGATGGCTTATATGAATAAGGAATCACTTCAGCTATCCGTTGAATCCGGCGTGACTTGGTATTGGAGCCGCTCGCGTAATGAGCTTTGGAACAAAGGAGCGACAAGCGGCAATACGCAGCGCATCGTCTCTTTGGCTTATGATTGCGACGGTGATACATTGCTCGTTAAGGTGGAGCAAAAAGGTCCAGCTTGCCACACAGGGCGCTATAGCTGCTTCTTTAATTCGGTTGAAGTAGCCGGGAACACAGATGCTTCTTCAGAGGCTGGACAATCCGCTGCAGACCGCTTCGCTACGCTTGGACAGCTGGAGAGCGTGATTGCCGAGCGTTACGCAGAGCGTCCTGAGGGCTCTTACACCTCATACCTGTTCGATAAAGGTGTAGATAAGATTTTGAAAAAAGTTGGCGAAGAAGCATCCGAGGTGATCATAGCAGCGAAAAATAAAGATAACGACGAGCTTCGCAGCGAGGTTGGCGATCTTATTTTTCACCTGATGGTATTGCTTCGTGAACGCGGATTGCCGCTAGATGATGTAATCAGCGAAATTAACAATCGTCACGGTAAGCCAACAACAAATAAAATGAGATAATGGAAGCTGAATGATAAATGACAGCAGAAAGGCCGGTACGCACATGTTTATCGATTACCATACGCATCATGCTCGCTGTGGTCATGCCGTCGGAGAGCTAGAGGAATATGTAAAGAAGGGCATAGAGATCGGACTCGTGCAGCTCGGCCTTTCCGATCATATGCCTCTGCTCCACGTTGACCCTGCGACTTATTATCCGGAAATGGCTATGCCGATGGATGAGCTTCCGCGTTATGTGGAGGAATGCCTTGCGCTTAAGGAAAAGTATAAGGGACAAATCGACATACGTGTTGGGCTTGAAGGCGATTATATCGAGGGCTGCGAGGAGCAGATCGCTGCGATCGTGAGCGCGTACCCTTGGGACTATGTGATTGGCTCTGTTCATTTTCTTGAGGAGTGGGACATCACCGATTTCCGGCAAACGGGAGGCTGGGAAGGCCGCAATCGTATGGCTGTATACGAACAGTACTACGCAGCCGTGGGCAAAGCAGCCGCAAGCGGGTTCTATGACTACATTGGACATATTGATGTCATCAAGCGTTTTGGCTTTCAGCCGGAGGAAAATGTTACCCATTTGGAGAACGCTGCACTAGAGGCAGTCAAGAAGCATGGACTTGCGATTGAGCTCAACGCATCGGGCCTTCGCACACCTGCAGCAGAGATGTTTCCGAGCCGTAGAATGCTGGAATATGCACTGGAACTAGGCATTCCGCTGACGGTTGGTTCGGATGCTCACCAGCCTGAAAGACTAGGCCAATATTTGGATCAAGCGTACGATTTGCTCAAAGAAGTTGGCTTTAAGCAGCTTGCGACATTTAATTGTCGAAAATTAGTGATGATTGATTTTTGAAATATCGTAAATTCCATGTATAATATAGATGATCAAATAAGCTTTGTCGAATGATCCGGCAAAGACGAGTACTTGTTCCGTCAAATTAATTGGTTTTAACGCTCAGGAGGGTATCATGTTAAGCGACAAGGTGCGTATTTTTTCGGGTTCGTCTAATCCGGTATTGGCTCAGAAAATTAGTGCAGAGCTTGGTCTGACGCTAGGTGCGATCAAGATGTCCCGTTTTAAAAGCGGAGAGATTTACGTACATTACGAGGAAACGATTCGGAATTGCGATGTATTTCTCGTACAATCATTCTCACATCCAATCAACGAGCATTTTGTCGAATTGCTTGTTATGATTGATGCGGCGAAGCGTGCTTCCGCAAGAACGGTCAACATCATCATGCCTTATTACGGTTATGCGCGTCAGGAGCGCAAAGCAGCACCTCGGGAGCCGATTTCAGCGAAAATGCTGGCGGATGTGCTCACGACAGTAGGAGCGAACCGAGTGATTACAATCGACCTACATGCTCCAGCTATTCAAGGCTTCTTCAACATTCCAGTCGATCATATGACTGCGCTAGATTTAATCAGCGATTATTTGAAGTCGAAAAACATCAAGAACCCGGTTGTTGTATCGCCGGATGCAGGACGTGCTTCAACTGCTGAGAAGCTAGCGAACTACTTGGATACATCGTTTGCGATTATGATCAAGAAACGCCCTGCGCATAATGAATCAGTTATCACACATGTTATCGGTGATGTCGAAGGTCAAACTCCGATTATTATCGAGGATCTCATCGATACGGGATCTACGATTGTTAACGTTGTGGAAAGCTTGAAGGAGCGCGGCGCTGAGGATGTATTTGTATGCGCAACGCATCCGTTATTCTCCGGCTCTGCCATTGAGCGTTTGGATCATCCCAATATTAGAGAAGTCATCGTAACAGACTCAATCAGCTTGCCGGAATCGACTCCTGAACGCTTCAAGGTGCTTTCCGTTGCGCCGCTTCTTGCTGAAGCAACACGCATTATTTTGGAGGGCGGCTCCATTAGCACATTGTTCAAAAGCAATGGTGTCTAAACGTTCAAATGGAATGCAGAACTAACGAAATGAATAGTAATGCCGTGGGAAATCGCGGGTGGTGTATTTGCCATCCGCGATTTTCCCACATATTCTTTCATGTTCTCAGGGGTATTGCTATGGTATAATCGTATAAAATCGGAAGTAACGGGAGGTGCCTTGCGGGTGAAAGAAAAGAAACGAGTTGCCGTAGATCAACAGACGAAAGTCATACCGGTTCAATGGGACGCTACGTTTTTTTTCGAACGTGCGGTTCGATCGCTTGATCGGCTCCATTATGACAAGGCACTTAAATATTTTCGTCGCGCCGTCGAATACGAGCCGGAGAATCCGGTAAACCATTGTAATATGGCCGGCATTCTTTCTGAAATGGGCAACTATGAGGAATCGAATAAAATCCTCGGTTGGATTGTAGATGAGCTTGATCCGACGATGACGGAGTGCCATTTCTATATGGCGAACAATTTTGCTAATTTAGAACAATATGAAGCAGCCGAGGGCTCGCTTATTCGATATTTGGAAGAGGACTCCGAAGGACAGTTTCTGGATGAAGCGGAAGATATGATGGATCTACTGCATTTTGAACTGGAGCGTCCTACTCGTCTAACCAACATTAAGTCTCGTGAAGGCATGGTCGAGCATGATTTGGCGCGCACGCTGCTGGAGGAAGGTAAATTCACTGAGGCTGTGCGCATTTTGGAGAAAATTATCGAAGGACAGCCAGATTTTTTAGCTGCTCGAAATAATTTGGCATTGGCCTACTACTATATGGGCATGTTCGATAAAGCGATGGATACGATCCATGAAGTGCTTGATCTTGAAGCGGGCAACCTGCATGCGCTGTGCAACCTTGCTATTTTTTATCAGCACAAGAACGATGAAAAAAGCTTGAAGCCGCTTGTTGAGCTGCTTGCGAAGACGGTACCGTTCCATCAAGAGCATGTGTTTAAACTGGCAACAACAATGGGCATCTTAGGAGAGCATGGTGCTGCTTATAAGCATTTCACCAGACTTCTCAAAGACTCAGAGCTCACTCAGGATCCAAGCCTGTATCATTACGCGGCTGTTGCAGCTTGCAATATCGGACGTTTGCAGGAAGCAGAGCGCCTATGGAAGCAGACAATCAAGCTCGATCCAAAATCAAGCATTCCTCTTTATTATATGGAGCAGCTTGAGCTAGTACGAAGCGGGCAGCAGACGGCTGCCATCAGCTATCACTATCATTTGCCGTTCGAAGAGCAGTTTAAGCTATGGGAGAAATCCTCCGATGGCATTCCCGATCATCTGAAGCGTGATCCTTTAGTACGGTCGTCGTTCTTCTGGGCGCTGCGTCATGGTGATCAGGACACGAAGCTGCAGGTTATTCAGGCTCTAGGGATGATCGCCGACAGCGAAGTGAAGGATGTTCTTCAGACGTTTTTGCTCGAGAAGGAAGAGGATGATTATCTAAAACGGATTGCCATCTTTGTACTCCGGACAATGGGCGTACAAGAGCCTTTACATGTGGTGCTGGAAGGCAAAGAAACGGTCATTGAGCCGAACAGGGTCCCTTCAAGTCTGCCTGTATGGGAAGATAAATGGCAGGCTGTTGCAGATATCGCTCTTGATCGCATGAGCAAGCAGTATGATTTGGTTCAGCAGCATGATTTGATGACCTTATGGGTGGAATTTTTGACGCGAGTATATCCAGATGCTCCGAAGCTTACGAAGCCGGAGAGCTGGGCGGCCGCATTAGAATATTTGACTGCAAAAATGCATCGTCGTGCTATCTCCTATCACGAAGTTTCCACCAGATACGGTACATCTATTGCGACAGTCAGCAAGAACGTCAAGATTATTGATGAAGTTTGCGGCATCAAAGAAAAGATGAAGTCGATGAGTTCCGTCTTCTTTACGCAAGAATTACAGGACGAATAAACTTTTACGAGGTGAAGCTTATGTACAAATCAATTATTATCGGTACTGGTCCTGCGGGGCTTACAGCAGCTATTTATTTGGCTCGCGCTAACATGAGCCCACTCATTATTGAAGGTCCAGAACCGGGCGGTCAATTGACGACAACAACAGAGGTTGAGAATTTCCCTGGTTTCCCGGAAGGGATTATGGGTCCTGAGCTGATGGAAAACATGCGTAAGCAAGCGGAGCGCTTTGGCGCCAAGTTTATTACGGGTTGGGTTAATAGCGTGGATATGTCAGAGCGTCCATTCAAGCTTCAAGTGGAGGGCCATGGCGAGCTTGTTGGGGAGAGCATCATTATTTCTACTGGTGCATCGGCTAGATACCTCGGCATTCCAGGCGAGAAAGAAAACGTTGGCCGTGGCGTAAGCACTTGCGCAACTTGCGATGGCTTCTTCTTCCGCGGTAAAAAAATTATCGTAGTAGGCGGCGGCGACTCTGCGATGGAGGAAGCAAACTTCCTTACTCGTTTTGCTTCAAATGTAGAGCTTGTTAACCGTCGTGATGAGCTTCGCGCATCAAAAATCATGCAGGATCGCGCTCGTGAGAACGAGAAAATCAGCTGGAGCTTAAACCGTACACCGGTTGAGGTTGTAGCAACGGGCATGGGTGTTACTGGGCTTAAAGTTCGTGACAATGAGACAGGTGAAGAGGATGTTATCGATACAGACGGAATCTTTATCGCTATCGGCCATACGCCAAACACGAAATTCCTAGCAGGCCAAATCGATACAGACGATCATGGTTACATTGTTGTGAAACCAGGTACATCTGAAACGAACGTACCGGGCGTGTTCGCTTGTGGAGATGTTCAAGACAGCAAATATCGTCAAGCAATTACAGCAGCAGGCAGCGGTTGTATGGCTGCGCTGGATTGTGAAAGATATTTGGAGGGTGCAATTACGCACGACTGGAGCAAATCGCTTTAATACTTGACGAGTTGCAACATAAGATAAAGAAGGGGCTATACCAGCAGAGCGACATGCTTGAAGGTATAGCTTTTTCATTAAATGCTGAAGGCATTTTTTCCAAGCCCAGAATGGTTGATTTGCCAGTATTCCTCTATCTTGACCAGAGGATGAAGGTCGCTTATAGTGTTACAAGAGAAGATTAACATATTGATGAGGTGGACTAGTGATGTCTGAGAAGATTTACGTTGGAGTCGATGTCGGCGGAACTGCTATTAAAGTAGGTATTTGTAATTCGGATGGGCAATTGCTCCAGACGTACGAGGGGCCGACGGAGGCGAGTAAAGGAACGGACACTATCCTTCAAAATATTGCGAAATATGCACAACAAATCGTAGTGGAATCGGACTATGATTGGGAGCAAGTTGACGGGGTAGGCGTTGGTATTGCTGGTTTCTTAGATATTCCAAACGGAATTGTGAAATTTGCACCAAACTTAAAAATCGAGAACGTCAATCTTAAGGCTTATTTGGAGCAAGAGCTGAATAAGACAGTTAAAGTTAATAATGATGCGAATGTTGCTGCACTAGGCGAAGCTTGGGGCGGAGCGGGCAAAGGCATCGCGCACTGCGTATGCTACACACTCGGCACAGGCGTAGGCGGCGGCATAATTATAGATGGTAAAATCGTTGAAGGTTCTATGGGTATGGCTGGCGAGCTTGGTCATATGGCTATCGTGCCTGATCTTGAAGCTATTGTATGCGGCTGCGGCAAAATTGGCTGCTTGGAAACGGTATCCTCTGCAACAGGTATTATCCGTATGGCAAAGGATGCGGTTGAACGCGGCGATCGTACATCGCTTTCACTTGTTGAGGATATTATGGCGAAGGATGTTCTTGATGCGGCTAAAGCAGGAGACGAAGTAGCAACTCGCATCGTAAACCGTGCTGCTTATTATTTGGGTAAATCAATGGCGATGATCGCTATTGTATTGAATCCGCAATATTTCATCATTGGCGGCGGCGTTTCGAAGGCTGGAGAATTTTTATTCGAGCAAATTCGTGAAGTATTCGACAAGTATACACAGGATCAAGCGAAAGAAAATGTGCAAATCGTAGCGGCAACACTAGGCAACAACGCTGGCGTTGTAGGCGCAGCTGGCCTTATTCTAAGAGGTTAATTTCATAGTTGTAAATGACGAAGAGACTTTGCATCTGCAAAGTCTTAGCTTATCCATAGGAAGTAGGTTTGCCTTAGCAAACCTTAAGCGTATCCTTACGAAGTGACTTTGCATTCGCAAAGTCTTTAGGAGGTTTATTCATGGAAACGACAGCAGCAGTAGCAAAGCTTGTCATTATAACCGGGATGTCTGGCGCGGGCAAGACCATTGCTGTCCAAAGCCTGGAGGATCTCGGTTTCTTCTGCGTAGATAATCTGCCGCCCGTTCTTATTCCTAAATTTGCAGAGTTGATCGATCAGTCGAACGGTAAAATCGGCAACGTTGCGCTTGTTATCGATTTGCGCGGGCGTGAATTTTTCACGGCGCTTTCGGAGTCGTTGGCCTATATCAAGGAGCATTATACGATTAGCTGTGAAATCTTATTTTTGGATGCAACTGATTCTGTCTTGGTTCAGCGCTATAAGGAAAGCCGACGTCGTCATCCGCTGGCGCCTGAGGGCATGCCGCTTGAGGGCATTCGCAACGAACGTCGCCTGCTTGAGGATTTAAAGGGCTGGGCATCACAGGTTATTGATACGAGTATTTTGAAACCAGCACAATTGAAGGGACGTATTATTTCTCATTTTACACACCTAGAGCAAAACAGCTTGTCGATAAATGTAACTTCCTTTGGCTTTAAATATGGCATTCCTATCGATGCGGATTTGATCTATGATGTTCGTTTCTTGCCTAATCCGCATTATGTCGAGCATCTACGCCCAAATACCGGTCAAAATCCCGATGTATATGAATACGTTATGAAATGGCCTGAAACTCAGCAATTTCTAACGAAGCTGCTGGATATGTTGCAATTCCTTATTCCGCTTTATCGTAAGGAAGGGAAAAGTCAGGTTGTTATCGGTATTGGCTGTACTGGCGGTAAGCATCGTTCCGTTGCTATAGCAGAATATTTGGGACGCATGCTCGGCAGCAGTGATACGGAACGTGTGCGTGTCAGCCATCGCGATGCCGAACGTGACAAGCATTGACGAGGTGAGAGAATGCAAAGTAGACACAAGATAATGAGACGGCCTAAAATCGTCGTAATTGGCGGCGGTACAGGTCTCTCTGTTATGCTGCGAGGTCTTAAGGAGAAACCGCTCGATATTACCGCGATCGTTACGGTTGCCGATGATGGCGGGAGCTCAGGCATTTTACGCAATGAGCTGCAAATTCCGCCTCCGGGTGACATTCGGAACGTACTTATGGCATTAGCGGATGCTGAGCCGCTGCTGACTGAGGTTCTTCAGTATCGTTTCAAAACGGTACCGGGACTTGCAGGCCACAGCCTTGGTAATCTTATGCTGGCAGCAATGACCGATATATCCGGCGACTTTGTAACGGGGATTCGTGAGCTGAGCCGTGTGTTAGCGGTTCGAGGACGGGTTCTGCCCGCAGCGAATCAGGCTATCGTACTTAAAGCGGAAATGGCTGATGGCAGCATTGTCACAGGGGAATCCATGATTCCGAAAGCTGGCAAGGTCATTAAACGAGTATTTTTGGAACCAGCCGATGTCGAACCGCTGCGAGAGGCGGTCGAGGCCATCGAACAGGCCGATGCTATTTTGATTGGACCGGGCAGCTTATATACAAGTATTATTCCAAACTTGCTAGTTCCTAAACTGGCAACTGCGATCGTGGAATCAGAAGCCGTAAAATTATTTGTATGTAATGTTATGACCCAGCCTGGGGAAACTGATAACTATTCGGTAGGCGATCACCTTGATGCCATTCATGCTCATATCGGTCAACATCTATTCGATTATGTCATTGTAAATGACGGCGAAATTCCGCCGCAAATCGAAAGCAGATATGCTGAGCTTGGCGCAAAGGCCGTCCATTTGGATTTAGATGCAGTTACGCAAAAGGGTTATGAAGTCATTGCGGATCGGCTAGTATTGTTTCGCACTTTTCTGCGGCATGATGCTGAACGCTTAAGCCATCATATTTATAAGTTGGTAGAGAACTGGATGTTACGAAAGAGGTGATACACAATGTCATTTGCGGCCCAAACAAAGAAAGAGCTGACATTAATTGAAGCGGACAGCTGCTGTGAGATAGCGGAGCTATCTGCACTCATACGGATGAATGGTTCGGTTAGCGTATCTAGCCGCAAAGTCGTTTTGGACATCTCAACGGAAAATGCCGCGATTGCCAGAAGGATTTATTCCCTGCTCAAAAAACATTATGATGTGCATGTAGAACTGCTTGTCCGTAAAAAGATGAGATTGAAAAAAAACAACGTGTATATTGTCCGTATACCGGCTAGAGTTCAGGAAATATTAAGCGAGCTCAAAATTGTATCGGAAGGCTTTATGTTCAATTTAGGCATCGATAAGGAAATCATTCGCAAGCCTTGCTGCAAACGCTCCTATCTACGGGGTGCGTTTCTTGCTGGCGGATCGGTTAACAATCCAGAAGGTTCATCTTATCATTTGGAAATCTCTTCGATGTACCAAGAGCATTGTGAGTCTTTAGTTGACCTTGCGAACAAATTTGATCTTAACGCGAGATGCATTGAACGAAAAAAGGGATTTATCTTCTACATCAAAGAGGGCGAGAAAATAATCGAGCTCCTCAATATTGTTGGTGCGCACCAAGCTCTGTTCAAGTTTGAAGATGTTCGAATCATGCGCGACATGCGCAATTCAGTAAACCGGATCGTAAACTGCGAAACGGCCAATCTAAATAAAACGATCGGTGCAGCTGTTCGTCAGATCGAGAACATTAAGCTGCTTCAACGTGAAGTAGGACTGGATAGCTTGCCTGATAAGCTGAAGGAAGTAGCTGAGATAAGGCTTCAGCATCCGGATATGAATTTGACAGAGGTCGGCGAAATGCTCGGAGGAAAGGTCAGTAAGTCAGGCGTAAACCATCGTTTGCGCAAAATCGACGCACTTGCGGAAAAAATCCGTGGTGTCTGAACTTTTATCCTAGTGCATCAGCTGGTATAATGATATAATAATTTAAAATGACGCAATTTTTAAAGATAAGAATAAGCAGCATTGATACTTACACATCTTATCTTTGTCCGGAAACGAGCTTTTGCAGCCAGAAGACGGCAAACAGAGCCGTATAAGCTTTTGCCGCATGCTAATGATTGAGAAAAATATAGGGGGTATGGTTTCCATGACAAGGCTTCCGGTTGTTGTTCGTCTTAAGACTGGACTACATGCAAGACCAGCAGCATTATTCGTACAAGAAGCGAACAAATTTTCCTCCGAAGTATTTGTAGAGAAAGACGACAAAAAAGTAAATGCTAAATCCATAATGGGTATTATGAGTTTGGCTATCAGTTCTGGCACTGAAGTATCCATTAGTGCCGAGGGTTCGGACGCAGAACAGGCTGTAAACGCTTTAGTCGCTTTGGTAAGCAAAGAAGAGCTGGAGAACCAATAATGAAGAAGGAGAGAAGTCACGCAGGTTCATTATGAGCTTGCGGCGGCAGCTCTTTTTTTATATGGAATGTACAATAATCTTACGAATGTGTTTGCAATAAAAAAGAGCAGGCTCGGATGAATCCGAACTTGCTCTTTTTTGCGTTCAAACCTATTACCTAGCGGAATGAATTATGCGAGTTTCTCAATTACTTTATCAACCAAGCCATATTCTTTAGCTTCTGCTGCACTCATGAAGTAATCGCGGTCTGTATCTTTCTCGATACGTTCAAGCGATTGTCCACTGCGCTCTGCCAAAATACCGTTCAGCTTGTCGCGCATGCCGATAATGCGTTTCGCACGAATGGCGATATCGCTTGCTTGACCTTCTGCACCGCCAAGTGGCTGATGGATCATGACTTCGCTGTTCGGAAGCGCATAACGTTTGCCAATTGCACCTGCAGTAAGCAAGAAAGCACCCATAGAAGCAGCCATACCTACACAAATCGTAGATACATCAGGTTTAATATATTGCATCGTATCGTAAATAGCCATGCCTGCCGTAATTGAGCCGCCCGGGCTGTTAATATAAAGAGAAATGTCCTTCTCAGGGTCGTCTGCCGCCAGGAATAACAATTGAGCGATGATGGAGTTTGCCACCACGTCATTTACACCTGATCCTAGAAAAATAATGCGATCTTTCAGTAGGCGAGAGTAAATGTCATACGCACGCTCACCCCGATTGTTTTGCTCAATAACCATAGGAACGAAATTCATATCCAACGTAAGCCCCCTCCTAAAAAACAATGAATGGTTAAATCGTATTCTCATAATAACGGATGAAAAGTCAAAAGTCAAAGATAGTCAAACAGGTCTGCAATTCCCTTGCTGCGTATACGAAAAAAATGGGTTTGAAGTGGATTGGATGAAATAAACAAGCGCAATTTGGAGTGTTTTCCATGAGGCATAGGTTGGATGTTATAGCGGGAGATTAATTACTTGGCCGTTGCTTAAAATAAAAAAAACGTTCCAGCGTATAGGAACGGTTCGTGTGTATCAATATAGAGTTTGAACTTGCGATAATAAAAAGTAATGGCGCGCCCGCAAGGAATCGAACCTAGATCTCAGCCTTCGGAGGGCTGCGTCATATCCATTGGACCACGGGCGCATAAGGAAAAGCTGCTGTTGCTGCTATCTGCTTTTGTAAGAAAATAGTCGCAAAAATGATTATATGATATTAAAGATTTTAAAGCAAGCGATGTTCAAAAATTAAATTTGTTAAAAATGCGTCGGAAACCGTTTCCAATTGATAATCGGCTATTGCTACAATCGGTTATTTCCGATAAACTAAAGGTGGGACTTGAAATGATACCGCGGGACATATTGAGTCCAACGTATTTGAAGAAGCGAATACGCTATAGGCCGATGGAGTGAAGGATGAGAAATGCGTCAGATCATTGAACTGCAGCAGCAGCTTGTGCCTGATCTGCTAGAGGTCATGAAGAAACGATATTCGATTTTGCATCAAGTAATGGTATCGGATTTAATCGGACGTCGAACGTTGGCTTCTGTATTATCGATGACGGAGCGTATGCTTCGGGCAGAGACCGATTTCCTAAAGACGCAGGGGCTGCTCGAGATTCATTCGGGAGGCATGCGGATTAGCGATTCAGGCAAGCTTCTTTTAGAGCAGCTTGAGCCATTCTACAAGACAATGTTCGGACTATCCGAACTGGAGGAAACGATTCGCAGCCACTACGGCCTATCGCAGGTCATTATAGTTGCTGGCGATTCGGAAGTCTCTGCCCAAACAAAGCGAGAGCTTGGTCGTGCGGGATGTCAGGTGCTTATCAAGGTAATGCAGCCTAACGACGTTGTAGCTGTAACAGGCGGAACGACGATTGCACAGCTGTCGAATCAACTGATTAGTTCTTCTCAGCTGAATACGAACTTGTTCGTACCGGCTAGAGGTGGTCTAGGGGAGAGCTTGGATTACCAAGCGAATACGATTGCTTCCATGATGGCTAAGCGTACAGGAGCGCAGTATAGACTTTTGCATGTGCCGGATCATCTGGGAGAGGAAGCTTTTGCATCTATTATGCAAGAGCCGAACATTCGAGAAATTGTGGATGTCATCCGCAGTGCTCGCATCGTTGTACATGGTATCGGAGATGCTATGGTTATGGCAAGACGCAGGCGGCTAGAGCGTGAAGTTATTGATGCTATGGAAGCTGAGGGTGCTTTGGCGGAGTCATTCGGGTTTTATTTTGACCGAAAAGGCGCTGTCGTGCACAAAATGCAAACGGTGGGGTTACGGCTCGAGGATATTGTTAAAACTGAAGTTGTTATAGGTGTTGCCGGCGGCAAGAGCAAAGGCGAGGCTATAGCGGCAGTGATGCGCTTTGGACACAATGATGTACTCGTAACGGATGAAGCAGCTGCACTCGAAATCGTAGCTTTGATCGATCAAGAGAAGCACAGTCAAGAAGAAGGCAATAAGGAATCATGACGCTTTGCTAATTGCTGTTAAGGCATGCCTGCAAAATGTCTTGAAATATATTCATAAATCTTTTAAAAACGCTTAGGAGGAAACAAAAATGGTTAAAGTTGGTATTAATGGTTTTGGTCGCATCGGCCGTAACGTATTCCGCGCAGCACTGAACAACCCTGATGTTCAAATCGTGGCAGTAAATGATCTTACGGATACTGCAACACTGGCACATCTTCTGAAATACGATACAACACACGGTCAACTTGACGGTACTGTTGAAGCTAAAGAAGGCGCGCTTATCGTAAATGGCCGCGAAATCAAAGTATTCGCAGAGCGCAACCCTGCAGACCTTCCTTGGGGTTCAGTAGGCGTTGAAATCGTAGTTGAATCAACTGGTATTTTCACAGCGAAAGAAAAAGCTGAGCTTCACTTGCAAGGCGGCGCTAAAAAAGTTATCATCTCCGCACCTGCAACGAACGAAGATATTACAGTAGTTATCGGCGTTAACGAAGATAAATACGACGCTGCGGCACACACCATTATTTCCAACGCTTCTTGCACAACGAACTGCCTAGCACCTTTCGCAAAAGTATTGAACGACAAATTCGGAATCGTTAAAGGTATGATGACTACAATTCACTCATACACAAATGACCAATCCGTTCTTGACGTTCCTCACAAAGACTTGCGTCGTGCTCGCGCAGCTGCTGAGAACATCATTCCTTCTTCAACTGGCGCAGCAAAAGCTGTTGCACTTGTTCTTCCTGAGCTTAAAGGCAAACTAAACGGTATGGCAATGCGCGTTCCTACGCCTAACGTATCTGTAACTGACCTTGTAGCTGAGCTTAAAGTTAACGTTACTGTAGAAGAAGTTAACGCAGCATTGAAAGAAGCTGCTGACGGTCCTCTTAAAGGCATCTTGAACTACAACGAATTGCCGCTTGTATCAAGCGACTACAATAGCGACCCTGCTTCTTCCACAATCGATGGTCTTTCGACTATGGTTGTTGAAGGCAACATGGTTAAAGTTATCTCATGGTACGACAACGAGTGGGGCTACTCGAACCGCGTAGTTGATCTTGCTGCTTACATTGCTAGCAAAGGTCTGTAAGCAAAGAAGACGGACTAAAGACCGCAGCATTCCGCGCATGCGGAGCTAAGGTTTTTGATTTGCGGCTTCTAGAGTCGTAAGTCATGGGGGCGTTTCTTCTTTGAAGGAACGCCCTTCTTTTTTTTGTATTCTACCGCTATACCTTTCCATAACACATTTTCGGGAGGCTTCATAGATGAATAAGAAAAGTGTACGTGATGTTGCAGAACTAGCTGGTAAACGAGTATTTGTTCGCGTTGATTTTAACGTGCCGCTTGAAGATGGAAAAATTACGGATGACAAACGTATTCGTGAAACGCTTCCTACAATCAACTTTTTGATCGAAAAAGGCGCAAAAGTTATTCTTGCAAGTCATCTTGGACGTCCAAACGGTCAAGTAGTAGAAGAGCTTCGCCACACAGCTTCCGCAGCACGTCTATCTGAGCTGCTAGGCAAGCAAGTAACGAAAGCGAACGAAGCTATTGGTGAAGCTGTCGAAGCGCAAGTTGCTGCACTAAACAACGGTGATGTGCTATTGCTTGAAAACGTACGTTTCTATGAAGGCGAAGAGAAAAACGATCCAGAACTAGCGAAAGCTTTTGCAAAACTTGCTGACCTGTTCGTAAACGATGCATTTGGCGCTGCTCACCGCGCTCACGCTTCGACAGAAGGCATTGCACACATTTTGCCAGCTGTATCAGGCCTTCTTATGGAGAGAGAGCTTGAAGTACTAGGCAAAGCGCTTAACAACCCAGAGCGTCCTTTCACAGCAATCGTTGGCGGTTCGAAAGTTAAAGACAAAATCGCTGTAATCGATAAAATGCTTGAAATTGCTGACAATGTCATCATTGGCGGCGGCTTGTCTTATACATTCTTTAAAGCACAAGGCCACGAAATCGGCAAATCGCTTGTAGACAACAGCAAGCTTGATTTGGCTCTTGAGTTCATAGAAAAAGCGAAAAAACTAGGCAAAAACTTCTTGATCCCAGTTGATATCGTTGTAACTGACGATTTCAGCGCTAACGCTAACACACAAATCGTTGACGTTGACAGCATCCCTGCTGATTGGGAAGGTATCGACATCGGTCCTAAAACACGTGAGCTTTATGCTGATGTAATCAAAAACTCCAAGTTGGTTGTATGGAACGGACCTATGGGCGTATTCGAAATCGAGCCATTCTCCCATGGTACACAAGCCGTTGCTCGCGCTTGCGCAGAAACAGCTGGCTATACTGTAATTGGCGGCGGCGATTCCGCAGCAGCAGCTGAGAAATTCCACCTAGCTGACAAAATGGACTTCATCTCGACAGGCGGCGGCGCTTCCCTAGAGTTTATGGAAGGCAAAGTGCTTCCAGGCGTAGTTGCCCTTAACGATAAATAATACATTTACCCAACTATATAGATTTGAGGAGGATTACGCATGAGCAACAGAACACCGATTATTGCAGGTAACTGGAAAATGTTCAAAACGGTATCCGAGGCTGTAACATTTTTCTCCGAAATTAAAGGTAAAGCTGAAGTTGCAGGTGTAGAGAGCGTGATCTGCGCGCCATACACAACACTTCCGGCACTTGTTGAAGCTGCGAAAGGTACGTCGATTGCTATTGGAGCACAAAACGTACATTTTGAAGACAACGGTGCATTCACAGGTGAAATCAGCGGCGTTATGCTGAAGGATCTTGGTGTGAAATACGTAATTATCGGTCACTCCGAGCGCCGCGCTTATTTCGCGGAATCAGATGAGATCGTAAATAAGAAGGTTCATGCTTCCTTTAAAAATGGCTTGCTTCCTATCGTTTGTGTAGGCGAGAAGCTGGAAGAGCGCGAAGCTGGACAAACAAAAGAAGTATGCAAAGTGCAAACAGAAGCAGCTTTTGTAGGCCTATCTGCAGCACAAGCAGCTGAAGTTGTTATCGCTTATGAGCCAATCTGGGCTATCGGTACTGGCAAATCTTCTACTTCCGAGGATGCACAAGATGTTATCGGTTATATCCGCAGCGTTGTTGCTGGTCTTTACGATCAAGCGACTGCTGATGCGGTTCGCATTCAATACGGCGGCAGCGTGAAGCCTAATAACGTAGCTGAGTACATGGGTCAAGCTGATATTGACGGTGCACTTGTTGGGGGCGCGAGCTTGGAGCCTGCATCCTACATTGCACTGGTCGAGGGGGCCAAGTAATATGGCTGCTCCGAAACCTGTAGCGCTTATTATTCTCGACGGCTTCGGTTTGCGCGATGATGTAACGGGCAACGCGGTTGCACAAGCAAACAAACCAAACTATGACCGTTACTGGTCAACTTATCCGCATACGACATTGACGGCATGCGGCGAAGCGGTTGGACTTCCTGAAGGTCAAATGGGCAACTCCGAGGTTGGCCACTTGAACATCGGAGCAGGCCGCATCGTTTATCAGGATTTGACTCGTATTAGTAAATCGATCCGCGATGGTGAATTTTACGAAAATGAGACGATCCTTGGTGCTGTTCGCCATGTAAAAACAAATAGCAAAAAGCTTCATCTATACGGCTTGCTGTCGGATGGAGGCGTTCATAGCCACATTGAGCATTTGTTCGCATTGCTCGATCTAGCGAAGAAGGAAGAGCTTGAAGAAGTATACATTCATGCTTTCCTTGATGGCCGCGACGTGTCCCCGGACAGTGCAAAGGGCTATCTAGAGCGTCTTCAAGCCAAAATCGAAGAGGTTGGCGTAGGCCGCATTGCGACGGTTCAAGGCCGTTACTATGCAATGGACCGCGACAAGCGTTGGGAGCGTACAGAGAAATCCTACCGCGCTATGGTATATGGCGAGGGCCCTCAATATTTCGATCCGATTCAAGCGGTAGTTGAATCCTACGAGAAATCGGTTTATGATGAATTCGTTATGCCAACGGTTATTGTAGACGGTGAAAACAAGCCAGTTGGCCTTGTTGAATCCGAGGACGCAGTGATTTTCTTCAACTTCCGTCCTGACCGTGCGATTCAATTGTCGCAAGTATTCACGAACGAGGACTTCCGCGGCTTTGACCGTGGCGAGAAGCGCCCTGTTAATCTGTATTTCGTCTGCTTGACGCTATTCAGTGAAACCGTTGGCGGATTCGTTGCGTATTCACCAAAGAACCTTGATAATACGCTTGGCGAAGTGCTCGTGCAAAACAACAAGACTCAATTACGTACTGCAGAAACAGAAAAATATCCGCACGTTACGTTTTTCTTCAGCGGCGGACGCGATCATGAGCTTCCTGGCGAAACTCGTGTGCTTATTAATTCCCCTAAGGTCGCAACGTACGATCTCAAACCGGAAATGAGCGCATATGAGCTAGCTGAGTCCACGGTACGCGAGATTGAATCTGACAAGCATGACGCAATCATTCTGAATTTCGCCAACCCTGATATGGTAGGCCACTCCGGCATGCTGGAGCCTACGATCAAAGCGGTTGAAGCGACGGATGAATGCCTTGGCAAAGTAGTGGAAGCAGTACTAGCCAAAGGCGGCGTCTGCATCATCACGGCTGACCATGGTAATGCTGACATGGTGTTCGACGAGAATGGCCGTCCGTTTACGGCACATACAACGAACCCGGTTCCGCTTATCGTAACGAAAGCAGGCGAGACTCTTCGTGACGGCGGTATTCTTGCAGATATCGCACCAACGGTTCTTGATCTGCTTGAGCTTGCTAAGCCAGCTGAAATGACGGGCATTACATTAATCAACAAAAAATAAAACTTTAAAAGGAGTGTTTTCTCTCATGTCAATTATCGTTGATGTATACGCACGCGAAGTGCTTGATTCCCGCGGGAATCCAACTGTAGAAGTAGAGGTTTCTCTTGAGTCTGGCGGCAAAGGCCGTGCAATCGTTCCATCCGGCGCTTCTACTGGCGCATACGAAGCTGTTGAGCTTCGTGACGGCGACAAATCCCGTTACCTTGGTAAAGGCGTTTTGAAAGCTGTTGAAAATGTTAACACTGAAATCGCTCCTGAAATTATTGGCCTTGACGCTCTTGATCAAGTAGCTATCGACCGCAAAATGATCGAGCTTGATGGTACTCCAAACAAAGCTAAGCTAGGCGCTAACGCGATTCTAGCTGTATCGATGGCAGTAGCTCGCGCAGCTGCTGACGCTCTTGATGTACCTCTTTACACTTACCTTGGCGGATTCAACGCTAAGACGCTTCCAGTTCCGATGATGAACATCATCAACGGTGGCGAGCACGCTGACAACAACATCGACGTTCAAGAATTTATGGTTCTTCCTGTTGGTGCTGAAAGCTTCAAAGAAGCGCTTCGTATCGGCGCTGAAATTTTCCACAACCTAAAAGCAGTATTGCATGATAAAGGCCTTAACACAGCTGTTGGCGACGAAGGCGGCTTTGCTCCTAACCTTGGTTCAAACGAAGAAGCAATTACAACAATTATCTCGGCTATCGAGCGCGCAGGCTACAAGCCAGGCGTTGACGTATTCCTAGGTATGGACGTTGCTTCCACTGAGTTCTTCAAAGACGGCAAATACGTGCTTGCAGGCGAAGGCAAATCATTTACACCTGCTGAGTTCGTTGACCTACTTGCTTCATGGGCTGACAAATACCCAATCCTTACAATTGAAGACGGCTGTTCTGAAGACGATTGGGATGGTTGGAAATTGCTTACTGAGAAGCTTGGCAAAAAAGTTCAACTCGTTGGTGACGATCTGTTCGTTACGAACACTGAGCGTCTATCCGATGGTATCGACAAAGGCGTAGGTAACTCTATCCTTGTAAAAGTTAACCAAATCGGTACGCTTACTGAAACTTTTGATGCAATCGAAATGGCTAAACGCGCTGGTTACACAGCAGTTATCTCTCACCGTTCAGGCGAGAGCGAAGACAGCACAATCGCTGACATCGCTGTAGCTACAAACGCAGGCCAAATCAAAACAGGCGCTCCTTCCCGTACGGACCGCGTTGCGAAATACAACCAATTGCTTCGCATTGAGGACCAACTTGGTTCGACAGCTCAATACGCTGGCAAATCAGCTTTCTACAACTTGAAACACGTAAAATAAGACGCATTTAGCGGCTTATATAGAAGGGTATGCCTCATCAGGCATATCCTTCTTTTTTTTTCGCTCATGCAGGACATAATAAGAGGGTAAAGCATCAACGATTAGGCGGTGTGTTTGATTGGCGAAACCTGTTATAGGCATTCAAATGTATTCTCTTCGTGATCAAACGGAGATCGATTTTTTGTCCACGCTGGAGAAGGTAGCCAAAATCGGCTATAAAGCGGTAGAATTCACAGGGTATTTCAAAATGCCGGCCAAAGAGTTGAAAAGCAAGATGGATGGACTCGGATTAATTGCCCCCTCCGTTCATGTACCTTTGAATTTTAGCGATACCAAGCAAATGGAGTCTGATTTTGAAGGACAAATTGAATATGCCATGGAGCTTGATGTGACTTATATTATTACGCCTTGGTCGCCGCTTCCTGAACTTCCGACAAAGGATAATGTGCAATATTTAGTTGATGTTTTCACAAAATGCGCAAAGCAGGTGAAGGCAACAGGTATGCAATACGGCTACCATAATCATGATTTTGAATTTAAGCTGGTGGAGAAGAAGCCTATTATCGATCAAATTTTGTCGGATGTTCCAGAGGAGCTCTTGCAGATGGAGTTTGATCTGGGCTGGATTTATATTGCGGGTTATAAACCGGCTGATTATTTGAAGAAATATAAGGGACGCGTTCCTTGCGTGCATTTGAAAGACTTTTTGAAAGGGCGGAAGGATGCAGAAATCGGCAAAGGCGAGGTAGGTTATGATGAGCTGTTAAAAGGGCTTGAGCCTGCAGGCGTTAAGTATATGTTTGTGGAGCAGGAGCAATTTAGCTCAAGCTCCCTTGATAGCGCAGCAAATAATTTTAACTATTTGAAAGAGCATGGCTTTGCGTGAACAGCGAGAATAAGGCCTGTCCTATTGTAATTTGTGCCCATCTATGGTACACTCGATTTATGTGTTTCTACGGAGCTCCTATGCTGGAGGTGGAATGAATGGATATCATATTGAAAATCGTGCTTGTTATATTTTCTGTCGGCCTTATTGCTGTCGTATTGTTGCAAAAAGGTAAGAGTGCAGGCTTGTCCGGAGCGATTACGGGTGGCGCTGAGCACCTTTTCGGAAAACAGAAAGCGCGCGGTTTGGATTTGTTCTTGCAACGTTTGACAGTTGCTCTTGCAGCTGGTTTCTTCATATTGGCGCTTGTTGTATCTTACTTCGTAAAACAATAACGAACACACACGCAGAAAGCGAGGATATTCCTCGCTTTTTTTGTATTTTCATCATATTCACGGATGCTGAGCATCCATTTCGTGTATACTACAAGTTATATGATAATCTATCAACCTGCTGCAAATGGCGCTAGAGCAATATGGCAGGTTTATGAGGAGAAAAACTAATAATGATTAATTACGAGCAGGAACTGCTTGATTTTATGAGAGAGACGGCGTATAAGCCGATGACGTACCAAGAGCTTGAGAAACATTTTGGTATCGTAGATGCAGTGGAGTTTAAGGAGTTCCTTAAGCTGCTGAACAAATTAGAGGATGAAGGCAAAATCATTCGTACGCCAAATGATCATTACGGCGTGCCGGAACGAATGAACTTATTGCGCGGCAAGTTGCAATCGCATGCCAAGGGCTTCGGTTTTCTAATCCCGGATGAGAAGGATCATGGAGATGTGTATTTGCACGCCAATGATTTGAAGAGCGCAATGAATGGAGACATCATTCTGGTTCGTGTCACTTCGAGAAGTGAGCATGGAGGCCGGATGGAGGGCGAGGTCGTCCGTATTGTAGAACGTGCCGTTACGCAAATCGTAGGAACGTTCGAGGATCACGAGGTTTATGCTTTTGTCGTGCCGGATGATAAACGGATCAATCGGGATATCTTTATTCCAAAAGGCGGCTATCAAGGCGCTGTCTCCGGACAGAAGGTTGTCGTTAAAATTGTTACCTACCCAGAAGGGCGTTCTGCAGCTGAAGGGGAAATTGTCGAAATTTTGGGACATAAAAATGATCCCGGCGTCGACATCCTGTCGATTATTCGCAAGCATCAGCTTCCTGAGGGCTTTCCTGATGAAGTGATGAGAGAAGCGGAAGCGGCACCTGATTCCATTACAGACGATGAGATTGTGCAGCAAGGCAGGCGAGATTTGCGCGATGAGGTCATCGTGACGATAGATGGCGAGGACGCAAAGGATCTAGATGATGCGGTGCATGTGAAGCGTCTGGAGAACGGCAATTATTTGTTAGGTGTACATATTGCCGATGTCGGCTATTACGTAAAAGAAAATTCAGAGCTCGATCAAGAAGCATACCTTAGAGGCTGCAGCGTATATTTGGTGGATCGCGTTATTCCGATGCTGCCGCATCGTTTGTCGAATGGCATATGCTCGCTCAACCCGCAGGTTGATCGTCTGACGCTTTCATGTGAAATGGAATTTGATGCGGCGACGCTTAATCGTGTACGTCATGATGTGTTTACGAGTGTGATTCGCACGAAAGAGCGTATGACCTATACGAATGTGAAAAAAATATTGACTGCAACGGAAGAAGAGCCGCAAACCGAGCTGAAAGAGCGTTACGCCAGCTTGCTTGATATGTTCGGTTTGATGGAGGATCTAGCGATGCGTCTTCGTTCGAAACGAATGAAGCGCGGTGCGATTGACTTCGACTTCCAAGAGTCTAAGGTTATCGTGGATGAGAACGGCAAAGCGGTTGATATTGTGAAGCGCGAGCGTTCGGTAGCGGAGCAAATCATCGAGGAATTTATGCTCGTGGCGAATGAAACGGTGGCCGAGCATTTTCACTGGCTTCGTGTGCCGTTCCTGTACCGGATTCATGAAGATCCGTCACAAGAGAAATTGCTTAACTTCGTTCAGTTTGCAGCAAACTTCGGTTATGTCGTGAAGGGCAAAGGCAATTCCATTCATCCAAAAGCATTGCAAACGCTGCTTGAGGACATTCGCGGAACGAAGGAAGCGACCGTTATTTCCACAGTGATGCTTCGTTCGATGAAGCAGGCGAAATACGATGCGGAGAGCTTGGGGCATTTTGGGCTTGCAGCTGAGTTTTATTCACACTTTACATCCCCAATTCGCCGCTATCCTGACTTGGTCATTCACCGTATCATTCGCGAGGTGCTTGATGGCAAAGGCCAATTGACGGAAGCAAGACATGAGTCGCTAACGGCAAGGATGCCGGAAATTGCGCAGCATTCCTCAGAACGTGAGCGTGTAGCGGTTGATGCAGAGCGTGACACAGAGCAGTTGAAAAAATGTGAATTCATGCTTGATAAAGTGGGCGAAGAGTTCGAAGGCATTATTAGCAGCGTAACGAGCTTCGGCATGTTTATCGAATTGGACAATTCGGTCGAAGGTTTAATTCGTTTGAGCGACATGTCTGATGATTACTATAACTTCCATGAGCAGCATATGATATTGGTCGGCGAGCGTACGTCCAAAGTGTACCGAATTGGCGATGAAGTTAAAATTCGCGTTACTCGGGTGAGCATGACGGAGCATACGATTGATTTCGAGCTTGTAGATATGAAGCCGCGCAGCGGCTATAAAGGCATTCCAAGCAGTGGTTTTGGCGGCGGCGAACGCGGCGGAAAAAAACGCGGTGGTTTCGGTGATCGCAATCGCGGCGGCAAAGGTCAAGGCGGTGCAGGTGAGGGCAACCGCGGAAGAGGCGAGCGCGGAGCGAGCGGTGCTGGTAAGGGCCAAGGTGGCGCAAGCGAAGTTTACCGTGGCAAAAACGAGCGTGGTGCAAGCGCGGCTGGCAAAGGCCAAGGCGGTGCAGCCGAAGGTTATCGTGGTAAAACGGATCGCGGTGCAAACGCGGGAGGTAAAGGTCAAGGCGGTGCAGCCGAGGGCGGCCGCGGCAAAGGTCGCGGAGGCAAAGGCGGACGCGGCGGATTTGGCGGCGGCGTCGATCGCAGCGTGGTTGGCATTGTCGAGCAGGCCAATCCGTGGCGCATCGATGCACCTGATAGCGGGCGCGGCAGCAAGCGGCGCGGACGTGGCGGCGAAGGCGCAGCCGGAGCTGGCGTGAACGACGGTGGAAATCCGGCGGAGCGTGGGCCGGGGCAAGAGGCGGATTTGTCGCCGGGCAACGGTAGAGATTCATCGCGCGTGAACAATGCGCGTACGGATATGTGGGGCCTGCCCATCCGCAATAGCGGCGGGCCAGGCGGAAATGGTCGTGGAGCCGGGCAGCGGCGGAACGATGGAAGTGGCGGCGGCGCGAAGCGGCGGCATACGCCGCAGGGCGGCGTGGTCGGTAGTGAGCGAGGCGCGGAATTGCCGAGCGTGGAAGGCAGCGGCGGCGATGCGGTGAAGAGCAAGCGGAAGAAAAAAAGCGGAGGCGGCGGTAACGCCACAGCTGCTTTTGTCCGGAAAAATCGCAAATAAATAAGGGCGGCGACTTCCGTTCTATGGCATAATTGGAAGTCGCCGCGATCTGGGCAATTTGGGAAAATATATTTAAGCTCGTCACTTGCATTTTAATTCTGGGTATAGTACACTCAAATCAATCGATAATATGAACCTGAATTCACATATTGAAAAGGGTATCATTATAGTCATGAAACCCTTTCCAATGTGTGAATTTTTTGTTTAAAGACAAACCAGGCGCATATTAATATTATTTTTTTGGAGGTTTTTACACATGCAACAAGGTACAGTTAAATGGTTTAACGCAGAAAAAGGTTTCGGCTTTATCGAAGTTGAAGGCGGCAACGATGTATTCGTACATTTCTCCGCAATCACTGGCGAAGGCTTCAAAACTCTTGAAGAAGGACAACGCGTAGAATTTAACGTTGTTCAAGGCAACCGTGGACCACAAGCAGAAAACGTTGTAAAGCTGTAGTAGCTTACGAACGTTGATAAAACCGCCTTTGACCTTTTAGGTTGAGGGCGGTTTTTTTGTGCATAAAATGAGCTTCTGTTTTGTTGCTTTATTGGAATTCATTAAGTAATTGACGGGCATGACGAACGAGCATTCCATCGATAGGAGAATCTGTTCCACCGGTTCTAACACCAGTTCCGAGATGAACGGCTTGTGCTCCGGTAGATTTTATAAAGGCAGGCAATGAAGGAACCGATAGACCGCTTCCTGGGAGTATGGTAACAGTATGTCCAATACTTTGTTTAACCAACCTATTAATTTGATCTGTTGCTTCAAGAACGCTCGGTTTACCGCCTGAGGTAAGTATCCATTTGATTTGAGGGTATTTTAGGAGTGTGGTTAACGCCTCTTCTTGGTCAGGTACCTCATCAAATGCTCGGTGGAAGGTAACAGGACGATCACCAGCGGCTTCCAATAAACTTTCTAAAGCATCCGTATTAATAGTTCCATCAAGCTGAAGTGTGCCTAAGACGAACGCATGAACGCCTAATGTACGCATTCTGATCATTTGAGCAGTCATTTCACTAAGATCTGCCTTATCGTAAACAAAGGAATTGCTATGAGGCCTAACCATCGCATGTACGGGATATACTTTAGCTATAGGGGTATGATTAGCTTGCTCGAGCCGTTTAAGCGCCTCAAGCACCGATAACGTAACGTCCTCTTGTGGAGTTAGTCCACCTTCTTCAAAGGCGGATATAAGCTCTACACGGTCCGCACCGTGCACTACAGCTGTAACCGCTTCATCTGCAGTTGTAGCAATGATTTCAAGCAGCATGGGAAATCTCCTTTTTGGGCAGGGCGACAGAGCGGGATGCTCCGTAGCCGCCTTGATTTTCGTTGTTAAAGTTGTTACAATGAACACCAGTATACGTGCAACCATTATTTTAGCTTAATTAAGTCGAGGTGACTAGCATGGGTAAGAAGAGTGACGGCAAGCAGCTCGCCCAGAATAAGAAAGCTTCCCATGACTATTTCATTGAGGAAACTTTCGAAGCTGGCATGGTGCTTTTGGGTACAGAAATTAAATCGCTGCGAACGGGTCGTGCAAATATAAGTGATGCATTTGCTACCATTCGCAACGGCGAAATTTTCATACACAATATGCACATTAGTCCGTTCGAGCAAGGGAATATTCACAACCCTACCGATCCAACGCGTGCTCGCAAGCTGTTGATGCACAAGATGCAAATTCATAAGCTTCTAGGCTTATCCAAGCAAGAAGGTTATGCTATTGTACCCTTGAAGATTTATGTGCGCAATGGTTACGCGAAGTTATTGATTGGTCTCGGTAAAGGTAAGAAGCAATACGACAAGCGCGATAGTGCAGCTAAACGTGATGCTCAGCGTGACATTCAGCGTGTGCTGCGTGAGAAACAGAAGGTTTCTAACTAAGGTGTAGATTTCCATGGCAGCAAGCGACCATGATTGCCAATAACAATTGTGCACGGAAGCAGCTGATTCGTGGTATACTAAGACAGTAGCAACGGCAAGACAATCAATAAATGCAAGTGCATTCGTGCTAGACAATCGGAACAGCCTGCTTGGTCAGATGCTGATCCTTAATCCTAAAGCTTCAATTGAGCTAAACGTTAGTGTGGATCTACTCTTCGGAGTAGTGTTAATCTGCAGCTAGCCGTTTATGCAAAATTGGGGGCGTTTATGGATTCGACGGGGATTGTACGAGCGCGGGTTGCGGGTAGCGGGGAGTCGTCCGCTTCATCAACGCTAAAGCCTATTAAACGGCAAACAACAAACAAACTACGCTTTCGCAGCCTAAGAAACTGTGTGCGTGCTTCTACCCAGCATCGTCCATGTGACTGGATTAGGGGCTAACAAGTAGTGGAATACGCTGTCTCATCTCCGCCTGCGGTGAGCTGAAGAAGACAATCAGGCTGACCTTAGCGAAAGCCGGTTACGGGGCGTTTGCTTGGGTGACATCAAAACTGTGACTACACCCGTAGAAGCCTGTGTGGCGTGATCTTCGGACAGGGGTTCAAATCCCCTCGCCTCCACCAATACCATGAAGAAACCCGACCTCGTGAGGTCGGGTTTTTTGATTTTTTAGTCATGTTAAGAGCATGTCTTTTATTAAAATAACGGGCAGATTAGTGGAAAAGTATCGAATATATAAGTCATAGTAAAGCGATCAAAAAGGAGAATATAAGATTTTCTCGAATATTCTGAAATGCTGATATTTTAGGTGTGTATACACTATATTCAAATGGGGGATTCAAATGTCTATTACTTTATATATTATGAGACATGGTGAAACGGATTGGAATAAAGAAAAGAGGCTCATGGGTCACTTTGATGTACCCATTAATGAGTTAGGATTACAACAAGCACATATATTGGTTAAAAAACTTTATAAAACTAAATTAGATTCAATTTATAGCTCAGATCTTCGAAGAGCTTTACAGACATCAGAAGTTCTCGCTGATCAGTTAGGGATTAGCAAAATAAAAAGCGATTATCGATTGCGAGAAGCGCAAGGTGGAGTTTGCGAAGGATTAACTTGGGATGAAATGCATCAAGCACATCCTGAGTGGTGGGAGCGTGACCAGAAAGACTGGTATTCCACTCCTTATCCAGGCGGAGAAAGTTTGCTCGATGTGGCTAACCGTGTTGAAGATATGTTGAACGAACTCGCTAAAAACCACGTCGGAAAGCATATTGGTGTGGTGACACACTGGGGAGTCATATGCGCTGTATTAATTTCTGTACTCAAAATAGATCAAGAACATATGAAAAGAGTACATATCGATAATTGTGGGTTAACAGTAGTACATTGGGGAGAAGAAAAGTCTTTATTACGACTAAATGCTTGAGAATATAATACGCTAACGAAAGCGTTAGATCAATGTTTCAAGGAAAGCGCCATTCCACAAAGGATGGCTATAAAACTTGTCGTTACAGACAGTGCGGAGAACCGTACCACAGGGTTACAGGTCAAGTCATTACGCTAACGGGCAGGATAATGTAATTAATTGTAGAATAATATGGTAAAACCTCAGAATGGAAAGAGGATCTAGCTATGCAAAGTATGAACAATCAACATCTGCAGACCGCTAATAACGTATACATTGAAGGAATTCAGTACACAGAGATCCCTGTTTTCGATTTGGAAAAGGCAGTTGATTGGTATTGTGGAAAACTGGGTGCAAAACTAGGACTACTTAACGATGAGCTTGCTTTTGTAGATTTCTCTATGGGTCCTAGTTTATTTTTAGTCAAGACAAATGATGATACTACAGCCACATTCAAGGTAAATGGTCAAGACCATTACACAATCGGATTTCGTGTTAAGGACATTAAAGGATTTCATAATTTTCTATTACAACTCGATACGAAAGTAAGTCCTATCGTTATTGAAGGACATGGAAGTTTCTTTACGTTTTACGATCCTTTTGGAAATATGTTTGACGTTTTTCAACCGCCACAATAAATCCGTAAGCATCCCTAAGGTTCTTTCTTACCTTAAATTAACAGGAACCATTTGCTTTATTGAAGTAACGGGCAACGATAGTTCAACAAGAGCAGTTTGCTACGGCAGCTGCTCTTTTCTTCATTAAGCTAACGGGTAGGATAGAGGAACAGACGGTAAGGTTGTTCTCGAACAGAAGAACAAATTAATGATATGATGTTGTAAATGGAACAGGCTAGTCGAGCCTATTTTCTATTTTCGTGAGGGAGTCGATAAATGGATATGGGAAGTACGAATCAATGGGATGCGGAATGGGAAGTATCAGAAGAATTGGCTCATAAATTAATAAGCAGTCAGTTTCCGCAGTTAGCTTCACAAAGCGTACAAAAACTAGGATACGGCTGGGATAACACTGTTTTTCTTGTCGGGGTCGAATATGTATTTCGCTTTCCAAGAAGAGAAGTTGCAATTAATCGTTTAAGGATGGAAGGAAAGATACTACCTAAGCTTAAAGATTATTGTTCCATTGCATATTCGTTACCGCTATTTTTTGGGGAAGGGGATTATAATTATCCTGCACCTTTCCTAGGCTACCCCTATTTATCAGGAGAGTTTCCAATCGGATTAACTGACAAGCAACGTGCGGTATCAGCAACAACGCTCGCGCAATTTTTAAAAAGCTTACATGCATTCCCTGTGCAAATTGCCCAAGAAAATGGAGTTCAACATGACCATAGAAATTTGATTGATATTGCAATGCGTAAAGAAAAGTTGCATAAATTCATTTCCGACCTTGCCCTTCATTTTAGTGAAGAAGAGTATCGTGAATTATCGAACTATTTGGAACAGCTTGGAACTGAAAAAGTGAAACCCAAAAACGTATTCCTCCATGGAGACCTTCATTTTAAAAATATGCTGGTAGACGAGAATGGAATAATTTCAGGGATTATCGACTGGGGAGATATCAATATCGGACATCCTGCTTGCGACTTGAATGTCGCGTATAGCTTTTTGCCTCCGGATGCGCGTTCAGACTTTTTCAAAGAATATGGGGATGTCGATGAAGAAACGAAGATATTAGCTCGATTGATAGCCATATACATTCCCATTTTGATCATGATGCAGGCAATTGATTATAAAGATGAAAAGTTGGTTGCTGAAGCAAAAGCGATCATAAAACGTGCTCTCGCTGATTAAGAAAGGTCATTCCGCTAACGGGAAACGATAGTTCAATAATAATGCCCCTCATTGCGAAGGCCTTCGTATATGACTGGGAATAATATTGGGGGCGTGGAAGTGAGCGATGATCTAGTAAAAAACAGAGTAGTTCAGATCCTCAATGACATGCTTAATGGGAAGATAAATATTATACTTGGATGCCTTGAACTGGATGGGTTATGGCATCAAGGCCATACCTTTATTGGAATAGATTTTGGAGAGCATTATCACAATTTGGCTCATATACCCTTACCTGCGCAATATCATTTGTGGAATCAAGAAGCGTTAAAGGAACGCATAAAAGAACTAGATGCATACAAGCCAAATATCTTATATACAGCGAGATTATTGTTAGACGAAATGAATATAGAACGTCGTTAGGCTAACGGGGAACGATAGTTCAATAAACACACGGAAGCAGCCGACCACAATGATCGGCTGCTTCATTACGCTAACGGGCAGTTATGCGCAAAGGACTCCGGACAGTAAACATTCATCAAAAAACTTAAAACAAAAATCTGCATGAAAAAAGCCGCAACAATGCGGCTTCTTAAGCAAATATGTTCTTATCATCCGATAACGACATCAAGCCGTGTCAAGACTAGCTGTTAATATCGCATTTATTTAAAATGAACGAGATTTGATTTTCAAGACGATTGATATCATCTTGTGTTGCCTGTTCTGTTGTTTGGCGATTCCGAATTGAATCGAGCTCCTGCTTAAGCTTATGCAAGTCATCACCAGCATTGGCACAATCATAATTGCTTTCAAGGTTTTCGAGCATGTTATCTCCTCCAGTCGTTAATGAAGTGTACTAGACTATTATGGTGGATTTTACTTTTTATATGCATCCTCTACATGGTTGCCGATGAAACCTAAATCGGAGACCGATGACATGCAAAATAAAAAAAATTTCCGTTGAATAGTGGAAGTAAGTAATGACCAATATGAAAAGGTTCGTAATTAACACCAAATGGAGGGAATCACATGGCTAAACCCGATAACCGTGCAGATAATAAGATCCATCTGCAGCAGCATATTGAAAACACGCAAGCTAATTTGCAGGAAGCGGAAAGCTATTTGGATGAGCATGCAAATGAAATTAGTGCCGATGAAAAAGGAATCAACGAAGCCAAGAATCAGCGGCGCAAAGAAAGCATTCAAGAATTCCAAGCCGAGAAGCAGGATGAAGCCGACCAATAAAAGTTTACTATATGGTTTCTAGACTCCAAATAAAGGCATCCGAATCCATTCGGATGCCTCTTTCATCTTGAGGTTATGGTTCTAGGAAGTATTTTACATTCTCGCCTCCGATCTCATCTCCCTCTCAGTCCTCGCTCATTGCCGTGACGAAAGATCTTGCTTGAGTTACGACTTCGTCAAAAGAAGCCCCATGACCACTTGACCATAACTCCGTAAATTTAGCTTTCAAATCCGCCCAATTCTGCTTGTCCTTCAAGGTATGGTATCCAACCAAAGCACGATAGTTTTTACATATATAGCCGGAAAATGCAATTATGCATCTATAACAGACTTAAATGGAAAGCCGATCAATATTACACCAAGTTCCTTCTATCAGGTAGCGACCGTAAAATTGGACCAATAAAAAATTATCCAAAGAAGCCAACTCAGCCCACACCCACTAAGTCTTCGAAAAATGTCGGGTGACCAGAACATTATCTCATTCCCGACAGAATAAACTAAGTGACCGAAATTCCTTATTAGCGTGGGTCTGTCAATGATGTTTCGGAATCCTATTCCGCTAACGGGCAGGATAGTTCAATCGCTTCTCGAATACATTTCGGGATGGAGTATTTACGAACTTCGTGAATATCACGATAAAAGAAATCCCCGCAATGAAAATAATAAAAACCAAAGGAGAGCTGTACCTATGACGAATAAATATTTTTGGAAAATAATAGATAATTCAAAAAAGAACGGTGCAGAACAAGTAGAATGGTTAACCCAAGAATTAGTAAAGAAAAGAACAGAAGAGGTCATTGAATTCGAAATTGAGTTTAGAAATAAGTTGGAACAATCTTATACATCGTCATTATGGGGCGCAGCTTTTGTGATAATGGGAGGATGTTCAGACGATGGATTTGATTACTTCAGAGGCTGGCTTATTTCTCGAGGAGAAGAAGTTTTCAATCAGGGAGTAAATAATCCTGAATTTCTAGCAGAATATTTCACTGAAGATAATTTACAAGAAGATGGATTTGCGCCTCAGTTGGAAGAGATTTTATCAGCAGCTTCAGATGCGTACACATATCAAAAAACAGGATCGTTTGAATATAACGATGATATTTATACAGAATTTTTAAATGAATTAGAAGCACGAGGTTATAAATTTGAACCAATTGATATTGAATTTGATTGGGAGGAAGAAGACCTAGAGGAAAGATTCCCTTTATTATGGGATAAGTTTGGAGAAGACCCACTGACTTAGGAATTTTCGATAATTATTAGATAAAGAACCTGCAATTAACGAAACTAACAGCGACGGAAACGGATGTAATGAATTTTCACCTGAAAGAATTCCAGAACACTTAAGATAATAATTTTGTACAAGTTGCCTGACAAGTACCTTCTCTTGATGTAAGGGTAAGGTAACCAAACCAAACAATCTTACGCTAACGGGGAACGTTAGTTCAACAAAATAGCCGCTAGCCTGAACTTAATTTCAGGTTTGGGCTAGCGGTTAATGCAGCTTAATGATTCAATCGAGAGGCAGTTGGCAGTTGTTAATTCATCAGATTCTCTATCCGATCTGCACGGATCCAGCACATTTCCTTGATATCTATGGTCGCTTTGAAGTCGTCTATCAAGGTAAAACGATCTTGAAGACTGACCAACGACTCAATACGGAACATATCTCGCAGTCTATCAAGTCCACCCGAATCGATGTTGAATAACGCAAAAGCATCCACGTCAAGACTCATAATAAGTTTCTTTACTTTGTCTTCCTTACTATGTTCCATATAGAATTCCTCAAGTATTTTAACCCTAAAAGCGTCTGAATCAGGGTTCAGATAGAGTAATTCAATAGCTTCTTCTTCAGGAAACCGTTCTTGTACATAATTCTGTAATTCAATTTCATCTTCCTCATACGAATAATCGAATGCAGATACAACTCTGCTTTGATGAAGGATGGTGAAACCCCAGCCGTGGTCTTCGAAATTATAAAAGTATAATAGAGGTACGCCAGCAGTCATTTTTATAATATCCTCAGGATAGGTGTCACTAACTTCTGTACCTTCCGTAAAAAACAAGCTCCATTTATCATTAAGCGGTTTTATAAAAATGGGATTGAAGTCTTCGATAGCTTTCCTATGTTTATTCAATACAAGACTGCCTGAAGTAAATTCACTCATTTGTTTACCCCCGTAATGTCATATCATCAATTAAGATTAATATTTCGCTGGATACCAGCTAATCACCTTCATTTTCCAAGAGTATTGCTATCGGTTTGTTAAGCTAACGGGCAGATTTCTCCAACAAAAGTCGGTACAGGCAATAGATTTTTCAAGTTCTTGTCAAAAGATATTGGAGAAAACAGCACATTTTATATTTACAAATCTATAAAAATAGATATAATAATCTGTATGGAACCATTACAGATTTATAAAGCTTTGTCTAACGAGACGCGTAGTCAAATTATGCTATGGTTAAAGAATCCAGAGGAATTCTTTGATGAAAAACCTTATCTACAACAAAATCTCAATTTTCAAATTGGTGTATGCGTGGGAGATATTCAGGCTAAAGCAGGACTTGCACAGTCTGTTATTTCGAGTTATTTGTTGACGATGCAAAAAGCTGGTTTGTTGGAATCTGAGCGAATTGGGAAGTGGACGTACTATCGTCGAAACGAAAAGACAATACAGGAATTTTCAGAGTACATCCAAAAGAAACTATAGACTGAAAGGAGGTCTTTTTTTTGTAATATACATCTATGAATCTATATATGTAAATATAAAAGGAGACTTACATTTAAAATGAAACAGGTTAACCCCTTGCTTATCATTATTTTGGCTTTAGGCGTATTCGGTATTATTACAACGGAAATGGGGATTATAGGTGTTTTACCCCAGGTAACTCAAAAATTTAATATATCGACCTCACAGGCTGGATGGCTTGTAAGTATATTTGCTCTCGTCGTTGCTATCTCAGGTCCATTCCTGACATTACTCGTATCCGGTATTAATCGTAAAGTCATTCTATTAACCACTTTGCTTATTTTTGCAATTTCGAATATGGTTTATGCTTATACGACCCAGTTCGATGTGATGCTAGTTTTTCGTTTTATCCCTGCTATTTTTCATCCCGTCTTTTTTTCGGTTGCCCTTGTGACCGCAGCCAAGCTTGTCCCTCCGGAAAAAAGCAGTAAAGCGGTCACAAAGGTTTTCGCCGGAATCACGGTGGGGTTTGCTTTTGGCGTGCCTTTGACATCGTATCTCGCGGAGAAGATTTCGTTAGAAGTCGCTTTCCTGTTCGGAGCTGTTGTAAGCATGATTGCCTTTGTAGGGATACAAGTTTGGCTTCCTTCCATGCCTGTTAAGGAAAAAATGTCTTATGGCAAGCAGCTTGGCATATTACGTAAACCTCAATTGTGGTTAAATATCGTGACCGTTATTTTTATCTTTGCAGCTATGTTTTCTGTGTACAGCTACTTTGCTGAATATCTTGTGCAAGTAACACATATGAACGGGTCAGGAATCAGCATCATGTTGATGGTCTTTGGTATCATCATGATTTTTGGGAATTTTTTATTTGGGGGCTTTGTTCATAAAAGCATTACAAAGACCGTCATCATGTTTCCTCTGCTATATGCGGTAATTTACTTATTCGCTTATTGTCTGGGATCTTATCTCATTCCGATGGTTGTTATCGTAATCATTTGGGGGGTAGTGCATTCCGGCGGGCTTATTGTCAGTCAAGCATGGTTAACGACCGAGGCGAAAGAAGCTCCCGAATTCGGCAACAGCTTGTTTGTCTCATTTTCCAATCTTGGAATTACTGTAGGGGCTTCTATCGGTGGTTGGTTTATTTCTCACTTGGGAATACATCAACTCATCTGGAGCGGAATTATGTTTACATTGCTTGCTTTCGTATTGATTATGGTAAAAATAAAAATTTCCAAATCGAATGCAGAGGAAGTAAACGTGCGTTAAACTAATGGGAAACGATAGTTGAAGACTAAAAGGGCTGCCACGTGGCAGCCCTTCGTAGTTATGCTAACGGGCAGGATAATGGAATATGTGGTACTTAAATTAAACACCACAAAGGAGTGTGTTATGTCGCATAATTTGGGGCTGAAAATTGATTCTGAAAATCGCTTTGATAAATTCGTTAAGAAGATAATAGAAACCCAGCTTGTGTGGGGTTTGAAATCCGAGGACGGTTGGTGTGTATCACCTTCGAACGAATTTGAAGAAACAGATGTAATGCCTTTCTGGTCGGAACGAGCCTTAGCAAAACAATGTGCAATTGAAGAGTGGGTACATTACAGTCCACATACGATACCGCTTGATGATTTTGCGAATACTTGGATTCCTGGGCTTGATAACGATAATTTATTAATTGGTACGAATTGGAACGCACATCTTTTAGGAAAAGAAATAGAACCGTTAGAATTATTGGCATGCCTGGTTCAGAAAGAACTTTGAATCATTTCGCTAACGGAGAACATTAGTTCAGTGAGCTATGCAGCAGTACTATATTTCTAACACGAGAATGCACTGAGAAAAAATTCTGTATATAAAGGGGGGGGCGATCCCCCTCGCCTCCACCATGTAATTCCACAACCGCAAGAGGTTGTGGATTTTTGCTGTTTGTAGAGAAACGAAGAGTAAGCTGTCCCTGACGAATGTGGAGATACAGGCCATGACTTTTATGGGATTGAACTAAGAAGCGTTTATTCAAGGTATTGGTAAACAATTTCCCGGAATGAATATCACACACGATATGTTTTATGTGATGAAGCTGTTGATGAAGTACAGGTCCATTTTTTTGTAATGAGGATTAGATCGGCGATTACTATTTTCAAAGTCTCAATCCATTCTTATTCCAATATTCCCAGATTGCTCCCCCTGTTGCATTCGCTGAAAGGCTTGAAGGGTGTCTTGTAAAGGATACACACTATCAATGATAGGACGTATCGAGTGGAGTTCCATAAATTGAAGCATAGCAATAAACTCTTCACTGCTTCCCATTGAGGTGCCGATGATACTGATTTGTGGGTAAAATATGGATCGTACTGCTATTTCCATTCGATCTCCTGAGCTTGCTCCAAAAGTAACGATACGGCCATTTGGCTTAATGATATCAAAGTACTGTTGGAACGTCGCTGGCCCGATACTGTCAAGAATGAGATCTACTGTTTCTCCCTTCATACTTTCCTTCCAATCACTATGACTGTCAAAGGCATGATCTGCTCCATGTGCAAGAGCAGCTTTCCTTTTTGTTTCACTGCGTGATGTGACACTGACTCGTGCACCCGCCGCTGAAGCCATAAGCATGGCATAAGTCGCCACACCGCCACCAATACCTGGAATAAGGATATGTTCACCTTGCTGTAAGCGACCTCTGGTGAATAAAGCCCGATAGGCCGTCAAGGCAGACAAGGGCAACACCCCAGCTTCTTCCCAAGACAAGTAAGCTGGTTTGCTGACGGCATTTTGTGCAGGGATGATGATAAACTCGGCGAATGTACCATCCGAAGGACCGCCCACTATTGCTGGAACGCTCGGGACATTTTGGGTGATCTCCCATCCGATACATGGATTAATGATTACATCGGTACCTACTGTAAGGTTTGTTACGCCTTCACCTACCACTTCAATTCTACCCGCGCCGTCAGAACCTATAATTAGGGGAGCATCCTTATTTGTTCGATCCGCCATGAGAAATAAGTCTCGATGATTCAACCCAGCAGCTTTCAGCCTTACTTTTACTTCGCCGAAGCCCGGCTGTTTGTCAATAACGTCTTCATATGTTAAGCCCTTCAAGCCGTTCATCCCAGCATGTACGATTGCTTTCATCCTAACTCCTCCAGTAATTCGTATTTCGATGAATCTATTTTGAATTGTACAGAGAGGGAGTCATACAGTAAAATGAACAAAACCGAATGTGAGTATCATAAATGATCATACCAAGCAGGTGACATAGAAATGGAAAGCGGAGATTTAAGAATATTTCAAGCTGTAGCTCGAGAGGGGAGCATAACCAAGGCTGCGCAAATGTTGAACTATGTACAGTCTAATGTGACGACCAGAATTCAGTATCTTGAGGCTCAGTTGCAAATCCCCCTTTTTCGGCGATCCAATCGAGGGATGGCGCTAACTCCGGCTGGCGAGAATTTGCTGGGATATGCGGATAAAATACTGACTCTGATGGATGAGGCTGTGAATTCCACACAATACTCGGACCAACCTGCAGGGCTTCTTCGGATAGGTTCCATTGAAACGACTGCGGTCATTCATCTGACTCCTCTATTGGCCGAATATCAATCACGATATCCGGATGTTAATTTATCGCTCACTACGGGTGTGACACATGCTCTCTTACAAAAGGTGTTGGCTTACGAGCTTGATGGAGCGTTCGTCTATGGTCCTGTTGACGATCCAGATATAGAACATGTCGCGGCTTTTGAAGAGGAGTTGGTGCTGATCTCTGAGCCGGGAAAAAGCGACATGTATGAGTTGCTCACGAAGCCGATGTTGTTCTTTGACGTTGGATGTACGCATCGGGCAAAAGCGGAGAGTTTTCTGAGAGGAACTGGTCTGACCACATATCAGATTATGGAATTTGGTACATTAGCAGTTATTCTAGATGGGGTTTCTTCTGGGCTCGGTGTGTCTATGCTACCACGATCATCGATTGCTAAGGCGGAAGAAAAGGGCATAATTGGTTCCCATCGCTTGCCTGAAGAGTACCGAGATTTGCATGTATGGTTTGTGCATAGACATGACTCGATTTACTCAAGCGCGTTGACAAGGTTAATACAATTAGTTAAAGCTAAGCAATAATAGTTAACCCGCAACGATCGATAGGGTCGAGTGTTAGTGCTAGACCATGTCATTAAACAATCTAAGCAACACGCGGAGGCGAATTGTGGATTTGCTCATCCACGGTTCGCCTCCACCAATACCATGAAGAAACCCGACCTCGTGAGGTCGGGTTTACTGGCATGAGATTGTGCCCAGGCTAGCAGTCTCATCTCGATCCTGCTTCGGCTTGAATCTGAGTAGAAAGATGCTATGCCGAATACGTTAAAAAAAGCCGACCATCTCGTGGTCGACCTCTAACTATTCTATTGCGCGGTCAAGATTTGTGGACCTTCAGCCGTGATGGCAATCGTATGCTCGTATTGGGCGGCGAGCTTGCGGTCCAGCGTCCGTGCGGTCCAGTTGTCCGAATCGATTGTCATGTGGTAGGTGCCTTCGGTGATCATTGGCTCGATCGTGAACACCATGCCTTCCTTGATGCGGAGGCCTTTGCCGGGCTTGCCGACATGTATATAGTTCGGCTCCTCGTGCAGATCCCGGCCAATGCCATGTGCGAGAAGGTCGCGCACGACGCCGAAGCCGTTCGATTCGGCATGCCGCTGGATGGCGCTCGTCACGTCGCCCAGCCGATTGCCGGGCTGCGCCTGCGAGATGCCGATGTCAAGGCATTCCTTCGTGACACGCATCAGCTTCTCGGCCGTCGGCGATATGTTCCCGACTGCATAGCTCCAGGCCGAATCGCCGAGCCAGCCGTCGAGCTCTGCGACCGTGTCGATCGTCACGATATCGCCCTCCTCAAGAGGCTTATCGCTAGGGAAGCCATGCGCGATCACGTCGTTGACAGATGCACAGGTCGCATATTGATAACCCTTGTAGCCCTTTGTGTAGGGCTTGGCGCCATGCTTCAAGATAATGTCCTCGAAGATGCGCTCAATCTCGTTCGTTGTAATTCCCGGTTTGATGAGCGAGGCGATCGTGCGATGGCATTCTGCCACCACTTGGCATGCCTTGCGGATGGCCTCGATTTCATGTTTGCTTTTTAAAATGACCATGTTCGTATCAGGACTCCTTCGTAATAGCTTGCATCGCGAGCTTGGCGATTCGATCGACGTCCAGCTCGGAAGTGCCCGCATAGTAGTGCAGCCCACAGCAGCCGACCAGCACGGCAAGCATATGGTCGACGCTGTCGTCTTCGCGCTGGGCGATCGATTGGAGCGGAACATACAGCCGTTCCATGAATCGTCTCTTTGTGGGGTGCTGATCCTTCGCAGGCAAACCTGTATAATGTTCCGCCGCCATTTTGTAGACAAGATATGCGCGGGCGTCCGACTGCCACAGCCGGAGCAGTGCCTTGCAATAAGTCAACAGCTGCCTATTATCCGGGCTGTCGACACAGGTGTTTGCCCATTCTGTCAGGGCTTGCTCGCATCGCTCGAAGCCGCTGCCGAGCACATCTTCTATTAATAAATGCCGGTTGGGGTAATAATGGTATACCGTGCCGTAACCGAGCTCGGCTTCACGGGCGACGTCGCGAATATCAAAGCTGCCACCCGTGTGGAAGTAGGTGCGCGCGGCGGCGTCCAGGATCTGTTCCTTGCGCTGCATGCGGATGAGCTCATTTTGTTCTTTGGTACGAGGGCACATGGGTGCGTGAACCTCCTTGTATAGACCTGCAAATTTGTCGATATAAATATAGTAACGCAATGGGCACTTATCCGCAACATTTTTATATTCATAACGTCCATGTACTTATAGTTAAAAACATTCGAGTTTTTTAATTTTTTTAGTCATGTTAAGGGCACGTCTTTTATTAAACTTATGGAAAGGTTAGCGCAACAAAAGAGATTTACAAGCCGTATACTTAGTGAGTCAGCGAAATGAGATTAAGAGGAAAGAAAAAATATTTCACTAAAGAATTGTACGTGAAATGCAGATAAGAGGATATATGGAGTATTGTAAAAGGATAAGGTGTGATGCGGATGACTGATTTTGCAATGATTAAAAAGCTGTTTCATATTACGAAACGAAATGGGTTTAGTCATGGCGAGATACAAATTATTAAAAATAATTTTGGTGAATTGCCTCAGGTGTTAATTGATTATTATTTGGAACTCGGTAAAGACGAGCGGCTGAATCATACGCAAGATCACTTGATCAAACCCGAGCAACTCCAATATTTCAAACATAGCGAATATTTAATTTTTTATTGCGAGAATCAACGTGTCTGTGTTTGGGGAATTCATAAGAAGGATTTATCCAGGTCCAATCCCCCTGTTTATATGAGTTACGATGAAAAGGTATGGCAAAAGGATTTTGAAACACTGACCGATTTTTTTCATGCGATGGCCTATTTGCAAAGCGTATTCGCACTTGAATATGGCTGTGAATCGTTCTATTCTATTGAACAAACAGACTTGGATTTTATTCGTGAACATTTTAATAATAAAGGTATTTCCTTTCGGCATTGGATTGGCATCGAGTTTTATGGGAATGACAATGACAGCATAATAACAGTGTTGAAAAATAACGATAGTTTTGATTTGATCTATGCTTCAAGCGATAAAGAACATTTTGATGAAATGGATCAGGTTCTCTCAAAACTGGCAGTAGAAAAATAATTTGTTGGGATTGTGATGAGGATATGGTTAAAGCAGTGGATCAAACCTCCTAAAACGAAAAAAGTAATCATTTTAGGAGGTTATAATAAATGAAATTCAATCCGATTGTCATTGATAACTGGAGTAGAAAACCCTATTTTGAGCATTATTTAAACAATGTCAGATGCACTTTTAGCATGACGGCAAATATCGACATTTCTCGGCTGCTGAAAGAACTTAAGAGTCGGGGGATAAAGCTGTATCCAGCACTAATCCACATGATAACTACGGTGGTAAACCGCCACGATGAATTTCGCACATGTTTTAATGCAGATGGGACATTAGGTTATTGGGATTGTTTATCTCCTAGCTTTACAATTTTCCATGATGATGATAAGACCTTTTCAAGCATATGGACTTTGTACAGTGAAGATTTTAATGATTTCTACAGTCGATATCTTGATGATCTGAATAAGTATGGAAGTGTTAAACAGTTTGCCGCTAAAACAAATGAACCACCGGGCACTTTCCCCATTTCCAGCATTCCTTGGGTTAGCTTCACTGGATTTAACCTGAACATCTATAATGAGGGAACCTATTTACTACCCATCTTTACGGTGGGGAAATATTTTCAGTACGACGAGAAAATACTGTTGCCATTATCAGGACAATTCCACCATGCCGTTTGTGACGGTTACCATGCCGGGATGCTGTATAATGAGCTGCAATTACGTGCGGATGCTTGCACGGAATGGTTACCAAACTATACTGCATTCAGCTAACGGAGAACTATAGCTTATTTTTTTACTTGCATGTGATGGTGGAAATATTCTGTATAAGAGGTATCCATTCCCCTCTCCTCCACCATGTAAACCCCGATCGCAAGAGGTCGGGGTTTTTGCTATCTTAGATATGCTATCGACTGTTCTAAGCTTGATTGGTTTATATAAGTTGATTACAAGGACTCTAATGCGAGTGAATGAATAATTTCCTCTTGGGTAAAAGGTTTTTTCCTACCCAGTTGTCTGATCTTTACCATAAAGGGGTTTTTAGGATTTTTCATATGGTAGAAGCCAGGTATACGCATGACTCTTGATAGATTTGTTATCATGGGATCAGAACTGAATTTTTTGGCCAATGCTTTTTGTATAGGAACGAATTTGTTTACGGATCCGCTTTGAAGGACCCAATAGATGTGATATCCGTTTTTCGTTTCGATTATCATCGAATCTTTAATTTGACTCCTGAATTTTTTTATAAACGCATTCTTCAATTTTGCTACTCTCTGTTTTTTTCGAAGTGCCAATAAATGATATTGACCTTGCTTATTTCTTTTAACTGTAATAGATTGAAGCAGTTCTGCAGGGTCGGATTGAATGGATTTAATCATCTGCTTGACTTGTTCTTTTGTGTCTAAATGTACTGATATCTTGTTTAGATCTACATCGATGAACTGTGCTCTGACTTTTTTGAAATCACTAGCCCTTGTTTCTCGGTAATTGATCTCCATAAATACGGCATAGCCTCTTTTATTTTGGCTGAGTACATGTATGAGTTTATTTTTCTTGGAAAAGAGTGTAATTTGAGGAGTAAGCCTTTCAAGTAGATTTAGAGGTTTATGGAGTGTCATCGCTGGGTGATTAGATGAAGAACTGAATCTCTTGTTTTTATTTTTAGCGTCATGGACTAAAATAAAATGGAGTTGTTCGTTTTGCTTGCAGCCTAGTTTTTTAATGAAATGGCGTGTGTGACTGGAGTACCTTTTCGAATTTCTGGAATATCTCATTGAACCACATCTCCTTTAAAGCATGCGTTACATTTTCGGTTCTTTTCTAAACAATCATATTCTGGCAAGAGTACACAAGTGTAAGTGGCAGTACCCATTTTTCAACATTAGATATGCTAACAAAATTGTCTGGAGCGTTTGCTCGAGTGACATCAGAACTGTGACTACCCCCTTAGAAGCCTATGTGGCGTGATTTTCGGACAGGGGTTCAAATCCCCTCGCCTCCATACCCACCATGGAAAAGACCGACCTCATTAGGTCGGTTTTTTTGATTTTTAGTCATGTTATGAGCAAGTCTTTTATTAAACTAACGGGCAGATTAGATTAATGTTAAAATCATTACACGTCTAAAAGGATTATTAGTGGTAGTTAAATACTTTTGCTGATTTAATAAAAGAATGAGGAGTTGTTTTTCATTAGATGAAACAGATTACTCTGTGCCAATCCCAAAATTCCGATGTTGAGACAATTGCTAATCTACGGGCAATTGTACTACGGAATGATTTAACTAGGTTAGGAAGGTTTGATGAAGAGAAGGTACGTCAACGCTTTCGTAATGCATTCGACTGTATTCATACTTGGATCATTGAGGTAGATTCTTCTTTCGTTGGCTGCATAGCTTTTAAACCGACACTTGAAGGGTATTTACTGGAACATTTTTATATTCATCCCAATTACCAAGGTAGAGGGATCGGCAGTCAAGTATTAAAAAAACTGCTTGAACAAAATGATGTAAAAGGAAAACGTATAACATTAAATGTCTTACAAGGTAGTTCTGCTAGACATCTTTATGAACGGTTTGGTTTTAAAGTTGATAGTGAGGATCTCATAGACGTTTACATGTCTATGGAAGTGGAAGGGGATTCCAGGACAGATGAATAACTTCAATTAGTGGTCTGTAACTTTAGGTCCCTTATTTATCGCTCTCCCTTAAACTTACGGGTAACGATAGCTTAACAATCATCAGAACGAGGCTGCCGGCATGAATCGGCAGCCTCGTTGAGCTAACGGGGAACTATAGCTTATTTTTATACTTACATATGATGGAGGAAATATTCTGTATATAAGAGGTATCCATTCCCCTCGCCTCCACCAATACCATGAAGAAACCCGACCTCGTGAGGTCGGGTTTTTTGATTTTTTAGTCATGTTAAGAGCATGTCTTTTATTAAAATAACGGGCAGGATTAATTATAACAGTTCTTTACATCATCACGTTTTGGTGCAAATGTTATACTAATCAGGAAATCACCGTCATCATAGTATTCTTTTTTGATGATCATGAATAAGAGAGGCATATTAAGATGAAGAAAGGGAAAATCGTATTTCTAAATGGTGTAACTAGTGCTGGGAAAACATCTATAGTAGATGCTATACAGTTAAAATCAGATGAATTTTTTTATGTTGTTGCAAATGACCTTTTTGAGAATACAATAGGCGATAACTATCTCCGTGAAGATTATTGGAAATATTTAAGTGATGCGATTATTATGATGTATCATACTGCTAAACTATTTTCTGACCATGGTAAGAATGTACTAATAGACGGAATTTTGGTTGAAAGACCCGAATTAAAACCGCATTATGAAAAAGTTAAGGATATATTTGCGGGGTATCCTTTCTATATTGTCGAAGTTTTTTGTCCTTTAGACATTTGTCGCCAAAGAAATATTGAACGTGGAGATAGAACCGAAGACCAATCTGAGTGGCAAAATAATATTATGGCCAAAGATATACAATACAATTGTACTGTCAATACACACATAAATTCCTCAGTAGAATGTGCAGATTCAATTATAAAGTATTTATTTGATAGGTCCGAGGTTTAAGCTATCGGGGAACGTTTGTTTTATAAAAAAACGGAAGCAGCCGACCACAATGATTGGCTGCTTCATTACACTAACGGGCAGGATTGTTCAATAACTTCGCGAATACTTCAAAATTGATAGTTTTCGTTAAGTTCGTAAATACACTGTTAGCTGAAAGATACGCAAAAATAAAATTATGAAAGGCGCATTCAATTGAAGCCAGGGATTATAGTTCTTCTTTTGACAGGGGAAAATTGAGTGGAAAAATACTACTAGACGCTTCAAACTAATAAAGACTGGAATCAATTTAGGAAACAGGACTTCTGTATACGGATGATTACCACCTGATATTATCTTGCACGGAAAGTCAGGCGACATAAACTACCGGATGATATGCTTCTTACGAAAGGAGGGATTGCCGTGGATTGGCTAGAGCGAATGAATCGAGCTGTCAGCTATATCGAAGACAACTTAGAACAAGATATTGATTACGACCAAATCGCTAAAATCGCCTTATGTTCAGTTTACCAATTTCAACGCATGTTTTCATTTGTACTTGATGTCCCATTGTCCGAATATATCAGGCGCAGAAGGCTGACGCTTGCTGCATTTGATTTAAAGAACAGAAAAAACACTGTGATGGATATTGCCTTGAAGTACAGATATGAAACACCTGAATCATTCTCACGAGCATTTCAAAATCTACATGGAATGACGCCTACATTAGCGCGAAATGCTGAAAGTGAGTTAAGAGCCTTTCCTCGCATCTCCTTTCAAATCATATTAAAGGGAGTTGTTGGAATGAATTATCGGATTGAAAAACGGGATGCTTTTCAAGTTTATGGGCTGGAGGATATCTATCATTACGACACTATTGCCAATGAGGAGGGCATATCGATCCCCGATGTTTGGCAAACCATCAGCAGTAATGGTGAGTTGGACCGTTTATGCCAGTCGGTTAGCGGGGATTGGAGAGACGAAGGCAGTTTCAGCAAGGAACTTGGAGCTGTCTTTTCATTCGATTCCTATAAATTCACAAACAATACGACGTTCCCTTATCTGATTGGGTGTTACAAAGCGGTCGATAGCAAGGTGAATGGTTATACAGTTGTTGATGTTCCACCATCTACGTGGGCAGTATTTTCAACTTTACATGATGGGAATGGCAGCGGCAAGTATGATTTGCGGTCTTTGAAGAATCGGATTTTTTCGGAATGGCTGCAAACATCAACATTTACGATTTTAGATGGCGGCAACTTCGAGATGTATGGTACAAGCGTAGATGGCTACGAATATTGTGAACTATGGTATAGGGTCGAGGGATAGAATGGAAAAACGCGGCTGCCGACATGACCGGTCACTGCATGTTCTTAACTCGAAGATTGCACAAGGATCATTTCAGCATGGTTCATTAAACTAACGGGAAACGATAGTTGAAGACTAAAAGGGCTGCCACGTGGCAGCCCTTCGTAGTTACGCTAACGGGCAGGATAATGGAATATGTGGTACTTAAATTAAACACCACAAAGGAGTGTGTTATGTCGCATAATTTGGGGCTGAAAATTGATTCTGAAAATCGCTTTGATAAATTCGTTAAGAAGATAATAGAAACCCAGCTTGTGTGGGGTTTGAAATCCGAGGACGGTTGGTGTGTATCACCTTCGAACGGATTTGAAGAAACAGATGTAATGCCTTTCTGGTCGGAACGAGCCTTAGCAAAACAATGTGCAATTGAAGAGTGGGTACATTACAGTCCACAGACGATACCGCTTGATGATTTTGCGAATACTTGGATTCCTGGGCTTGATAACGATAATTTATTGATTGGTACGAATTGGAACGCACATCTTTTAGGAAAAGAAATAGAACCGTTAGAATTATTGGCATGCCTGGTTCAGAAAGAACTTTGAATCATTTCGCTAACGGAGAACATTAGTTCAGTGAGCTATGCAGCAGTACTATATTTCTAACACGAGAATGCACTGAGAAAAAATTCTGTATATAAAGGGGTTCAAATCCCCTCGCTTCCACCAAACCATGAACAAAGAGCGCCGTGTTAGGCAATGTCTTTAAGTTAATCTTAGTATTCTTCTGCCCTTGGCGAATGGGTCGAATCGTCAAAATGTCAGGCATGAAATCCATTACCGTTCATTTCTATATAAAGCGATGTGATCTTGCCGGTAGACTTTTGAATATTATGTTAGAATTAATGGAAAAATAGAATACAAATCATCCAAGGAGGTAGTGACTATTATTGCTTCCCTATTAGTCGGAATTGTAGCGCTTGAGCACATCTATATTCTCATACTAGAAATGTTTCTATGGACGACCCCGCGCGGGATGAAAACGTTCGGCACGACGAAGGAAGAGGCAGCAGTCACAAAATCACTGGCCGCTAACCAAGGACTATACAATGGCTTTCTGGCGGCCGGGATTATCTGGGGTTTGGTGCATCCCAATGCTCAAACAGGCGAGTCTATTGTAATCTTCTTCTTGATTTGCGTTCTAATTGCGGCATTGTACGGAGGAGCGACAGCGAAACGGTCTATTTGGTTGGTCCAAGGCCTACCTGCTTTGATTGCATTGATTAGCGTACTTCTATAATGCCAGATGAATGAGTCGGTTCGTGACAAGCTGGCATATGGGGCCGATCCGTGGACATCAGACAGAGCATGTCGCTTGTTCTAGCAGCGAGGGAAGGTCTAGCGTAGCCACCTTTATTATCGTCTGGCAATAGCTTTCATTCGGCAGAAGCGGCAGTCTTCTCGAGGGATGGGGGGGCTGTGTAGTACCAGCAGCCTTTCCGGTCAGTTTTGCGGTAGTGAAGCTCTTGTTTTTGTGGACTTTGTCGCTATTTTCTGATTTTGAGAACGGAATGCTGTTCTAGCCCGCTGATCTGCATTTTACCAATGTGAATGGCATGCTCAACCAAGTGCTCGCTTGGAGCGGCGCATTAAAATCGTTGCGGTAATCGTAACCGACTACAGCGGGCCAAAAGCTCATTAGGTGAAATTTACCTAGTGGGCTTTTTAGGGTTCGAATTTTTAATAATAAAAAATAGTGTTTTATGCAATTTTTTGCTGCGGCAATATATGTTTTTACAACTTCATCTGCTAACATAAGAGAAGCATAACGAGAGAGTACATAAAGCACGGGGGCTAACATCTATGAGCTACAATTTATATTTATCAGCATTGCTGATGGCGGCTACCTGCTGCTCGCTAATGCTGTGTTATCTCTCTTGGAAAAGAAGAGAGCTGCCTATTTCAATTAGTTATGGGCTAGGCATGTTGACGGGTTCATTGTACACTTTCGGATATGCTTTTGAAATTGTTAGCACCGATTTAGAGCATATACGCTTCTGGCTTCGAATTGAATATCTAGGCATCCCATTTGGCACTATTCTATGGATTATAATGGTGCTGCAATATACGGGAAGGCAAGCGCTCGTTCGAAAATGGGTAGTAGCGCTGCTAATGATTGTTCCTTCCATTACATTTGTAGCTCATTATACGAACGATTGGCATCATTTATTTTATAAAAGCATGACTTTGAATTACTCAGAGGGCTTTCCGCTGGTAACGACGGAGAAAGGGCCTTTATACAAGCTGCATGTCTACTATTCCTATTCCTTCTTTGTAGTAGGCATGGCATTAATGGTTGAAATGTTTCTAAAAGCGACATCTCGCATGAAGAAACAAATCGCTTTTATGATCATTGGATCATGGGGGCCTTTTGGATTTACGCTTATTTATTTAAGCAATGTCATTTATATGCCCATTGATATCTCCCCATTTGGATTTATTTTCTCAGGAATCTTCTACATGTGGGGGATTTATCAATTTAACATGCTTAGACTAGCGCCCTTAGCGCTGCAAAAGGTGTTTGCATCCATGCAGGATGCGGTAATTATATTTGATTTGGAAAATACGCTAACTAGCTTCAACCAATCCAGCAAGCAGGTTATTAAAGGGATAAATAATAAGTGGATCGGTTTGCCGGCTGCGCAAGTCTTTTCGCAATATCCATTGCTGTTGGAGAAAATCGTGCAAGGGCCTTCTTTGAGCAGCAAGGTTCAAATTTCGGGTCAAGCGGATGAACCCTATTATAATGTGCATATGTCCTTGATTAGTGATAAGAACCAGAAGCCTGCCGGCAAAATGTTTTTGTTAAGCGATGTTACGGAAATGGTGCGTTCAGAGGAGCGGCTGCTTGATAATGCCCGACAGCTAAGCGAACTAAACATGTTCAAGGATCGAATGTTTAGCGTAGTTGCTCATGATATTCGTGATCCGCTGGCTGTGCTCATCAATTTGATGGAGCTCATGGAGGACGAGCTGCAAGGCTACGGCGGAGAGCATGAGGAAATCATCCATGAAATGGGACAGCAAATTGAAAATACTTTTGCACTGGTAGAGAGCTTGCTTGAATGGTTCCGAAGCCAACGCGAAGGCATGGTATTTAACCCAGTGGAGAGAGACATATATCATACCGTACAGGTCTGCATCCGGTTATTGACGGTTCGCTGCGAGAGTAAAAAAATCCAATTGATATCGGAAATACCGAAGGATACGTTTGTTCTAGCTGACAAAGAAATGCTGGATTTGATCGTCCGAAATTTATTGTCCAATGCCGTTAAATTTACCAACATCGGCGGCACGATCCGGTTAAAAGCAGAACATCATGCCGATAAACTAATTATTTCTGTAAGTGATTCTGGAGATGGTATACCGCCGCAACAAGCCAGCTCACTGCTACTAGAAGGTTATCCGGTGTCATCAACAGGAACAGCAGGAGAACGGGGCGTCGGTTTGGGACTTACGTTATGCAGGGAATTTGTTCGTTTAAATGGTGGAGACATTTGGTTCGATAGTTCTGAGCAAGGAAGTACCTTCTACTTCTCCGTTCCTACGCCATCTGCACATGCATTCAGACGAAGCAGCTTGGAGGCGAGCGCAGGTTGAAGGTTATCCTTATTGATGACGAGAAGGCGATGCATTTAATTATGAAACGGATGCTTGCAAAGACATCTGTGGAAGTGGAAATTACAGGCAGCTTCACGGAGACAGAAACAGCATTTTCTTACCTGATGAATCATGATGTAGACTTGGTGTTTCTGGATATAAGCATGCCGAGGGAAACTGGGCTAGAGCTTGCCGAACGGTTAAGAGAGGTTGGAAGAGAAATAAAGATCGTGTTCCTGACCTCCCACAAAGAATATGCTTTGCCTGCCTTTGATGTTTATGCCTTCGACTATATCGTAAAGCCGGTTGTGCTGGAACGACTTCAAAAAACGCTGCAAAGAGCGTTTGCTGAGTTGCGTAAAGAGCACTTGCGGCAAGGGGAGTGGGCGGCGCCTTTAAATGAGACGAGGTTTAACTGCTTAGGTGTTATAGATATTCAAAGCACGCAGGGTATAAGGGCGAAATGGAAATCAAGCAAAAGCGCAGAACTGTTTGGCTATTTGCTTATGCATAAAGGAAGGCTGATATCCAGAGCAAGACTGATCGAAGAGCTGTTTGGCGACATGCCACAAAAGAATGCTGAGGTTTATTTGAATACGACCGTCTATCAGCTGCGAAAGGTATTAGATCCATTTGGCCTGAGAGAGAATTTGCATTCTGACAGTAACCACTACGCTCTTAGTCTGAGTGAGGTGAGTGTAGACCTTTTAAGCTTTGAAGAAGGCTGTAGAAAAATGACAGTCGTGGATGAGACGAATCTGGAAGAGGCGATTGAACTAGAGCAGTTGTACGCAGGTGACTTATTTGGGGATCATGCTTTTGCATGGGCTTGGAACGAGATTGAGCGTCTTTCGTTGCTTTATACCTCCTTTACCCAGCGATTATGCATGGCTTTGTTAAATAAAGGCGAGACGAATGCTGCCATTAGGCTGTTAATGAAGCTTGTGTCGCGCAATGAACTAGATGAACAATCCTTTATGCTGCTTATGAAAGCTTATGCTTTGCAAGAGAACAAGGAAGTGTTGACCCGGCAATATAGGCAATACGAAGATACGCTGCATAGAGAGATCGGTATAAAGCCCTCCCGCGAGGCTGCTGATTTATATTTCAGTCTGCTGTCCGAGCTGGATAAATAAGAATGAGTAGATATGAAAGGCTCCTAAAATATTAGGGGCTTTTTTTGCTTTTGTCGAAGTTTGTCATTTTGCCGTCATTGGGCTTGGATATAATGGATCTAACTATAGAGATAAGGAGATAAGTTAACATGAAACGATTTTCAATACGCAATTTATTTTTAGTTTCGGTTTTAATTCTGAGTCTGTTAAGTGGATGTGTGATCAAAACAAGCCAAGTCACCATTATCTTTGGCTCGGAAAGACTAAGTGAGGCAGAGCATGCATACATCAGATATTCGAATGGCGATGTCGTTCAGGCACCCAACCTATTGCCGAACCAAAACAGCGTTACTGTTGATACGAATAGCACGCAATCCATTGTAGGTGGATACGTAAGCGACGGTGTAGTGAGCTGGGTTCCAAACATGAGTTATGGATTAGGTCAAGTTACTGTCAGTAATATTTCGGCAAGTAAACCCACTCTTCCCGTAAGCTATGTCGAGTTAAAAGAAATGGTTCTGAGTCAACCCGGGTATATAAACGTAACCTTTGCTGTTTATGATACCAATGGCGAGTTTGTGGATGATCGAACTGAAATTTTTGCACATTCCGCAGATACCGCTTTAACCTTCTATAACATAGACCCAAACGACCAGGGTAATGGTAGTATGTATACGAGGACGAATACGGTAGACGAGGGTTACTCGTGGTACACCGTTAACGGATTTATCACTTTCCAAATTAAATCGGGCATTAGTGAAATTTATAATGTACCTCTTTCTTTATATTCAGGTTCTCAATTCATAACGAATGAACCTTTTAACAAAAAATTTACACCTGTGGCAGCAACCAATGTAGGAAGCGCAGGGGATGCTTCTTCCTTACTTATTGGCGATACTTTGGCTATGCGCGCGGATATATTGCCAGTAGACGCCTCTTACAAAATGGTAAAATGGTCAGTTGAGAACGGAACAGGCTCAGCAACAATCAGCACTAGCGGTGTGTTGACTGGTATTTCGGCAGGTACGGTTACCGTTAAAGCTACGGCTAATGACGGCAGCAACGTTTATGGAACAAAAACGATTAAAATCCATGAACCTGTCATACCTGTTCAAAACATATCCGTAACAGCGGAAGATGAGGTTTTTACAATCGAATCAGGTAAGACTCTTCAAATGTATGCTGTTGTAGCTCCTAGCGATGCAACATACCGACAGGTTGCTTGGTCTGTTATTGATGGGACGGGTACAGCTGTAATTGACGAAGAAACGGGAGAGCTTACTGCAGGCAATCCAGGTACAGTAACGGTCCAAGCAACAGCTTCCGATGAAAGTGAAGTTGTTGGCAGTACTATTGTTACGATAACAGCCGCCCAAGTCCCTGTATCCTCAATTACGTTAACAGGGGATTCCAGCTTGCTAGTTGGCCAGACGTTAACCGTTGACGCGACCGTTGCTCCTGCAAATGCAACGGACAAATCGATCGAGTGGTCTGTTGAAAACGAAACAGGCACTGCGACAATCAGTACAAACGGTGTATTGACCGGTACTTCAGCAGGTACGGTAACCGTTATAGCAGCGGCTATTGACGGCAGTACCGTTTATGGAACCAAAACGATCGAAATTAAGGAGCCCACCATACCTGTTCAAACGATTTCCGTATCGGCGGATGGTGAAGTTGCTACAATCGAATCAGGTAAGAAGCTGCAAATGAATGCTGTGGCAGCTCCTAGCAACGCAACAAACAAAGCGGTCGCTTGGTCCGTAATAGATGGAACAGGTACGGCTGTTATTGATAAAACAACTGGCGAGCTTACTGTCGGCAATCCAGGCACAGTAACGGTCCAAGCAACAGCTACCGATGAGAGCGGAGTTGTAGGCAGCACGATTCTTACGATTACGGCTGTCCAAGTCCCTGTAGCTTCGATTGCGTTAACAGGTGATTCCAGCGTGCTGGTTGGCCAGACGTTAACCGTTGACGCGACCGTTGCTCCTGCTAATGCAACGGACAAATCAATCGAGTGGTCTGTTGAAAACGGAACAGGTACAGCAACAATCAGCAAAAGCGGAGTATTGACGGGTGTTTCAGCAGGTACAGTTACCGTTAAAGCAACGGCTGCTGACGGCAGTGCCGTTTATGGAACAAAGGCAGTTGAGGTTAAAGTAAGCTCTGGCGGCGGTGGAGATCATAGCAATCCGACACCTACTCCAGCGCCAACAACAAAGCCTGAAAAAACACCTGAACCAAAACCGACAGCACCGCCTGAAGTGAAATTTGATCAAAATGTGATTCAAGTGGAAAAAGTGATCTCCAGCTTAAACAAGAAAGTAGAGGAAGCGAAAGCTAATCCTACTGATGTTGAGTTCAAAGATACAAAATCTCACTGGGCTGGGGCAACCGTTCATATTTTCGTAAAATTGGGGATTGTAAACGGATATGAGGATGGTTCCTTCCATCCTAACGCAAGTATAACCCGCGCCGAATTTGCTACTATTATTGCAAAGGTATTTGACCTTTCTGCAACGGGTGATAAAAATAAGCTAAGTGACGTTTCCGATCACTGGGCTTCAGCATCAATTGCTGCTTTAATTGAAAGCGGCATTATCTCAGGGTACGAAGATGGCACATTTAAACCAAACAAAGAAATCAGCCGTGCAGAAATCATTTCCATTATTTCTAAAATCATTGACCTTAAAGCTGTAAACACAGCTTCAGCGCCTGCTTTCACAGATATTGATGAGGCGTGGAACAAAGAGCAAATCAAGCAAGCAGCAGTGGCAGGAATTATTAACGGAGCGGGTAATAGACAATTTGCGCCAAACAAACCATCATCTCGCGCTGAGGCATTAACGATTATTTTACACACGCTTCAAACCAATGCGGACCTAAAAGCAATATTGGAAGCATTAAAATAATTAACGCATAGTGCTTTCATACAAAAAGCCTGCCATATGGCAGGCTAAGGCTGTCGAGAAAGTCTCGACAGCTCTTTTTATGTTGAGTTAGTTTAACACGACACCGTTTTCGTTAAGTTAGTGACTGAAAGAAGGGTACAGAATTGTTTTATCTTCACGGAAAATTATCCTCTTTTTCATTGGCTTTCCATAGCTGCAGATCCAATCATATTTACATCAATTAAATCACTTTGCGCAATTCTTTTGGCTAGTGAACGCATCAAGGACCCCTAAAATTTATAGGAACCTCATCAACTAGAAAAATTAACATTTGATGGGTTTTCTGTCGATAGAATAGGAGGGTATTATATAATAATTTGGAGGAATGTATCATGGATAAAAGTCCTAAATCATTTGTAGCTGCATTACTATTTTGTTTTTTCTTGGGAGGGTTTTCCATCCATCGGTTTTATGTCGGGAAAATAGGCACGGCTATTTTGCAAATTATTACTTTAGGTGGATTGGGAATTTGGTTGCTGATTGACCTAATTATGATTATTGTAGGAAAGTTTACGGATAGTGAAGGCAGAAGAATCTCGGCATAATTTAATTACATAACAAAACTAGAGGGCTCCACCTGTTAAGGTAGAGCCTTTTTTTTTCACTCAGTCGTTTGGGTGAAATTGAATTTAAGAGGTATCCATTCCCCTCGCCACCGCGATCATTAACACCATCCGCATGAGGATGGTGTTTTTGTTAATTTTGATATGAGCTTCGCAATACATAACTGCAAATTCTTTCTCCCTATACACTTTACTCAAATGCGATGCGGCCATAATATATGTATTGTAGTTTCAATTGCAAGCTAAGCGGGGATGCTAACGCTATTGAGATTATCGTAAAATAGTGGTTAGTGATACCATAGAAGTAGATTGGGAATAAAGAGGACACAATTATAATAGGGGTAAAGACAGGAGATGATCGATTGAACGCTTCTTATTGGTTAACGAATGTAAGATTAGAACAGGGTTATGATATGGAAGATGGACAGGTCTCTGGTACGAAAACGAAAATTTGTCATTTACGAATTGAAAACGGTATTATTGCTGAAATTATAGGGACAGAACGGGATATTCAAAGTGAAACTGTTAAATATGATTGTAAAGAGTTATTGATGCTGCCTTCGTTCGAAGAGGCTCATATTCATTTGGATAAAACGTATTTCGATGGACCTTGGAAAGCGGTAAAGCCTGTATCGAGTATCTTCGAGAGGATTGAGGAAGAGAAACTATTATTGCCTAAGCTCCTTCCAATGGCAAGACAACAAGCCGAAAGCATCTTAACTCTTATACAGGGATATGGGGCTACTCATGTTCGCACCCATTGTAATATCGAGCCTACCAGTGGACTTCAACGGTTAGAGGCGACTAAGCAGGCGCTAGATACATTCTCAGGTAAAATTTCATCAGAAATTGTCGCTTTCCCCCAGCATGGGCTTCTGCTATCGGATTCTGTTCAACTCGTAAAGCAATCTTTGGCAGAGGGGGCAACTCATGTTGGCGGAGTAGATCCATTCTCAGTGGATGGAAATATAGAGAAGTCACTGCAGACCATCGTAGAACTAGCGGTTTTGAATAATGCTGGTATCGATATTCACTTACATGATAGAAACGAAGCGGGCAAGCAAGCTCTGATGCGTTTAGTCGATCTGACCGAAGAGGCTGGTTTGCAAGGAAAAGTAACGGTTAGTCATGCGTTCTGGTTTGCAGGTGCGCAGCCACAAGAGGCGGAGGAAGTTGCTAAACGGATGGGATCGCTTGGCATGTCCGTTGCTTCGACGGTTCCGATTGGCAAGATGACGATGCCGCTCCCGATGTTAACTAAAAATGGAGTAGCGGTAAAATTGGCAACGGATAGCCTTACAGATCACTGGTCTCCCTTCGGGAGTGGAGATCAATTAGATAAAGCAGGGCGATTCGCAGAATTGTATGGGTATAACGATGAATTATCACTATCTCAAGCCATCAGTTTCATTACTGGGGGGATAACGCCACTTGATTCAAAAGGTCAGCAGGTGTGGCCTAAGATCGGAGACGACGCGAGCTTTGTACTGTTGCACGCAAGCTGCACGGCTGAAGCGGTAGCGCGAAGAGCGGCGCGTCAAGCGGTATGGTACCAAGGGCGGCTTGTGAGTGGATCGTTGTAGGCATATTGTAGAGATATACAACGGCGAATTGTGGTTTTGCATAACCACGGTTTACCTCCACCAAGCAAACTCACAACCGCAACAGGTTGTGGGTTTTTGCTTTTTCTCAGATCGCTATGTGTCTGTGCAACACAGCGCTCTCCCCACAAGGAAGGATAAACCTGTAAAACAGCGAATATTGATTCATACTTGTTGTGAGGTGGTGGAGGTGGACGGCAATCGCTCTATGAAGTCTACAAGTAGGAAAATAAGCATCGTGTCTATGCTGCGCAATCGGTTTGTTTTCACCTCTCTTCGCAAACGAATCATGGTGTTTCTGACCGTTGGATTTGTAGGATATGCCATCTTAATGGCGTCTGTTTCCTATAATGCGATCTACACGATGCAGCGCGATAAAATCAAGACCTCTATGGCTTTTGATCTATATCAGCAAACGACAAAGTTGAATCAGATGTACAGTAACTTGCTACAAGTTACACAGCAGATGACACCGGAAGGTACGGTTGGCAACCTGATGGAGACGTATATCTCCACCGCGGACACGTATAGTCAGCGTCTTCTCTCACGCGATATCGCCTACAACATTGGATTAATTACTTTTTCGAATCCGGCTATGGAGCTGGTGATGTATTATAATCCCGCGAGCGGAAATGCTTCTTATTCGAATTTGCCGCTGCGCGGTGACTTTACGCTGCAATCTTTGCCGAGTGTCGCCGGTACCGGTGAGCTGAAATACCAGTCCCCGCATAAATCCCTATGCCGATTCAGCGATGATCTGGTTATGTCGGTGACAAGGGAGGTTGAATTTTCAAATGGAACGAAATTAGTTGTTTATGTTGAAGCAAAGTCGGATATCTCCACCGTTATGAATTCGCTTACAGAAAGCTTGAGTATGCCCTATATGCTTGTTTTCACCGATACGGCGGGCTTGGTGACCTATAGCAGCAATTCAACTGCTTTTAGTGCTGGCCAGCGTCTCAGTCTAAGCGGGCAATCGGGAGTGACGGGTGGGTATGTATGGAACCGAATGACAGGTGACTATGGCTACGGCATCACGTTGCTGCTTCCTGTCTCCTTCTACAATCACGAGCTCTATACGTGGAAAAATCATATGTACTGGATTCTCGCTATTGCTCTTCTAATGATGTTTATGCTCACACTATTATTGCGGAGGATCATTAACAAGCCATTTCGACTAATCGAGAAGGAAATGAGGACGTTTGGCAAGGGATATATGGGTACCAGCCAATATCATACGGGGATCGATGAATTCGATCGGCTACTCGATCAATTCAATATTATGAAGCGACAAATTCAGCAGCTAATTATGGACGTGGAGCAAAAGGAAAAGCGCCGTCATCAGCTGGAGATAGAGAAGCTAGCCTATCAAATCAACCCGCATTTTCTGATGAATACGCTCAATTCGGTACGGTGGCTGGCGGTTATGCATAAGCAGGCGGAGATTGAGAAGTTTGTTTCCTCGTTAATTTTTTTGCTGAACTATAACTTGGGTAAATCAGAGGATACGGCTACCTTCAGATCGGAAATAGAGGTCATGCGAACCTATCTGGAGCTGCAGCAGATGAGGCATGATTTTGAGGTGAAGCTGGATATTGCGGAAGGGGTTTATCTCGATAGTCCTGTCGCGAGGTTCATTCTGCAGCCCATTGTGGAAAATGCCGTCTGTCATGGCCTTGACGATAACGGCAAGCTGGAGATCAACATCTCGGCTGATGAAAAGGCGCAGATGGTGCGCATTATAATCCGTGATGATGGCAAAGGACTGAGTCTTGAGACGCTTGCTTTGCTGCAGCGCGACACGCCGGATCAGCAGCAGACGGGTTGGGGAATTGGACTTCGTTATGTCAGGTCTATGCTGGAATCATCTTATGGCTATAAAGCTCGTATGAGTATAGAAAGCACTCCAAATCAAGGCACAACGGTTACTTTAACCCTTCCTTTTCTCCATCATAGAAAGGAGAGAGCGATTTGATTCGTGTATTAATTGTTGATGATGACAAGCTAGCACGCAAAGGTTTGATTTCGATTATGCCTTGGTCCAATCACGATATGGTTGTTGTTGGAGAAGCGGCGAACGGCGCGAAGGCGCTGGAGTTTATGGAAAGTTATGAGGTGGACCTCATATTCGTAGATCTCTCGATGCCTGTCATGTCAGGTATGGAGCTGCTTCAAGTCACACGGCAAAGATTTCCGGACCTGCGTTCCGTTATTTTATCTTTTCACGAAGAGTTTGAGATTGTGCAAACGGCTTATCGCATGGGTGTGCTCGATTATATTTCCAAGGTGCGCCTGGAATCAGAGGATGATGAGCAAATATTGAAACGAATTCAGCAGAAAATGACAGGAGAAATGATACCTCTTTCTGCCAAGACTCCTGCGCAATCAGCGCCTAAACATGGCCCTGAGCAAAACCTGGAGGAAGAAGAGTGGTGCAGGCTGGAGCAGGAGTGGCGCTCACACTACTGGCTTTATAATGAATCGGTTTTTCAGCGGTTATGTAAACAGACTATAGAAGCTAAGGTTTCTTTTCGCCGTCTGGAAGGGTTATTTATGCGTGTGCTGTCACAAATTGAGCCCGTTATTCTACTCGCTGCAGAGCTCCGGTCTGATGCCGATGACGTCCGGTCTGCGGTTGAATGGATGCGCGATTACAGGAAACGTGTTTATGCGCAGGTTGCTTCATCCTCCGATTTTACCAATACGACAACCAGCATCCTAAAGGCTGTGTTATTCATTTGCGAGAAGGCTTCAAATACACTGCATGCCGAGGACGTCGCTGATCATGTACATATGAGCCGAAGTTATTTTAGCCAATGCTTTAAGAAGCTGACGGGTTCAACGTTTAATGAATACTTAAGACAAGAGCGGATAAGAGCGGCAGAGCGTCTGCTGTGCGAAACCAATCAGTCGATCGCCTGGGTTGCTCATGCCGTAGGCTATAACGACTCCAAATATTTCTCCCAGCTGTTCCATGAACAGACCCGTCTTTTACCCTCCGAATTTCGGGCCCAGTTCCACAAGGGGGATGAATGACTACAACGGATCGAACAAATATCTACCTTGGCCTTGTGTCTGGTGCAAAACACGGCACATCTGTCTGACTTTTTTTCCTAACTTCCAATGTACAATGAGAAGGCAAGAAACTAAGCAGTTGCTTACGAAGTAAGAATTGCTTGGCCATTCTTTTGAGGAGGGATTAGATGAAAAAGAATATGGCATTGATGCTTTCCGTCGTATTACTTGCTCTAAGTTTGACAGCATGCTCTTCTTCCAACAATTCATCGAATAATTTGAAAGCGTCTTCAAATCCAGACTCAAACTCTGCAAGCCCAGCACTATCGGGAGATGACCTGGCCTTCTCCAAATTTCCGAACCCTGTTGATGTCCACATCGGCATGGTGGTGGATCCGACAGACAAAACGCTGCCGGAAGGCGACAGTGTAAGCAACAACCAGTACACGCGTTACCTTAAGGAAAAGTACAACATCAATGTGATTGTGGATTGGACTGCGGCCACCGGCAACGATTTTAAGCAGAAGGTCAGCTTGACGATCGCATCGGGTAAGCTGCCAGACGGTATGGTCGTCGACGACCGCTCCTTCATGACCAAAGCGGCGAGTTCGGGACTGTTGTATGATATCACCGACATCTTCCAGCAATATCAATCTTCACAGGTGAAGGATATCATGGCAAGCACCGAAGGCCGTGCATTGGAGAATGCCAGCTACAAGGGCAAGATGGTTTCGCTCCCGAACATTACGGTGGATACCGACGGCGTTCATGTCTTATGGATTCGCAAGGACTGGCTTGATAAACTGCAGCTGCCGGTGCCGAAGACGGTGTCCGATGTCGAAAAGACGGCGAAAGCGTTTGTTGATAGCAAGCTAGGCGGGGACAAAATGATTGGTATTGCCGGTCCTTCCAAAAATACGTTCCCTTATTCTACCTTCCTCGTCTCCTCTAACAATATGGGAGGATTCGATCCGATTTTTGGCGCGATGGATGCGTATCCGGGCTACTGGCTTGACAATGGTGATGGATCGGTAACATACGGAACGACGACGGACAATACGAAAAAAACGTTGGCTTTGCTGGCTGACTGGTACAAAAAAGGGCTTATTGATCCTGAAGTAGGTACCCGTGACAACGTAGGGGATCCGATTAATGCCAATCAGGCGGGGATTTTCTTCGGCCCATGGTGGAATGGCGGCTATGGCAACGGGGACTCCTTCAAAAACGATCCGACGGCTAACTGGCAGGCCTATCCGGTCTATTCTGACGATAACAAATGGAATGTGCATATGAAAACGACGGGCAGCACCTACACTGTTATTAGCAAAAATGCCAAACCGGATGTCGTCAAAGCCATTATGATTATGAATAATGCGCTTGTACGTGATGAAGCGACCTTTGATTTGTCGGTTAATGTGGCTTGGTATCCGCTTCGCAACGTTATGGCCGCGGCCAATGAGACGGAATATGAGTATGCCGAGCTTCTGAAAGTACTGAAAGGCGAGACCAATCCAGAGGATTATAATAAGCCGAACAGCTTGTACAAGCTGATGTATGCGGATGCGAAAAAGGTAAAAGACGTCATTAAGCCTCCGTACGATGATCTAAATGTCAGCAACTTCAGTACAGCTAACTTCGGAGACTTCCAGCGCTTGTACTCCATCATGATTGGTGATCGTCCGTTCACAACAATTCCAATTGATAAAAAGGTCTTTAGCGTAACCTATAACCAAACTTCAACGATGGAAACGAAATGGGCTAACCTGAAGAAGATGGAGGATGAGACCGTTATGAAAATCATCCTTGGCCAAGCGTCCATCGACTCTTTCGATAAATTCGTGAAGGACTGGAAGTCTCAAGGCGGAGATGAGATTACAGCGGAAGTCGCCGAGCTCTTGAAGAAGTAACCGAGCATACTCTTGCAGAAGGCGCTGGCGGTTTTAAGTGCCTTTTGCAAGCTTTGTTATCCTGATAGGGAGACGGGAGGCTAGCCTTAGTGAGAAAATTAGGCCATCAGAAACACTATTATTTGATGCTGTTGCCGGGTATGGTCTGGCTTGTGATGTTCAGTATTGTGCCTATGTTTGGAATTCTGATGGCCTTTCAGGATTTCAATCCGGGAGCGGGGCTGCTTAAATCCGAGTGGGTGGGGCTCGAAAACTTCAAGTATATGTTTCAGCTTAATGACAGCAAGACGGTTATCGTTAATACCTTTATCATCGCAATCGGCAAAATCGTGCTTAATCTGCTCATTCCGCTCATCTTTGCCATATTGCTAAACGAGCTTCGCAGCATGCGCTACAAAAAGCTTGTGCAGACTGTCGTTTACCTGCCGCATTTTCTATCGTGGGTTATTATGTCAACGATTGTAATCGGAATTTTTGGCTATTATGGCGTTGTTAATACGGTTTTTGGAATGTTCGGCTTTGATCCTAAACTATTTATGGCGGATGCGGGGATATTCCGGCAGCTCATCATCGGTACTGATGTGTGGAAGGAATTTGGTTTTAACGCAATTATATATCTTGCGGCGTTAACAGGCATTAATCTCAATCTATATGAGGCGGCCGCCATTGACGGTGCCAATCGCTGGCAGTTGATTAGGCACGTCACGCTGCCTGCACTGTCAACCACGGTTGTCTTGCTGGGCGTCTTAAGTCTAGGCAACGTGCTGAACGCCGGATTCGATCAAGTGTATAACCTTTATAACCCGCTTGTGTATTCAACTGGAGATATTTTGGATACATGGGTGTACCGACTGGGCTTGCAAAATCTTCAATTCTCGCTCGCGACGGCGGCAGGTTTGTTCAAGTCGGTCATTAGCTTTGTGCTGATATTCATATCCTATCGTCTGGCGTATCGCTATGCCGATTACACGGTATTCTGAGGGAGGGCGCTGCATTGGTCAGAAATACAACGCTAGGCTCGCGGACGTTTGAAATTGCCAATATCGTCGTCCTCGGCCTTTTGCTTATTAGCTGTATTTACCCGCTTTGGTACACCTTCTGTGTATCGATTTCTGAGAAATCCGCTGCTAATGCAGGCTTGGTTACGCTTTATCCCATTGGCTTCTCCTTGACGCCGTATAAGGAAATTATTAATGACGCCCTCTTCTTTAACGCGTTCTGGATTTCCATTCAGCGCACCGTGCTCGGTACAGGTTTTGCTTTGCTGATGACGGTATTAATGGCTTACCCACTGGCAAGACCTAAGAGGGATTTTAAAATGCGCAATACCTTTATGTGGATTCTTGTCTTTTGCATGCTGTTTAACGGAGGATTGATTCCGTGGTATCTCACTATTCAAAACTATCATTTAATCGATACGATTTGGGCGTTAGTACTTGGCGGAGGAGTGCCGGTATTCGACGTGATCCTGATCATGAACTTCTTCCGCAATTTGCCGAAGGAGCTGAATGAGGCGGCAGTAGTCGACGGTGCTGGTCCTTGGTCAGTGCTGTTTCGGGTATATATTCCATGCTCCTTTCCTGTTCTTGCTGCAGTAGCGTTGTTCCTTAGCGTTTATCATTGGAACGAGTTCTTCAACGGATTAGTGCTAATGAACACTGCGGCTAAATATCCGCTTCAAACCTATATCCAGCAGCTTGTCGTAAACATTCCGGTTGGCACCAATCTGACCCCTGAACAATATAAGAAGCTGTCCGAGCTGTCTAATCGAACGCTGAATGCGGCCAAGGTTTTCATAGCTATGGTGCCAATGCTGATCGTATATCCTTTCCTGCAAAAGTACTTTGTTTCCGGTATTATGCTGGGCGCGGTGAAAGAGTAAGGCTGTGCCTGTGAGGAAGACGTGCCACTGGTCATTCCATTCAACGAACAGTATAAGCAGCACACTTCGGCGAATTATGGCTTTGCGCAGCCATGGTTCGCCACCAATACCATGAAAAAATCCGACCTTGTGAGGTCGGATTTTTTGATTTTTCTGTTCATGCTAGTAGGGCAAATCTGTTTTTATAAGCTCTGCTTGCGAAGCTTGAGCACGTGAAATCCGACGACCAAAAGCCACCCAAGGTAGGATGCGATTAAGAATCGTCCGAATAAACCTGCAAGTACGTCAGGAGTGAACTGTCCATCTTGCGGAATTTGAATTATAAATAGCGCCATTAAAACAAACATAATTCCGCTGCTGATTAACAGTCGTCCGCGAATGGGCCTCCAAGCTTCATTGCGTACCAATGCAAAGCTGATCAAGAGGGCGGCGACAGGCGAATAGTCGAGCGTGGCGCCAATGGCATGCATTTTACCGCTGAACGTTGCAGCATCAGGACTCAACGATATAGGGTCGGTCACAAAAATGCCTGCTATTAAGATACCTGAGACACTTAGTCCAAGAATAACGAGCCCGATATATCCCAAGACGCTACGAATCTGTGAGAAGATTGCAACTCCGGCACTTATGAGACTTACAGCGAGCAATATAAATGCAAAATGCATCATCCAGCCGAAGTTGCCTAATGCGTATTCGCTGATAAAACGCCAAGTCGGATCGAATTCAGGCTCTAAGAGGTGTAGGCAACCCAGGATCAAGATGAAAAGTAATCCAGAGACGATATACAATCGTGCGGCATTAGATGATATCGCGGATATAGGTTTTGCAATCAATAGTGGTTTAGCTAATTTCGTATTCTCTAATGGCAATAATCTCGTCATTTTTCTTCTCGGACGATGTCATAATCGACAATCGTCTTCACTAGAATGCTCGGAGCCATCACGACTGCCGAATGATCCTGTCCGGGCAGCGTTTGGGATTCAACAAAAGGCAGTAGTTCGGTAAGTGCTTTGGCTGACTCGTGAAAGAGCGGTTCGCTGTTCTCGCCTGTCATAATTAACGTGGGAACATTTACTTTCCATCGGTCGGTTGGAAGCGGTTTGCCGGATTGCGTGTCACCCATAATCATGCCATCATAGGCGATTGTGTGGGAAATGCTTTCCATCGCCTGCCAAGAAGGATCGGCTTTCATGTAGCCAATATATTCTTCCGGAATACCGAGAGCCTCCGACATGAAGTATTCGACCGCTTCGCTGCGTCTGCCTGCTTGATTTAGCGTGTTCAAATGGTGAACATATTCTGTAGGCAAGGGTTTACGGCTGCCATTAATAATGAACGGTGGTTCGTAAAGATACAGCTTCGACACCTGGTCTCCTAATCGACTCGCTGCTTCAAGAGCTAACACAGCGCCGGATGAGCTTCCAAACAGGCAAGCACTGCCGCCGGCCTTCTGGATTAGAGCCTCAATATCCTCGATTTCACGTTGGACGGAATAAGGCGCGACATCAGAGCTTTGACCGCGGCCACGGCGATCATAGTTGTAAACGGTGTAATGAGTTCCGAGCAGCTGGGCAAGCTGGGCTGCATCGCTATGGTCGGCAACAGCCGATGATATTAGGATAACGGCAGGACCATTTCCTAGCTTTTCATATGCGATCTTTGTTCCATCCTTTGAAGTAACTGTATCCATAAGTCCTCCCGTCGACGTTTCTAAGTATTCTTCAAGTCGGTCAAATGCATCATTGAAGCCTTCAATCATACCCATTGCTTCGGCATTTTCCAATTCCTCGGCACTTGCGAATCGTGTGACGATACTAAGCTTTGTGCCATTTGTTGTTTGCTCGAATTGAACAGTCGTTAGCATCTCGCTGTTCTCTACGACATTCCAGTCTTTGTCGGTAAACGAGTCGGTATATACTAGTGTAAAGGGTTCAGTAACCTCTTGATAAACAGCTTTGCAGAAAGCCTCTTCCCCGATAATGTCATCTGATTTGAGACTATAACGCCAAATACCGCCGGGTCTTACATCCATTTCAAAGACGGTGGTTGTCCATAATTTAGGGCCCCACCAACGCGTAATATGTTCCGGTTTTGTCCAACCTTCCCAAGCAAGCTTGGGAGGCAATGCTAATATCCGTTCGATGGTAAGCTCACGAAGTTCCCGGTTTTTATGGATTTTTGTTTTTGATCGCATCTTCATTCATCCTTTTTAGATCATTTTCTAGTGCGTCAAATCTATTATTCCAAATGGCTTGGTGATTTCGAACATTGCTGCGATAACGCTTGAGATAAAAGGCTAGTATTAATCCTCCTTTTTTTTGTAGTCGAGCATATAATCCTCAAAATAATCGAGACGCTCTTCCCAAAGGATACTAAATGAGTCAAACCACGCATCCAGATCCTGAAAGGGCTTTGCTTCGAGGCTATATATTCGTTGTTGTGCCTTGTTGCGGGAGCTCACCAACCCAGCCTCGCTCAAAATACGTAGATGGCGAGACACTTGGGGTTGACCGATATTGAGCGCTTGGACGATCTCACTCACCGATCGTGGTGCTTTTTTTAATAACTCAACAATGTTAAAGCGGTTCGGCTCGGCGAGTGTAAGTAATGTTAATTGCATAGTGTTTGTGTTCATACATTCAATATACACTTAAGTGTATATACGTGTCAACGTATATAATAAATTAAAAAAACTCATGCACTGGTTGATAAGTCGTAATACATGTCGAATAATTCAATCTACCGTTACACTATTGGAGATTCATATTGGAGGAGATAGCATTTTAACTGGAAGGATATTGAAGCTGTCAAAGCGAATTATTTAACGGTGCATGTTTTGAATTACGGCTTAAAAACAACTTATATACTCGTGCTAGGAGATATGAGTTTGCACCGCCCCTCCCAACTGAGATTTTAAAATAGGAGGTCGTTTGAAATAGCGGGTAGGTTAGCGGAGCAAATCGTAGTGCATTATTTCGTGGTAATTGTTTAAAGTGAGGTGTCTAAACAATGGAACTGGTAAATAAAATTGAAGTCGTAACGATGAAGAGTGAGTATTGTAAAGTTGAACATCATACTATCGTTATTGATGGTACTCCTCTGGATTTATTACTTCAGAATAATCTAACTATCTGACGAAAATATAGAAAAAGAGATCGTTTCTAAGGGGATTAGTATGTGCGAACAGAAGAAATGACGGTCAAGAAACTAGTATTAGTGGTAGTTGTCCTTAACATAATCGTGGGCATACTGAGTGGATGTGGCGATAGGCCCAATCCCCCTGAGAATATACAGAAGGCAGGAAAGCAAGTGGATATTTACGTTGATGGGAATGAAATTCTTATTACTAACAAACCTTTTATAGAGGGACGAAGATTGTATCTTCCTCTTGATTCGGTACTTACTGCCATGGGTTGGACTTATAATCACGAAAAAGATGGATCATTAGCTATCTCTTACAAGACATTAAATGGAAGTGGTACGACCTATATGCATGATGAGTGGGAAGATACGCTTCGATTAGTTGATGGGCATATTTATATTCACTCCAAACGATTAAGTGGTTTAACAGATTCAGAAATCGTTTTTAATGCTGGAACAGGTAAAGTTATGATTACGACATCTCCAAACCCTGGCGAGGTCACAGATGAAGACAGGGAGGAATTGCTCGCATGGCAAGCGAAGCAAGAAACTGTAGCAGAGAATACAATGAGTGCAGAAGAAAGTGAGCAGATCAATTACGGAAAATATTCTGATCTGGATATATTCAGCGACCTGTACTCCTTAGATAAGGAACTTGAAGAAGAAGGACTATCGTTATGGGATGAGCTCGGCTTTTACGGAGGTTATTACCAAAGTGAGTATGGGAATACTCCTTGGGATATCATTTCGTTTGGGTGGACGGGTGGAGATGGCGAACACTACGGCTTCTTAACGGAATTCGGATCTGTTCCGGATTTAAATAATGCCCCTATTGTAAGAGTTTCCCCAATGGGTGGGGATGAAGCTGGAGAAGTCATTGCCAACAATATTAGGGAGTTTTTGAGCGTAATTGCTATTGACAGTACTTTTATATATATGTCGTTTGAAAGTGATGAGGCCTACCAAAACTACTTACAAGAGGAAGAGGAAGCGCAATATGAATGGGCACCAACCGAGGAAGATCAAGCAAATCGCCGTAAGGTCATGTCCAGACTGGTAGATGCGCTAAACCTACCAAAAATCGATCATCCATATACATACCTTGATCGAGTGAAAGCAGCGAGGGAGAAACGAATCGTTGTCGCTACTCCTGATGGACTAGGGGTAACCAATGTACATCCTGGAGATAAAGGTCAGCAACACGAAACACTTCTGGTGGATGATGATTTGGAAGCTGAAGAATTGCAGGGTTATTTAAAGCGGGCTACCTATGCTGGCAAACTAGCGTTGATACGTACATTTAACGCAAAAGGCTTTCATAGCGAGGAAGTCGAAAAAGTAATGGTAGAAGAAATGACCAGACTGGGACTAACCGATGAAATTGCCAGAATGAACGCATCAGCTTGGTAGATGTTAAAAATACAATGTTAAGAGAAAGAACTTAGCCTTTAAATGATTTTTTTATTACGAGGGTGGGCAACGTTAGTTGAATAGAACATATTAATGAGCAGGCGCTGCGGAACCTGCTCTCATTTTATATGAAGCTTACTAGCAGGCTAATTAAAAGAACTGAAATAAGTTACTACGAAATGGGTTGATTCCGATATACCAATTTGTTATGAGAGGTAAACAGGGTTGTTTTATACAAATCTCTTTAGATGAAGTATTCGGGTTTCCGAATATGATAAGCCCTTTTGGTGGTTATGATGTAAGGGGAATCGCAGAAATTAAGAGCGGAAGCTATTACGTAAAGGGTGAGTTATGGTTTACAACTGGTGAAGTATTTGAGTTCTATAATCAGATAGTTAAATGTTGGGCGGAGTTAAAGGGAGTGGCAACATTTTGTTCTACTGAAGCAAACCTAGAGCTCAAAGTTAAATTTATTAATAGAAGGCAAATCTCAATAATAGGTTATTTCAAGGAATTTGCACATCAAGATAATGAGATGAAATTTGAAATCGAAAGTGAGCAAAGTTTTTTTGGAGAGACGGTCGAAGGACTAGAAGAAATAGTGAATCATCATGGTGGTTTAAAAGGGATACATCGTGAATGTTGAACCGAGTGGCAATAATGATTAAGTATGAAATATGATGACGTATTGATAAATCAACCAAAACAAAAGCTTAAAATTGTATTCGTTCGTAACATATCACTTACATTTTCGTCTAAAGGTTATACTGAATAGGGGTGAAAATGTTGAAAAAGTTAGTATTAGGAGTAGCCTTAGCAATTTTCGTATGTGGATTAGCTGGTTGCAGTTCCTCATCAGACGACAAAAAGGGGAATTACATTATTGCAAAAGAAGAGCAAAAAATTTTAGTAGCGAAGGATATCTCTTGGAAAGATGCAGAAAGTATGGACTTTGAAACATTTAAAAAGAATGATATTGAATTAATAAATTATATTGTTGAGGATACTCTGCTCTACAACGAGCTGGCGATAGGTGAATCAGTTAATGTAACTCCCAAAACGAATGATAAAGGTGAATATGTTGTAATGCAATCTTATCCCCCACAAATTATAGCTGGTAAAATAGAAAGGCAGAAGCACTAGGCAGGTTATAGGTCATTAAGTTTTTGCTATCTGTAGGATAAAATACGGGTAGAAATCTTTTATAATTATTTAGTAAATTGAAAATAGGCATTCTCGTTGGTAATATAGACAAATAAGCATGCGATAGGAGTGAATGGTGTCATGATTATTGTTGTTCTTAATCAGTTGAAAAAATAACTGAATATATGAGGTGTGGCTTAATTGGAGGTGATCGCAGTTATGATCTGCATACCTGCTATTTGGCTAAACTCGTACATTAAGAACAATAGCAATATCATACGCCCTTACTCTAACGCGACTTATGTGCGCGGTAATTGTATTCTTATATCAGGTATAATGAAATTCATTCCTGTGAATAGGGATCACTTAGGAGATTAGAGGCTGCAGATGAAGCTACGTTCATCTGTAGTCTTTTTGTCGTTCTCGGACGTCTTGTAGAGAGGTATCAAACGGTAGTAATTCGTGTTTTCATTCTATTATTTTGTGAATTTACAAGGAGGTATGGAGTATGCAATTAAACAATTGGTCTATGGATACCATTACTTATGATTTGTCGAAGGAATATTCTATTCGGATGGCGGAGCCAGAAGAATGGGGATTGTATTGTTCTGTATATTATAATATGCAATATAATGGTTTTTTTAGAGAAGAAAGCTATGCAGCATCGCGAAGAAATTCATATTGGATTTATGAGGGAGAGAATAAAATCGGTGGCGTAAGAATGGCGCCCAACGTAATCTACCATTTATTTTTTATTCCTCCTTTTAATGATGCATTCAAGATATTGAAGCTGCTTAAAAAAATAGTAATACATTGGTCTGACAGATCGCAGCCAATTAAGACTTTTGAGGTTCTTCCTGATCAAGTTCAATTATTTGCGAGGGCAGGCTTCTGGGCGGATGAATTCAGATGCCGTTGGATGCAGCGTCCTACAGATCATTTCGAAGTTATCTGGGATGATAATCTAATTATTGAAAGTCCCCAAATTGAAGAAAACGAGACGGGAGCTAAGCGATTCATCAATGAAGATGACATTGCTCATTGTGACTATGAAAGCTTTAAAGGCGGATTTGAAGCAGTAAGGAGAAAAAAGTTTTCTTTAGAAGATTTTATGCCAAATGAAGATCCTAATTATTCGAATGACATATTAGTTCAGGCCTCAACACTAATCTATGATAAGAACTCTGGTCAGCTCATTGCCAATTGTCGTCTTTGTCTACAAGATAACATGGCAGCAGTATATAGTATCGGTGTAATACCTGCTCATAGAGGAAGAGGGCTGGCTACACTTATGCTGCAAAGAGCGCTGAGTATGCTGAAAAATAAATATTCAATTCTACGATTGTATGTGATGGAAGGTAACGATGCAGAATCTGTTTATTTTAATCTCGGGTTCGTGCCCGGAGTACAGGAGATACAAAATATGTATATACCTGCGCAACCATAGCGGGGTGACCGTTTGATTGTTTCGATTTTTCTGATTTTTTAAAGTAAATACTTGAAATGTATGGTATGGTATTTTGTGGTGAATGTCATACCATAGGGGCTGTGTAAGAATGATAGGGGATACGACGGAAAAAGAGCGGACGATATTTGATCATGCTGGAAATACAATTAAGACAGAAGATCGAGAGATTCGTATTCTTGCCAAGTATGAGGAGCCATTGGTTGTCGTACTAGGAAATGTGCTTAGCGATGAGGAATGCGATGAGCTAATTAGACATTCTAGGGAACAATTGCAACGTTCAAAAATAAGTGGAGATCGTGCAGAGAACCAAATTAGAACGAGCAGTGGAGTATTTTGTGAGGAGAATGAGACGATTACAAAAATCGAAAAAAGATTCTCTCAAATTATGAATATTCCCATTGAGCATGGCGACGGCTTGCAAGTTTTGCTGTATACCCCTGGCCAAGAGTATCAGCCACATTATGATTTTTTCGCAGAAACAAATCGAGCAAGTGCTAACAATCGAATTAGTACGCTTATAATGTATTTGAATGATGTGGAGGAAGGCGGAGAAACGGCGTTCCCTCTGCTTAATATTTCAGTTTTTCCTAACAAAGGTATGGCTGTTTACTTTGAATATTTTTATAACAATAATGAAATAAATGATTTCACCTTGCATGCAGGTACACCGGTGATTAAAGGTGAAAAGTGGGTCGCGACGATGTGGATGAGAAGACAGGCGCTGCGCATTTCATAAAGAGTGATTTGGAAGCAATGAATATAAGGAATCATACTAATCCCAGCAATCAAATCATTGCGCTGAGGCCAATTGTCGTTGTACTTTGGCGCAGTTCGCTTCCACAATGTGAATCCCCGACCATAAGAGGTTGGGGTTTTTGCTTTTTCACTTATTAGGCAGCTGTTTTATTATTTAATTAATAGGTTGATTGCATCGTTTACTCCTCGTAAGTCCTCGTAAAGTACTTAAACAGACAGGTATTACAGCTTCAGCTTTCTAATGCCTCTAGGCAGCAGATCATTGCCTTCCCCTACTTATAAATCCAATAAAAAAGAGACCCTCAGGCGTCTCTTTTTTTCCATTTATAAATTCAAACGGATAAATTAGTAAGATTTAGGAGCTTGTTCGGTTATTCTCTGATAAAATTAAGCATAAGGAGTGTAATATCTACATTTTAACGATATAGCTGTGTTGATAACGATGCTTCTTAAAAAGTTGAATTGGAGTAAGTTACTGTAATAGCAGGGGGAAGTGTGAACGTTGGATAACGGGAGATTTTTGAAGCTGTTTGGGCTTATTGGCGGAGTTGCGATCCTGAATATTGTCGTGTTGTCACCTGGGCTTCTAGGTGTGGAAATAGGAGGTGAAAGTGTACTTGAAACGGCTTCAGGCGTAACGTTATTGGTTGTAAGCCTGCTTGTTATGTTATATGGGAGTTATAGTTTGCTTTTTAAACCGCCAGTTGCGCTGCCTGTAAAAAACATTTCAACGCGTGAGGATTATATCGCAGCGCTTCAACCGTATCGACATGCAAAAGATCTTAAAAATGATATTGCTCTTGCTTTGGATCAGCTGGAACGCATAGAAAAGAAGAAGACCGCCTTGACCGAGGTTCTTAGTCAGCGATTTGATCAGACGGAGTTAAGCTATAAGAAGTTCGATTCGGTTATTTATGAGGTTGAGAAGCTGTTCTATCTTAATATTAGAGGTATTCTCAATAAGCTTAGTGTATTCAATGCCTCTGGATACTCCAACTTTACAGGCCAACAGCAACCCGCGGGGCTATCTAACAAGCTAGTACAGGAAAAAACAAATTTATACAAGGAGTACTTATCCTACGTGACGGGTTATCTTCGTGCGAATGAGGAAATTTTGCTTAAGCTAGATAAATTATTATTGGAAATATCGCTTTTAAACAGTACCGACTACAGAGATGTTGAGGAAATGTCATGCATGAAGGAAATCGATATATTAATCAAGCAGACTAAATTATATAAGCATGGAGAGGGAGACGGATATGGCAGGTAAGGGGAAAGCTTTTGTAGTGATAGGAGCTATTGCAGTGTCTGTTTTTTTGCTTGTTTATTTAGGCATTAGCTTAACTTCAAATTTAGGTAAAACAAAGACGCAGATCACGACGGAAGATGCAGCGAAAAAGCTTGATAAATTATATAAAGATGTGTCTGTGAAAACGATACAGCCAATTAAGGGTCAAATCGATCTCGATCCCGCGTCAATCGGGGATTCCTTACCTGATATTTCGAAGTTTCCGGTTTCAGTAACAAATACAACCGATAGCTTTGTAGAGATTTTCTCTTCCACAGAGAAATCAGGAACGGGTGTTGATGGCTGGTTAAACGAGGTGGCTGAAGAATTCAATAAATCCAATACGACGGTAAATGGAAAGCCGGTTTCGGTCATGATCCGTAATATTGCTTCGGGAACTGCTGCCGATTATATCAGATCAGGCAAATATATACCGGATGCTTTTACTCCTTCCAACGAGCTGTGGGGAGAAATGGTGAAAGCGGATGGCATCCAAGCTGAGCTGGTCTCTAAGCGTCTTGTTGGTAATGTTACTGGCATTGTAGCAACCAAGGCGAAATATGATGAGCTTGTCGATAAATACGGTTCTCTGAATTTGAAAACAGTAACCGACGCTATCGCGGATAATGAGTTGGCTATGGGGTATACAGATCCATTTGCCAGTTCTACAGGGCTAAACTTTCTGGTGACTGCCCTCGGAACCTTTGACAGCTCCAATCTGCTTGGGGAGAAAGCGGTTCAAGGCTTTGAGAAGTTCCAGGCCAATGTACCTTTTATTGCTTCTACCACGTTGCAAATGCGTGAGGCAGCCAAGACGGGTATGCTTGATGCTTTTGTTCTTGAGTATCAAACCTTTGTGAACGCAACAGATTTCAAAGCAGGTTACGTGTTCACCCCTTTCGGTGTCAGACATGACAGCCCGCTTTATGCTTTAGGTGATTTGCCAAAGGATAAGCTCGACATTATTCAGAAGTTTGCCGATTTTGTGGAACAAGAAAAATATCAGAAATTAGCGGAGCAAAAGGGTTTTAATGGCCTGAATGACTATAAGTCAGAGCTTGAAGCGGTGGATGGCAGTATTTTGTCTGCTGCGCAGAAGCTGTGGAAGGAAAAGAAGAACGGGAGTAAACCGATTGCGGCTGTGTTTGTAGCAGACGTATCAGGGAGCATGGGCGGTGAACCCTTAAACCGATTGAAGGAATCGCTGCTGAAAGGACAAAAGTTTTTGGGACGGGACAACAGTATTGGATTCGTTTCTTACTCCAGTGATGTGGCCATTAATCTTCCTATAGGGAAGTATGACACGAATCAGCAGTCGATGTTCGTTGGGGCCATAGACAGCCTTCAGGCCAGTGGAGGAACAGCTACTTTTGACGGTATTGTGGTGGCGATGAAAATGCTTCAGGATGAGATGGCCTTAAATCCGGATGTGAAGCCGCTGATCTTTGTGCTCAGCGACGGGGAAACGAATGAAGGGCATTCACTTAAGGATATTAGAGGACTGATTGAGACGTACAAAATCCCGATCTACACGATAGGTTACAATGCGAATATCAAGGCGCTTCAAAGTATTTCGAGCATCAATGAGGCGGCCAGCATTAACGCAGATACAGAGGATGTTGTTTATAAAATCAGCAATTTGCTCAACGTTCAAATGTAAGGATTATCAATGAGGAGGGGCTTCAATGTCATTTTCTATGGAAGTGATTAGTGAGGAAAAATTGAAATCAGCAATGGAGGAGCAGGTTAAGCCCGAGCCAGAGGAATTAACGCAGCTGAAGGAGCTGGCTTTAAATAATGTTTCTACGATTTTGGCATTGGATATCGAGTCATTGGAGAAACGGAGGGCGGTCTTGCAATCCATCGATAGCTTTGGGATGAGCTCCATGCGGTCATCCTCGGAGAAAAATGCTCTTTTGCAGGTTTCTGTAGGGAACTTATCCAAAACAGGGGATGAAGGCGGGCAGGTAGCCAAGGGCTTGGCGGAGCTGCATCTTCAGTTAAAAGATCTAGATCCCAGCGTCATAGATTTTGCGAAAAGCGGGGTTTTAGGCATGTTGTTTAACCCTTTGCGGCGTTATTTTGTAAAGTACCAAAAAGCAGATGCTGTCATTTCGGACATCATAATATCTTTGGATAAGGGAAAAACGGTATTGAAAAATGATAATACAACCTTGGAAATTGAGCAGCATGCTCTCAGGGAGCTCACTAAAAAGCTTCAAAAGGAAATCCAACTGGGTGTGTTAATGGATTCGGAAATTGAATCGCAGATCGAAGCAGCTAAACTGCGTCAAGAATCTGAAGACAAAATCCTGTTCATTACAGAGGAAGTTTTGTTTCCTTTGCGCCAGCGTCTCATGGATTTGCAGCAAATGCTGGTCGTTAATCAACAGGGGATTATGGCAATTGAAGTTGTGATGAGAAATAATAAGGAGCTTATGAGAGGGGTAGACAGAGCAAGGAACGTTACCGTTTCTGCCTTGAAAATTTCAGTCACAGTAGCCAGCGCACTCTACAATCAAAGGATTGTACTAAAAAAGATTGAGCTTCTCAATCAAACCACGGACACTCTCATCAGCGGCACTTCAAAAATGCTGAAAGATCAAGGCGCAGCGATCCATAAGCAATCACTTGAAACAAATATTTCAGTCGACACGATGAAACAGGCTTTTGTTGATGTGCTGTCGGCGTTAGATTCAATTAGCACCTATAAGCAGGAGGCGCTTCCTCGCATGCGTGAAACCATTAGTCAGTTCAGAGAACTGGCAAATGAGGGAGAGAGCAGAATTTTGCGGCTGGAGAAGGGGCAAAAGTTAGGCTTGTAGATTGCACGATGAGGAGGGGTAAAGCCCCGCTAAAAAGAGTTAATATTCTAGTAAATGCATCAATTAATTTGCAAATACGTACAAACACCCCTGGCGATAACCGCCGGGGGTGTTTAACTATTTATTCTATTCAAAACTGACAGCAACGACTCCGCCGATTTGTTTCATTTCGGCTACGATTTCCTTCGGCTCCATGGTTCTTGGAACGACGATATCAAGCTTTACTTCCCAGCATAAAGGCATATCTAGCGATGGACGTATCCGCTGCAGCATCATTTTTTGCGTCATAATCGAGCGGCTGGCAAGCCTCTGGGTGACGATGTCCAGCAGCTCCTCTTCTGTCTCCGCCTGAATGGTAAGCTTTCTAACCTTCTTGCTCTTCAGAAAACGGTGCTCCACTTTATTGAAAACCCATAATGTTATGAACACAAGAATCGTTCCTGCCGCTGCGCTAAAATAAAAGCCAGCACCGATCTGCAGCCCAATGGCTGCGACGACCCATAAGGAAGCGGCTGTGGTCAGCCCTGTAATGGACTTGCCTGTGAATAAAATCGTGCCGGCTCCGAGAAAGCCGACGCCGGTAATGACAGCCGTTGCTAACCGCGCCGGGTCAATACGTACGTTGGGCTCTCCCGCAAATTCAGCGAAGCCGTAAATGGACAGCAGCATGATCATCGAAGAGCCGAGGCAAACCAGAATATGCGTGCGAAGCCCAGCCGGATGATTTTGCTGCTCCCGTTCGAAGCCGATGAGACCGCCAAGAAATACGGCCAGAGACAACCGGATTAGGATGGTGGCATGGTCAATAACCCACGGGTTATCCAAGGCGATCACCGACTAATTGGAACCATCAACCGTTCGCGTTTGCGGAATATGGCCCATTCTCGATACCCAATTTCATATAAATGGCTGCCGATGGCCGAGAAATGCTCGCCTACGCGTTCGGGTTGGTGCGCATCGGAGCCGAAGGTCACCTTAACCCCATAATGGAGCGCGCGTTCTAGGAAATAGCCATCCGGCACCCAATTGTTGTCGGAAGAATTGATTTCAATGACGACGTCACTAGCAGCGATTGCTTTCAACGTGACGTCGGCAGCTTCTGTGCGGAGCTCTGGATAACCGTAGAAGTAGCGGTTCAATGAATCTACATGACCTAAAATATCATATAATCCACATTTGGCGGACTGAGCGATATAATCATAAAATAAATTTTTTACTTCCAGTTTACGTGCTGCAGTCAAGCCTTCCCAATACTCTGAATCGTATATGCCGATACCGGCGAATTCATGCACGGAGCCAATGACATAGTCAAAAGGATAAGAAGCGATAACCGAGCGGTATAAATCCAGATGATCCGGTAAAAAATCAGCTTCGATGCCGAGCAGCACCTCTATTTTTTCTTCATAGTCTTTCTTTAGCTCCAAGACCTCTTTAATATAAGCTGGAAACTCGCTTTTTGCCATGCTGCCAGTTAAGGAAGGACGATCCTCAGCAATTGCGAAAAATGGTGTATGATCCGAGATGCCGATAATATCTAATCCCTGTGTTATTGCTGCTTCGATATATTCCTTGACGGAACCAACTGCGTGTCCGCAGCGTTCATGATGCGTATGATAGTCAAACTTCATGTAGTACCTCCGATGAATGCGTAATGAATACTAAATAATAAATTTAGCCTTTAGAGCCGGATACAACGATTCCTTGAATGAAATACTTTTGAGCAAAAAAGAAAATGAACAGCAGCGGCAAAATCGCGACCAGCGAAGCTGCCATCAACAGATGCCACGGTGTTGCTCCGTATGCAGCTGTAAAATTAGCGAGCCCGAGTGAAATCGGGTATTTCGTCATATCGTTCAAATAAATGAGCGGTCCGAATAGATCATTCCATCTCGATATCAGCTCCAAAATAGCCGCAGTTGCGAACGCAGGCATGGAGAGGGGAATCAGGATTCGGAAATACATCGTGAAATGGCTTCCTCCGTCGATTTTGACGGCTTCATCCAATTCTTTGGTAATGCCCAAATAAAATTGGCGCATTAGAAAAATGGTGAAGGAGCTTGCTGTAAAAGCTGGAATCACGAGCGGCAAATACGTGCCTGTCCAGTGCAGCTTTGTAAACAGCAAATATTGCGGAATCAAGGTGACTTGGGACGGAATCATCATCGTACTGAGGACAAGCCCGAATAAAAGCATACTTCCGCGCGCCCGCAATCTCGCAAAAGCGAAGGCGGCCATCGACGAGGAGAATACAACTGCACCTACCGTCACGGCTGAGTACCATACCGAGTTCCATAGGAAACGAGCCATAGGGGCATCGATGAAAATCTGCTTAAAGTTGATCCACTGCAAATGGGCTGGAAACCATGTCATCGGAACGCGATGAATTTCGCCGATGGTCTTAAGCGAAGTGGAGAGCATCCAAAACAGCGGAAATGCGAATAATAGAACGCCTCCGTATAGAAGGATGTAGATGATTGTTTTGTCCATCAGACGCAGATCGCCGTGATTGTACGATTTTTTTCGCTTCATAATAAAGGAACCTCCTTTACTTCGAGTCATATTCATAGTGGACGAATTTTTTGGAGCCCCACAGCGATACGAGAGTCAGCGCGAAAATAAGCAGGAATAATATCCATGCCTGAGCGGAGGCATACCCCATCCGGAACTGCTTGAATGCAGTATCAAATAAATAATACACGTAGAAATAGGAGTTCCAGTCCGGCCCTCCCTTCGTGATAACGTAGGCTTCCGTAAAGATTTGCAGTGATCCGATCATGCTAATGATGGTATTGAATAAAATGACAGGTGAAATAAGCGGAATCGTAATTTTACGGAACTTCGCGAAACCGCTCGCCCCTTCCATAGATGCGGCTTCAAACAGATCTGCCGGCAGCGATTGCAGCGCGGCAAGAAAGATCACCATCGTGCTGCCTGATGCCGTCAATTGCATGAGTACCATGGATGGAACGACCGTACCCGGGCTCGTAAACCAACCTGGTCCTTGAATGCCGAACCAATCATAAAGGACTGAGTTCACGACACCGAACTGCGGGTTAAGCAGCCATGACCACAAAAAGGAGACAGCTACACCAGATATGATGCTTGGTGCGTAATACAGCGTGCGTAGGAGCGATTGCCCCTTGATTTTTTGATTAAGCAGAACGGCAACAATCAAAGATGTCAGTATCGTAAACGGTACGGCCATAACGCTGTAATAGAGAGTCACGGACAATGACTTGTAAAACAGCCGGTCTCCGAACAGCGTGCTGTAATTGCTTGTTCCTGCAAATGTCGGGGACGAGATGACATTGTAATCAGTGAAGCTGAGCAGCAGCGAGACGAGAATCGGTCCCCCGGTGAAGCATATAAAACCGATAAACCAAGGGGCTATGAAAAACCAAAACGACCGTTCCTCGCGCTTCATGGCCAGCGAAAGCTTTCTCATGGGCTACCTCCGTTGGGCCGGCGGATGCCTTCTGATGAAGGGCATCCGCTCGGCTGAAATTTACTTAAAGCTCTGGCTGCTATTAATTCAAATTCAAGGATAGGAGGTTATCATTCAACACTTTCAAACCGTCGGCTATGTTCTTCTTGCCTCCCCATACCAGATAGAGCGATTGGTTCATCGTTTCTAGAACCGTATTGAATTTGACGATCAAATGGTTTTCAGCTTCCCGGCCATACTTGATCGAGCCTTCGTGAACCTGTTTGAATGCCTCAGGATCCATGCCGATTTCTGCACCCATTTTGTCATACCAAAGCTTAAATAAGCTCGCGTCTGCCGGCGTTCTCCCTACTTCATTCATGTAACGGTAGGCGCCGCCGCCTTCAGCTGGATTAGCTAAATGCCGGACAAATTCCCATGCCTCGTCGGGATGCTTGCTTGTTGCCGAGATGCTCCAAGGATCAACATAAAGGGTAACCTTGCGTCCTTCATGATAGGGAACAGCCGCAACGCCCCATTTGAAATCCGCTTGCTTGTAGGAGCCGAGTCCCCAGCCGCCGGAAATGTACATACCGACTTTGCCGGTAAGGAAAGGATCGCCCAGCTGCGCGGATGCGGCTACTGTCTCTGCGTCCGGTGCTACTTTGTATTTATTGATCAAATCCACATTGAACTGCAGTGCTTCGACGTTAATCGGCTTCATTAGATCAGGCTCACCCATTACGCCAGATGTATAAGCTTCGGGCTTGAATAGATCTCCTCCGAATAGCCATGTCATTGCATTTGCGCTTAATGCGCTGGAGAAGCCAAAAACCTGCTTGCGAGCGTCACCTACGTCATGAGACAACTTTTGTGCGGTTTCGAGCATCGCATCGAAATTCCAAGACTTATCATCCCAGTCGGTCGTCGGGTAAGAAAGGCCAGCAGCATCGAATAAGTCCTTGTTGTAATAAAGATAAGTAGCGTTGCTTACGAGCGGAACGCCGTAATTTTTACCGTTGATTTTATAAATATCGAGCAGGTTAGGGTCCATTGTATCGAGCTCGGGAGCCCCTTTCTCAATATAAGGAGTAAGGTCCTTCAATGCGCCCATCTTCATATAAGTAGCAAATCCGCTATCCGCCTGATTGGGATTCCAAACATCCGGTGCATTGCCGCTGGCAATCAAGGTAGTCAGCTTTTGATCGAATTGATCGTACGGGATATTCTCAAGCCGCACTTTAACATTCGGATGGCTTTCTTCGAAGGTCGAAACCATTGCGTCCTGCCATGCCTTTTTGTCCGGGTCTGCTGCCATTACCCAAACGATCTCAACCTTATCCTTGCCGTTGTTCTTTACCCCTTCGTTGCTGTTATTTTTTGACCCGGCTTCACCGCCGCAAGCAGACAACGTGGTAGAAAGGGAAAACAAAAGAAGTGCACTCATCACTAAACGATTTTTCGTTATTAGATTTTTCATGACAACCCCCGTATTCGTTTTTTTGAACCCACTTTTACAAAATGTTAATAAAACTAACTCGAATTATTGTTATTTCATTCCAAAAGCATGTTCTACTATGCATCACCCACTGTTGTTATGCCTTATTGCTAACCAATATAGCATATGATAATATGAATTATAAGCACATATCTTATCTAATTTATCATTTTTCTACGTATATTACTTTGAATATAAACTCATTACTTTACATGGTGGTGTAATGTTTATGGAGTCGAATTTTTATGAAGCTGCAAAGTTTGATATTAGTCGTGAGAGAAAAACTGACACAAGCATGCCATCACGTCATTATCATAATGGCTATGAAATCTTCTATCTCGTCTCTGGTGATATCAGCTACTTTATCGAAGATAAAAGCTATCAGGTGGTTGGCGGCGCGTTATTGATCATCAATGTGAATGAGATTCATAAGCTGGTCAATTCAAGCAGAGAATCTTTTGAGCGGATTACGCTGTTGTTTCAAGAGGAATTCCTTGAGGATATGTTTCCTTACAATGACAGCTTTCATGTGCTATCCAGCTTTTCAAGCGGCAAAAATTTCATGCCCTTAAACGGCCAAGAACAAAGCATGATCGAGAAGCTTTTCGATAAAATGATTGCGGAATTTATTAAGCAGCCTCCCGGCTATGAATATTATTTAAAAACACTGCTGTTCGAGCTGCTTATTTTCCTTTACCGCAAGACGTCAACGCTGCCTGCAGCTGAACATGACGGAAGCAATCCGATCAATAAAAAGATTTTTGAAATCGTTGATTATTTGAACCAGCATTATCATGAAAACCAAACGATTCAGGGCATATCCAGCAGGTTTTTCATCAGCTCCTCTTACTTTTGCAAAATGTTTCGGGAGAACACAGGCTTCACCTTCACAGAGTATTTGAACAATGTTCGAATCAAGGAGGCACGCCAGCTCTTAACGGGGAGCACCTTGAAAATAGCTGATATTGCTGAAAAGGTCGGCTTTGAGAGCATGACGCATTTTGGACGTATTTTCAAAGATATTACCGGCCATTCACCACTTAAATACCGTCAAGCTTATAAGTTCGAATTGAATTAACCAAATAAAAAAGCCAACTCCGACGCAAATCATGCGCGGTTGTTGGCTTTTTTAGATTAAGCTATTTATAGTTCAACCTTATTTCTGCGACTGCTCTACCTGTGCGATTAAGGCATCTACCGCTTCATCCACGAGGTCAGGTCCATAATTCCATTTATTACGGGATATGTTTAAGACACGATTATTTTTTACTGCGGGAATGGCTTTATAGAGAGGCTCTTGGAATAGTTTTGTCATCTCTTCCAGCTCATCATCCTTCATTTGTGTGAAGAAATAGTCGGCAGGCCGATCAGCCAACGATTCCATCGACAATGCAGCGCCGCCGTCCGCAAATTTCTCAAACTGCTCTGGCATTTGGAAGCCTAAATCCTCATAGATCAGCTTGCCCAAAGTACCGCCTTTGCCTCCCAATAGAACCTCGCCCTTATAAAGAATGAACGTGATGGCGGTTGTACCTTCTTTAATATTAATATTGATCTCATCTCGGATACGCTCAAGCTTCTCCTCGAATTTAGAAATCCATGCTTCCGCCTCTGGCTTCCGGTTCATGACATCGCCCATCGCTCGGAGCGTATTGATGACGTCTGGATCGCCGCCCCATGCTACAGCAACCGTTGGAGCTATTTTCTGATAAGTTTCGTAGATTTCAGCGCTATGATAGTCTGGCAGTATAATGATGTCTGGTTGTAGGGCAGATATAGCCTCTGCATTGCCAAGTCCATCACCGATGCTATCGGCCTCTGTCATGGTGTCTGGATATTGCTCAAGTGTACCTTGATCGACCCCAACTGGCTCTAGTCCTAGCGGCAGCAAATAACCACCGTATGTAATGACGACAGCCTTGCTCGGCTTAACGGGGATAGTCACTTCTCGCCCTAATGCATCCTTATAAACCCTAGTCTCTGCCGGCAATGTATCTGTACTTTCACTATGCTGCTTATTATTGCCCTCCGTAGACTGCTGCACATTTGAATCTGAACCACCACAAGCAGCAAGCAGCAACGATAGGCTAAACAATAGCGTTACAGCAATAGAAGGCTTAAAACCAAAACTCATTTCATCCACTCTCCAAGTATCTTGTTGATAATGATTATCACTGTTAACAATATAACCTTCTTCTAGGGAGGGAGCAATGAACGATTCGGGCATAAAATTTGTGCGAACTGAACTTTTTAAACCGAGGTTATGCATTTTAAACTGAGCTGGTGTCTCGCCAGTTTGCTTTTTGAAAAGGCGGCTAAAATAATACATATCTGCATATCCGACACTGTAGGCGATATCATGAATGGTCACCTCTGTTTCATTTAGCAAAAACTTAGCTTGATTCATACGTGTCTGAACGAGATACTCCATAGGGCTGCATCCATATTTTCGTTTAAACACTCTGGAGAGGTAGTGTGTACTGTAATGAAATATATTCGCGATCATCTCCATGGAGATCGTTTCGTGATAATGCGCATGAATATAATTAGCGATCTGTACAGCCAGATCTGGCGGGGCAGCTTCAGTATCAGCGATACGCAGCTGGCGGAACTGCTCATGCACGAATTGGTAGAAAAGGCCTGTCACCTGCAGTCGGTCCAGCTCTTCACTCAGCTTCCAATGCTGCTGCATAGACTCTAGCAGAGCAAGCAGAGATAAGGGGTGTTTTGCTTTAAAAGTATATTGCTGCCCAAATGGAGCATGCTGTTCAGCTTGTCTTTGCGTAGATTGAGTAGATAAGCCGCGCATAGGTTTATATAAAATAAGATAGTAGTCAAAAGGACGGCTCAGACAGCTGATATTCAACGTAGCGCCTTTGCCGCCGTGCAGCAGCAGGGAATTAGAAGATTCGACAGTCATTCCATCAAGACATATTTTAGCCTCACCTTGGTTAGTGAAGATAAAAGCATTTGCTGGAAGGCGGTAAGCTTGCAATTCCTCACCTGTCTTCATTGCCAAATGCCGAATATCAAGCACTTTAACCGGCGTTTGGCTCCATATTGTGATAGTCTCATGCCATTCCATAACCACACCCCGTGACGGATTACATAGAATTATTTTACTAGTGAGAATACATATCATTTATAATATATAATCATATCGTACCCCATTAAGCGCGTATAGAGAAAGCAGGTTTCTGAAAATGGAATTGCATGATCATTTGGTGTCATGGAATCATGCTTTTTGCACCATTTTTGATGTCCGTCACATCAATATGAAAGCCGAAGAATCGTTATCTGCCTACTCCGTACCTGCCAGCATATTTGTGATGTCTATTCAAGGAAGTGCGCAAGTTTGTCTGGATGGTGTGGATCACTATGCCAAACGATTCAAAATATTTCATACTGGCAAAGGATCGGTATTGAATATTCGCGCTGGTGCCGAGGGGTTTGAATATTATGTGATTTATTATAAAGCACGTATTCCATTGCCTGTTAGGCAGGAAATGATCGATCTGGTAGAACGCGCCCAACCTTTTCATGCCCAATACGGCTTTGTGCCTGCTTTTCCGGTAGCATTATATCGCAGCATGACAGACATGCATAAGGAATGGGGAAGAGCAGAACCGCTGGGGAGATTGCGTGTGAGGGCTTTGCTCCATCAATTTGTATATGATTTATTAAATCAAATGCAGGTACAGGGTGTGCGACCGGCAAAACGCGATTTGGCAGCTCAAATCATTTCGATTATTCATGAACGTTATGCAGAGTCCATTACTTTGGAATCCTTATCTGAAACTTTGAATTACAGTGTTCCCCATTTGTCTACTTATTTCAAAAGCCGGACAGGCCTCAGTCCGATCGATTATTTGATCAAGGTACGCATCGATAAGGCAGCAGAGCTGCTGCTCAGTACCGATGCCACGCTAAGAGAAATCGCTGTCGGTATTGGTTATCAGGACCCTTATTATTTAGGCAGAATGTTCAAAAAAAATAAAGGCTTGTCACCGACACAATATAAATTGAAGTACTCATCCAAGCACAAGGTAGAAGATTATCCTTCCATAAGCATGAGATCGTCCATTGTCTCCCCCAATCTACTCGGCTATACTGATTTAAATGATAATCATTATCAACGAAGTGGAGAGGGAGAAATACCAATGATTAAACCATTCAAACCGTCCATGGTGGCGGGATTGCTATTAAGTTTTATTTTATTATTGAGTGCCTGTGGGGTAGAAAGTGCAGTGGAGACGACTAATCCATCAACAGCGACAGCGTCGCCCCCTGCCGAGGAATCCCAGACCAAAACCATCTCTACGATTGCTGGTGATATAGAAGTTCCCGCGCATCCGAAACGAATCGTAGCTGGTGAATATTTAGGAAGCCTCATTGCGCTTGGTGTTGTCCCTATCGGTACTTCTAACCATCACATTAAAAACCCTTATTTCGGTGATGCTTTAAAGGGCGTTGAAGATATAGGAGACGGGAATGGCAATATCGAGAAAATTTTGGAGATGGAACCTGATCTTATAATTATGGATGATACCTACGCTGAAATGAATGAACAGCTGCCAAAAATCGCACCTACGGTTATCATACCTTATGCATCGTTAAAAACCGTTCATGAGGAAATTACCTATTTCGGCAAGCTGCTCGGTAAGGAACAGGAAGCAGAGAAGTGGCTCAATGATTATGATCGAAGAATAGCCGAAGCCAAGCAAAAAGTATTGCAGGTCGTTCCGGCTGACAGTACCTTCTCCATTCTAGAAATAATGGATAAAAACATTTCCGCGGTAGGCGCAAACTTTGGCAAGGGTGGGCAAGCCGTTTACGGAGGATTTGGCTTCAAGCCGCCAGCTGCCGTTGTTGATGAAATGAAAGATCCGGGCTGGGCATCGATATCCAATGAGGTATTACCGAAATATGTAGGGGACTATATAATACTGACTTCCGATTCGCATACCCTTGCTGATCTCAAGGCTGATCCGATTTGGAATACGCTTGATGCGGTCAAGAACGATAGGGTGTACATATGGGGAAGCGACCGGTCATGGTACTGGGACCCCATAGCGATCCTAATTCAAACTGAAGAAATAGCAGAATGGTTAGTTGGTAAGTGATTGTAGTTAATGTGAGTTGCCTGTGGAATAGGGTACAGCAATAATGAGTTATTCAAAAACGAAGATAACAGTGGATATGCAGCTGTTGTCTTCGTTTTTTTGATTTCGTTTGATTTAAACTCATGAGCTAAAAGTGCAGCCTGGCTAAAAAGCTATTGCATTCCTTCAAACGATAAGTTATGATCAATTCAGTTAGTGATTGATCAATTACTAACAAGTGAGCACTTAAAGGTGGAAGATACGATGGAAAAAAATACAGCAGCGTCCGTTAATCGCCGTACAGATATTATTGCTGCTGCGATTGAAGTATTCGCTGAAATTGGATATTATCGCGCGACAACCGCAAAGGTTGCTGAACGTGCTCAAATATCACAGCCGTATGTTTTTCGTTTTTTTGCAACGAAGGAAATTCTGTTGAAGGAAGCTTTGGAGGTTTCATGGACACGCATCGTAGTTGCATTTCGCAGCGTGATCGAGACAGCGGGACCTGATCAGCTTGAGAAGGAGCTTGTTGAAGCTTATATAGAAGTCATGAAATCGTATCAGAATGAAACGCTGCTGCTAATGCAGGCTCAGACGATAAAAGACGAAGCGATTGTCGAGGTTATGCGAAATGGATACCGTGAAGTGCAGCAGTTAGTATTAAACGCATTCCAGCAAGCTGGGCTTGAGAATCCGAAGGATAAAACGGTTATATTTTTGGCTAGAGGCATGCTGTGTAATGTCTCGATGGCGCTATCCTTGCCGGAGTTAATGTATTAGAGCTGAATTTTGGCTCTTTAACCTATTGATGTAATTGATCAATCAATAAATATTCTAGATCAATAAAATTACATTTAAAATACTTGGCATATTAGGGGCTACCGTGGCTATCTAGATACAGACAGTGATAGAAGCTTCCCAAAGTAATTGATTTGTTATTTGTTTTTGAAGTCAATGCATTGCCCGTACGCCAACATGTTAGTGATTGATCAATCACAAATTTGAGGAGTGAATAATAATGAAAAAAGCTATTGTATTAGGTGCTACCGGAGGTACTGGTGCTCCCATTGTTGAGGAACTTCTAAACAGAGGAATCGAGACTACAGCATTCGGGCGGTCTCATCAAAAGCTGAAACAGCTTGCAATGGATTTAGGTAATCCTAAGCATTTATCGCTTAAAGTCGGAGATGTTTTTAATACCAAAGAGCTGATATCAGCTTGCGAAGGTCATGAGGTTATTTTTAGCTGCGCGAATGTGCCGTACAATGACATGCATACGAAGCTGATCCCTATGGGAGAGGCAGTTATGGAGGCCGCTAATCAGCTTGGTGCAAAAATCGTCGTTGTGGATGGCATTTATCCTTATGGGAGAAAAACGACTAATCAGGCAACTGAGGATCACCCTAAAAATCCGCACACTAAAAAAGGAAAGGTTCGACTGCAGTACGAGCAAATGGTGTTTAGCCCACGGTGGATTAAGGCGCATAAAATGATTGTACGTTTACCAGACTATTATGGCCCATCTGCAAACCAAGCATCCTATTTGGGATCCACTTTAGAGGGAATTGCGGCCGGCAAACCTTCCGTATTTATTGGAACGATGAAGGTTGCCCGTGAGTTTGTTTATTTGCCGGATGCGGCAATTATGATCGTAGAGCTGGCCATTAGGGAGGATGCTTACGAGCAGAACTGGCATATTCCAGCGTCAGGTGTCATCTCTGGCCGCGATTTTGTAAAGATAGCCCAGAGGGCAGCAGGTACGTCAAAACCAGTCATACCGCTTGGCAAAATGGGCTTATCGCTGCTCGGTTTATTTTCCCCAGTTATGAAAGAAGTCGTTGAGATGCTGTATTTAACTGAGGAACCATTCGTAATAAGCGGTGAAAAATATAAGCGGCTTGTCGGACCGATCCCTGCCACTCCATACGAGATAGGGATTAAGGCTACAATTAATACACTTATGAAACGGAATGAAGTAAAAGAGGCAATATCGCGTTGAGGCTAAAAAAGTACGGATTGAAATACGGCGAATTGTGGTTTTATACAACCACAGTTCGCGGCATTTAGTTAAAAAACAGAAGGGATAGTGGGTTTGATTTAAAAAAGAGGGAAGATTAGTGGTAAATGAGGCGTGTTGCCATTTTGTAAGCTTTGACTACAGGCATATAAAAGGTGATGTATTGCTGAGGTTTATTACGGGATTTAACAGGAGTTGAAGTGAAAGCTACAGCTCTAAGGCTTCCTTTGTAATCTTTTGAATATCGACAGGACAATTGGAGCTTTCTTTCACGATGTCTGGTAAAATGTGCTCTAAAAAATAATCTACACAATGCAGCTTTATTTTTTTGATTTTGACGAGCGCTTCACGGTACATAACGACAAATTCCTTTTCGGTGTTGCCTCTTTGCAATTCCGTAAGCGCTTCGTAAACTTGATCAAGCTTATCGGCTACTTCAAGAATAAGGCCTTCGACGGATTCATCCTTGCCCTCGCGCAGTTGTCTGCGGAAAATAGGCTTAAATTCCTCAGGAATATTTTCCTCGATAAAAAGAGCGATCATGCCTTCCTCAACCTTTTGCAGCATGCCACGCAGTTCTAAGGAGTAATGTTTAACTGGTGTTTTAATGTCTCCAATAAATATTTCACCATAATCATGGCTGCTTGTAATTTCGTAAAGCTTCTTCCAGTCTATTGTGACGCCGTTCGTTTCTTCAATATCTGCTAATGTTTTGGCGTATTGAACAACCTTCCAAGAATGAGCGGATACACTGTGCTCTTCAAACTTAAATTTACCTGGGCAACGAATGATACGTTCGAGATCGTTAAGTGATTGAAAGTACGTATGAATTCCCATAGCATGCAATTCCTTTCTTTTTCCCAAAGATGATGTACAATGCGAGGCATTAGAGTTAGTATAAAGCTCATTTGTTAATGGACGATAAAATGAATCAGGTAATATATGTAATAACTAATAGGGCAAGCATTGATTTATTCTCTTGTCAGTATGACGTAATCCTGCTATTATCATAATGACTTATTAAAGATCTTTAATAAGTAGGCGTGAACCTTCTTAAACAAATGGATGACGAACACCAAGGAGATCAGATAACGATGGCAACGTTCTTTTTAATTATTATTTATTTAGCTTTTATTAGTTTAGGTTTGCCGGATTCCTTGCTCGGATCGGCATGGCCAGTGATGAGAATGGATTTGAATGCGTCATTAGGAACGGCTGGGAGCATCTCCATGGTTATTGCAGCAAGCACGATCGTTTCGAGCTTGATAAGTGGTACCGTACTGCACCGTTTTGGCACGGGGAAGGTAACGCTTGTGAGCTGCATCCTGACAGCAGGAGCTTTACTTGGTTTTGCATGGTCTCCTTCAATTATATGGTTAATTATTTTTGCGATTCCGTTAGGTATTGGCGCGGGCAGTGTAGATGCTGGATTAAACAACTATGTGGCTACCCATTACAAAGCTCATCATATGAGCTGGCTGCACTGTTTTTGGGGAGTAGGAGCTACGTTAGGTCCAATTATTATGGCTTCGTCTATCTCAGGTCAAAACCTTTGGAGAGATGGTTATCTCACGGTTGCAGCGATTCAGTTTATTTTAGTCGTCATTTTATTTATTTCTCTTCCTTTATGGGATAAAGTTGCAAAAAGCAGTCATGTTATAAATGCTGAAGCTCAAAATGAGCTGCATGATCAGAAGTTGGAGCAGGCCGCTGAAAATAAGAAGCCATGGCAAATAAAAGGGGTCAAATTAGCGATGCTAACCTTTTTATTTTACTGCGGCATTGAAGCGAGCATGGGATTATGGGGAAGCAGCTTTCTTGTAAATATTAAAGATTTGCCTGCTGCGACAGCAGCGCAATGGGTATCATGGTTCTTTGTCGGAATTACAGTTGGTCGAATGATTACTGGTTTTATAACATTTAAAATGAGCAGTCGCATGCTGATTAGGTATGGCCAGCTGATTGCATTAATCGGAACAGTAGTGCTAGTGCTGCCGTTTCCATCTATCGTCTCGCTTGTCGGATTTATGATTGTAGGGCTTGGATTAGCTCCGATATTTCCGTGTATGCTGCATGAAACACCTGCGCGATTCGGGAAAAAGAACGCACAGTCTATTATGGGTTTTCAGATGGCTGCTGCCTATACAGGCAGTACGCTAGTGCCCCCTTTTCTAGGATTGCTTGCAACCAATACAACGATTAGTATTTTCCCATGGTTTATTATTATATTTGCGATTGCTATGCTCTTGTGTACGGAAAAATTAAACAACTTTTTGAAAAGATTGCATGTAGGAATAGCAGCGAAATAAGTCCCTGCATTAGGTGAGGCTTAAAGGAAGAAAAGAATGAATAAATAAGAGAATAAACTTAGAAACCACAACCGTACCTTGTTGTGGTTTTTTTGGCATTTTGCGATATCAGCCAGCATTTTTCTATTATTATCGTTCTGCAACCGATTGTATTTAATGAAGCCATACTGTAATATCTTTATTAATTATATGGATTTTTATTACAATAATATGAGGCTATCATTTTAAATTATTGTTAGAACGGGCTAAAGGCGGGAGAAAATGAAGAGATTCATTCCGAATAAAATGTATATTCCGTTTACGTACAAAATGATGATTCCGTATCTTATTCTTGTTCTGCTGACTGACGCTGTGATCGGATACATCTCCTATACGATGCTCATTGAGTCGAGAACAGAGATGGCAGAAACGAATATTCGGACGGCTATGAAGCAGACGAGAAGCAATATTGAATATCAGCTGGATGAGATCCAGCGAATGTCCAGTACACTTTTCAGCAGCATTACTTTTCAGAACGCTCTTCAGTTTGAAGGGGACCAGCTCGATATGATGCTAAAAATGAGGGATGATATTATTCCGCAAATGAAGGCGCCTCTCCTGCTGTATGGAAACAATATTAGACTGGCGCTCTATACGGTAAACGAAAATATGCTTGAAGTTTCGGGCGATGATATGGCCACCCCGATTGGCAGGCGTGACTATTATGTGCTTTCTCATCACAGTATAGAGAATACGGATTGGTTTAAATCCATTTCCTCTACATTCCAGGACCATCTATGGATTCAGGTCGATTCGGACCAGAAACTAAACAACATCTCTCATTTCCGTAGATTAGTCACATCCAGCGGCATTTCGTCTACGATCGGTTATTTGCGCGTTACGGCTCGCTTCGATGAATTGTTAGGCAATTTCGATACATTCCCAATCGAAGAGGGCATCAGCCTGCGATTAATAGACATGGCTTCTGGGCTTAATCTGTATGAACGAGGAAGCATAGATGAGAAGGCTAGCATGAAATCATATTTGAGTGTGAGGGAAGAGATTCCAGGAACAAATTTTGTGATCGAGACGTTGGTTCCTCATTCCTATCTAAATAAAGATGCGACCAGAATGAAAAAAGCGATAAGTACCGTTTGCTTCATCAGTTTCTTGGTTATGGCGTTTATCGGAGTGATAGTTGCCCGTCTGTCAGGGAAAAAGATGAAACGTATTGTAACGCTCGTGCAATCGTTTCAAGAAGGGAATTTTTATAAGCGAATTGGTTTTACAGGAAATGATGAATTTGTTCATATTGCAGATTCTTTTAATCAGATGGCAACCAGCATTCAGGACCTCATCAAAAATGTATATGTGCAGGGCATTCAGAAAAAACAGGCAGAGCTTGATGTGCTCCAAGCGCAAATTAGCCCTCATTTTTTATACAACACACTCTCGACGATCGGAAGTCTGGCTAACTTAGGGGAAGTAGATAAAGTAACAAAGATGGTGCAGGCGCTGTCCAAGTTTTATCGGCTTACGCTAAACGGAGGCAATGTTTATATCACGCTTGAGAAAGAGCTTGAACAGGTGGAATCCTATCTAGACATTCAAAGAGTGAAGTATGCAGATACCTTCAAGGTGTATTTCGATATTGAGCCTGAAATTGCACATATCCCGGTAATTAAGCTGATTCTCCAGCCTTTTGTCGAAAATATTTTCAAACATGCTTGGTTTGGAGAGACGATTGCTATTCGTATTACAGGGAAACGTCTCGGGGGTCATATAGAGCTGAAAATTATTGATAACGGGATCGGTATGAGACCGGAAACGTTGAAAAGAATGCTGGCAAGCACGATCCACTCGGACCGATACGGTCTGAAAAATGTGGAGGAACGTATCAAGCTAAGATACGGTAAGGACTTTGGCATTCATATCGGCAGCATATATGGAGCAGGAACGACGGTGCAAATTATTCTTCCGATCGATGAAGAAATCATTGAAGATTTGGAACCGCTGTCATAATGATGCGCCAGAGGAGGAGAGTACCGACATGGATATCAGCATCCTATTGGTAGACGATGAAGCAATAGATTTGGAGTGGTTAAGGCGCCGGGTAGCGGGCAATGAACAGCTATCCCTCCAAGATGTAGGAACGGCAATCAGTGGATTTGCAGCTTTGAAGATAATGGAACAGAAGCGCATCGATCTTATTTTGTCCGACATTCGAATGCCGATCATGTCTGGAATGGAGTTTGCTCGCAAGGCAAAGGAAATTAATCCTCAGGTTCATATTATTTTTATAAGCGGACATCAGGATTTCAGTTATGCCAAAGAGGCCATTCAACTGAATGCCAGCGGTTATTTGCTTAAGCCTGTAGATGATAGTGAGCTCAATGACATGCTCATTCTCATTTGCTCTAAGATCGAGAACGAACGACAGCAGAATATGGCCTTGTCTGAAACCTTATCGCTAGTAAATCAGGAGCTGCTGCTTCGGTGGTTTAATGAAGCAACGCCAGGTCAGGTTGAAGCACATATTCATACGATTTTATCGCCTCTCCTGCAGCAGGGAGCTTCTGTCTCAATTATTGAGATTGATGATCTTGCATGGAGGCTTAAGGAGAAAAGTGAGGAAGAGCGGCGATTGTTTATGAATCAGATCACCCTCTTTATTCGCAATTTTGCCTTGGACAACAACTTGGGCAGTATGATGACAAGCTATGATTACCATTATGTTCTGCTGGCTGCTGTTCAAGAGGAATACATGACGGCGCTGCTGGAACAACTCGTTCGGCAATTTAATGAGACGTTCTCTTGCTCCATTACGATTGGAATGGGCATGTACACGAATGATATTGCTAAGCTTCATGACTCCTATCGGCAGGCGAAAGCAGGATTAAGCATCAAATGGATCATGGGCAAAAATCGAATCATTCAAGGCGCTTTCCAGTGGAGCCCCAAACAATCAGCCGCATCAAATTTTGAAGAGGTTGTTGATGTTATGCTTCGAGCGATGCTGGAGTATGACCTGACGACCATTGACGACTGTTTGCTTCAGCTCTTAAACGGTGAAAAACCGTTGACCCAGAAAAACGATATTTATGAACTCATTATTCGTATTACCTCCAAGCTTCATGCTGATTTGCAGCAAATGAATGAACATATGTACGAAATGCTGAAATGGGAATCTCATCATCCGATTATTTTATTTGAATTTGAAACGGTGCATGATATCCTCTCTTGGCTGAGGAGACGGTTCTTTGAACTATCTGAACTGCTGTATTTAAAGAAGCAGCGGCAGAAGCGCAAGCTGATTGATCAAATTACAGCCTATATCGAGCAGCGATTGGATCAGAAAATAACGCTCAATGAGGTTGCTGCCCACTTTGACTTCACACCAAATTATTTGGGACAGCTATTTAAAACAGAGACGAACATACTATTCAGCGATTATCTCAATCAATTGCGAATGGAGCGGGTGTGCGAGCTATTAAAGGACCCGGCAAAGAAGGTTTATGAAATTGCCGAGCAGGTCGGCTATAAAAATATTATTTATTTCAATAGACAATTCAAACAAGCGATGGGGCTGTCACCTGGAGAATATCGAAAAAAGCATAAAATCTAAAAAAAGTAGTGAAAGGCTCAAGTCGATAGCAGGCGTTGGGCTATTTTTTTTTGCAAAAGATATTCAAATCGTTGATTTAGTATTGGTTTTAGTTGTTTCACATAATTAATTTATTTACCGCTGCTTTTTATAATATGTGTACATAGAGAAGAGAGGGGCAGTGTTGATGATTCGACATCGATTTTGGAATGATCTGAACAAGTATAAAGTAATCCTTTTCATGCTGGCGCCTGCCGTTCTATTTTATCTCCTGTTTGCCTACATTCCGATGGTCGGCATCATTCTTGCTTTTAAGCATTATGATTATGCGGGCGGTGTGTTTGGAAGTCCGTGGAATGGCCTCGACAACATTCGCTTTTTCTTCGAATCGGGCGATGCTTGGCGGGTGACAAGAAACACGGCGTTGTACAACATAGCTTTTATAGTCGTAAACAACTTACTGCAAATGTTCGCGGCCATATTTTTGTTTGAGGTTGGCGGCAAATGGTTCCGTAAAATTACGCAAACGGTTATTTTTCTCCCATACTTCATCTCTTGGGTCGTAGTTGGAGCGATTGCCTACAATTTATTGAATAGTGACATTGGTACGGTGAACGTCCTGCTGAAGAGCTTTGGGATGGAGCCGGTCGACATTTATAATACACCTGAATATTGGCCGTTTATACTTGTATTTGTCTCCGCTTGGAAGATGCTTGGTTATGGAACAGTAATGTATTTGGCTGCCATTACGAGCATTGACACGGAAATGTATGAAGCTGCTGAAATTGATGGCGCTAATATTTTCCAAAGAATGATGCGAGTCACGATTCCGAACCTGTATCCGACCATTATTATTTTAGTCTTATTGGCAGTCGGCAACATTTTCCGCGGTGATTTCGGCATGTTCTACAACATGGTTGGCAATAACGGGGTGTTGTTCTCCTCCACAGATGTCATCGATACCTTCGTATTTAGGTCACTTATCACAACCAACGAGATCGGAATGTCAGCGGCGGCAGGCGTGTATCAGTCTATACTTGGCTTCACGACAATCATGCTAGTCAACTATGCTGTTCGTAAATATGATAAGGATCGCGCTTTATTCTGAATGGGGGTCAAGACATGAATGCATCCGGCTTGAGTTTAAATAAGAAAGCAGTCAAGGCTGCTAAAATAAAAAAAGTGGATCAACGGTTGTTTTATGCGATTGGCTATACCGCGCTAGTGATGCTGGCCTTGTTATGTATCGTTCCATTTATTTTGATTTTATCGTCATCCCTAACGGATGAGAGCAAAATTGTTGTGGACGGGTTTCAGCTATTCCCAAGCGAATTTTCATTGGAAGCTTACAAAATACTTTTCAAATACCCGGATCAAATGATTAATGCCTACATCGTAACAATAGCTGTTACCGCGATTGGCACGATAGCTGGTTTGTTTCTAACGTCGATGACTGCTTATTGTCTAAGTAGAAAGGATTTTAAATGGCGTAATCACTTTTCGTTTTATTTCTTCTTCACCACGTTGTTCAGCGGCGGACTTGTTCCTTGGTATCTGCTCATCGTCAACTATCTCCATATGAAGGATACCGCACTAGCTTTAATAGTCCCGCTGTTGTTCAATGTTTTCTACATTATCGTGATGAAGTCATTCATGAGCGGTATACCGGAAGCGATTACGGAGTCAGCAAAAATAGATGGCGCAGGCGATTTTCTAATCTTTATGCGACTTATTCTTCCACTGTCCAAGCCAGCTTTGGCTACAATAGGTTTGTTCTTGGCACTCGGATACTGGAATGATTGGTATAATGCGCTGTTATTTATTTCGAATGAGAAATTAATGCCGCTTCAGTACTATTTGTACAAAATGTTAGGGAATATGGACGGCATGCGCAAGGCGATGATGGGATCAGGCGCGGTTGTTACGACAAGCCTTCCGACAGAGGGTTTAAAGATGGCGATGACGATCGTAGCAAGCGGACCCATTCTAATCGCTTATCCATTCGTTCAAAAATATTTTGTTAGAGGATTAACGATTGGCGCTGTAAAAGGATAGTTCCAGGCAATCCTGGTTTATCAATATATGAATTGGGGGTCTCCAGCATGTTTAAGAAAAAATCGCTTTGGCTGGCATTTGTACTAACATTCGTTTTCATTTTAAGTGCATGCTCAGGCAACAGCAACAAAGAAGCCACATCTCCGAAACCAGCGAACGAAGGAACCGAGACCGCTACGGAACAGCCTGCTACTGAGCAGCCTGCCGCTGCAGAAGAGGGGATCGATACTTCCAAGGAAGTTAAGCTTAAAATGATTTTTGTAGGTCCGAAGCCGGTAGATTATGATACGGTGTTTGCTGAAATTAATAAGAAGCTGAAGGAAAAAATTAATGCGACAATTGATGGCGAATTTCTAGATTGGTCCGATTGGGCTCAAAAGTATCCATTGAAACTAGCAGCCAATGAAGAATTTGACTTAATTTATTCCGCGAACTGGGCTGGATATAATGATCAGGCGTTGAAGGGCGGATTTTTAGAGCTGACGGAAGAGATGTTGTCTAAATACATGCCGGAAACATGGGAAATCATGCCGAAATCCAACTGGGATCAAGCAAAGGTTGACGGCAAGCTATACATGGTACCACAGAACAGCGGAGAGTCCGTTGAGAAGCTCATCTTGTACCGTGAAGATTTGCGTGTGAAATATAATCTTCCTGCGATCGACAGTCCTGAAGCTTACGCGAATTACTTAAAGGCGGTTTCTGAAAATGAGAAGGGAATTGTACCCTTTACTCCAGAAACAGGGGATTGGAAGCTCCACAATTTAGATCGTATTTTGCTTAAGCAGCAAAGTGAGTGGAATATGCTTGATTTCGATCTTCCGATCGGATTTAAGCTGACAGATGAGACGGGCAAAATCTTTAATGTGTATGAAACAGAAGAGTTCAAGCAGCTGCTCTACTACTATAAGGATCTTGCAGATCATAATGCTTGGTCAAAAAACGTATTGAACAACAAAAACGATCACCAGCAGGATTTTAAAGAAGGCAAAACGGCTTCGATTACTCATAATATGGGTACGCTCGGTTCCTTGAAGGCGGCGATGGAAAGAGAAAACTCTCCATATAAAGCTGCGCTTGCTGATATTACGCCTGCTAAGAAAAAGTCTCAAGCCGTTGCTACGCAAAATGGAACATCGGTTCATGCGACTTCGAAAAATCCAGAACGTGCGCTCATGTTCATTAACTTGATGCAAAATGATAAAGAACTTCATAATCTCATGATGTACGGTATTGATGGCGTGAACTATGTAGCTGATGGCGACGATAAACTTAAGTCGACAGACAAGACTGCCAATTATACGGGCTTCTCCAACTGGAGCTTTAACTCGCCGCTCAATCGTACGGATGCAGCATTCCCAGAAGAGGCATCTGCCATGAGCAAAACATGGGAAGCAACGGTATATCATTACCCTCTTGAAACCTTTGTATTCGACAACAGCAAAGTGAAAACAGAAGTGGCTAATGTGAGCAACGTCATGCTTCGTTATGCGATTCCGCTCGAATACGGTGCGATTAAAGATGTAGATAAAGGCTTGGAAGATTTGCAGAAAAAAATTAAGGCTGCTGGAATTGATAAGATCATTGCAGAGGTACAAAGCCAAGTTGATGCATTCCTTGCAGCGCGGAAATAAGAAATTGAATTTTAAAAAAAGAAGCCGCCAGATCCCACTGGCGGCTTCTTTTATCATTTTGTTTTGGTTAATTTAACGTTACGGAACGTTTCTCGCGAAATAACATAAAAAATAGCATAGATGCCGTGACATAGAGTGCTCCAGTTATGCTGAACGTGATGGCGTATCCCCAGTAGTAGCCATAGGTAGCAATGAGATGAGAATGAATGGGTCCCATCGTAGCCCATCCAAGCATAAAAGCTGTCTGCATACAGGAGTTGGCTAGGCTTTGCTTTTTTGCAGAAACCCGGTCGATCAAAATAGCCGATTGCAGCGGATTGGCCGCATTCATAAGCGCTTGTCTGAATAGAAAGCTTATAGAAGCGACGAGTAACAGGTTCGTAAAACCTGTTAATAGCAGGAATGGCAGCGATAAGGTTTGAAAAATAACGATCGCTTTCACTTGTCCAACTCGATTGGCGAGCGACGGGCCAATGAGCATAGAGATAATGGTCATGACTTGACCTAATGAAAGCAATAAGCTCATCGCACTAAGTGATATCGAGAACCGATTGGTGAAATACAAATTCAAATAAGGAACAACAAGACCCGATCCGATACCAATCAAAAGCTGTATGGAGGCGAACTTCATAATAAATGACATTTCTTTATTAGGATGAGCTGTTTGGTTCGAAGCAGGCTGCTCGTTAGTTGCTTCAACACTTTCCTTCTGGCTGCGCGCAGATTCCCTAATGGCTTGCAAAGGTAGAAATGCTGCAATTGTCGCTATACTGCCTGCAAGTAAAACGATCTTGAAAGAGAGCAGCTTACTTAGTCCTGCCGCCTGCATAATATCTGCAATGACGCCTCCGCCAAGGCTGCCGCCGACCTGCGAGGCGAGTACAAATGCTGAAAAAATACTGAAAATGCGCAGTCGATCTGCTTTAGCTACGTTTGTGGCAAGAAAGGGAATGGCAAGCACCTGAAAGATGGCAGCAAATAAGCCGGTCAGAACGGCCATTGTAAGTAAGCTGCTTTCTGTTTCAAATAATGAGCGTCCAGCGAGTACCACACCGCTGCAAAGAGCGCCAATGACGAGTAATCGCTTGCGGCTGGCGCGATCGCCGAATAAGCCAATGGGAATGAAACATAACGCGGTTGCGAGTGATTGCATACTGACGATTTTTCCGCTCATGGCATCGGGGTAACCGAGCTCGTGAATGTACAAATTGTAGAGTACCGAGAACATGCCCGTACCGATTTGATATAACATGTTTGCTAGAAAAAATAAACGAATATTGCGGGACCAGCCCTGCCACTCTGTGGCGGTAGATTGAAAGAATTTCACGTAGATGCCTCCTGATGCTATACCAAACTACATTACTCCTCTGGCAACAGTAAATCAATCGGAAATTATTATGTAAGGAAAAATAAATAGAGTACTGTTGTCTAATAGGTTGAAACCTAGGAGAGCAATTCCCTCCCTCGATCAATCATGATATGCTAAATGTACGACTTGAAAGATGAGGTGGGAGTTTTCTATGCAAACATTTGTAATGCTCGGCAGTATTTTGATGGTGCTGGCGGTTGCTATTGGTGCGTTCGGCGCACACGCGCTGAAAAGCAAAATAACAGCAGATAAGCTAAAGGTATATGAAGTAGGCGTGCAGTACCATATTGCGCATGCATTAGGCTTGATATTAATTGGTCTGCTGGTAGGACAGTATCCGGATGTTCAGCTTATCGTTACCGGAGGCTGGTTTTTGGTAGCGGGCATTATTTTGTTCTCGGGAAGCTTATATGTGCTGAGTGTTGCCAAAGCCCGGTTTCTTGGTCCAATTACACCGCTAGGCGGACTTTCATTTATGATTGGCTGGGTGCTTGTCGTAGTGGGTGTTCTTTAGGAGCATTTCAAACGAAATTGGATTTTGAATGAGTAAAGAGAGAATATCAGAAGAGTTAGGATCAAAAAATGACACCAGCCCATTAGAGGGAAGGTGTCATTTTTTTATTTCTAAAACTAATTGCGAGAAGCAAGATAGGGGATTAATCCGTTTGCGATCACTTGATGACCACGATCATTGGGATGGATAGGCAGAGTACCGCTCAATGCATCTTCTAATCTGCCATTACGATAGCCATAAATTAGTGAGGCTTGTTTTCCTTCAAACCATCTATGAGCGGGAGCGATTTGTGCATGATAGCTTTGGGCAACCTCAATCGTCGTGTAATTTAATTGGTCGATAGCAGCAGCTGCTAGAGAACTATTCGGAAACGGATTATATTGCGTGCAGCAAATAATACGGGCGTCGCTTACGCTTTTTATATGAGCGAGAATGGCTCGTAAATTTTGCCTGTAGGGAGTTAAGATCGGTTTTATAGCTATTTGCTGTTGGTTCTTAATCGAAGATAATGCAGCGTTTGCTAAATCTACCCCTCCAATCCAAACAGAAACAACATCGGATTTGCTTATAGCAGCGGAACCCTTCCAGATGACTGCGTTTAATAGATCATGACTGGTCCAGCCCGGACGAGCTAATACATATCCAGCTGCCCTGCGGGAACGGGAGCGTGAATTTAAAGCGGCAACGGCTAGTTGGGGATACGCTTTTGCGAGTGAGGAGGCATTCTCCCCATAGGTAATAGAATCTCCAAGAGCTGTATAGAGCATAACGATATCACCCACCCTATTCTTAATCATATAGACAATGCAAATAGGCTAGTAAAGGTTTGACATTGACAATCAACAGTCGTTTATTCTTCTATTTCACTAGTGCATCTCTATAGTTATAGTATTGCAATGCTATGCTGTTTGCGTGGACATTTGTTCAGCAGCATGCAAATTGGATAAATTCATTAATAATTATTGACTTCATTTCAAATGATTTGTACGCTGTGCTGAGGAGCAAAGTCTATCAACATAGGAGTCGACAGAATGAAGCTTATAGAGGGTAACCGAATAATTAATCGTAAAAGCTTTCTGAAGTATCCATCATTTTATCGCAAAATGATTGTTTTTACGTTATTATCATCAATCATTCCTATCATTATCCTTGGGATCACCAGCTATATTTTAACTTCCAAAACGGCTAAAGATAATGCCAGCCAAGACATTACCCAGGTCTTAAGCTACGCTTCAGAGACCATCGATAATGGGCTTGAAAGAGTAGAGAATAACTTAATTCAGCTGGAGCTGAGCTCGTTCTTCACTTCAGACTTGAAGGAAATGAAACGTACCAATTATTCTGGTTTTTATTCGAGTATCTATCAGAACATGTTGGCTTTTATGAACGGAAACCCACTTGTTAAGGATATTTCGCTATATACATTGGACGAGAATTACTTGATTTCGTCTACTTACGGTGGCAAGAAAATGGAGTCAGCAGTGGAACGGGAAAAGTATGAGAAGCTGCTGGAAAACAATCAGCAATTAGTTTGGCAGGCTGGTTATTCCCAAGGCGGTCAAGTGTACGATTCTGGTATTACCTTAACGAGTACAATTCCTTTACATACAAAAGATCCGATCGGTATTATTCAAGTCATTATTGATAATAAAGCGTTTGAATCTCTAACTAAAAAATTTTTGAAATACAAGAACCAGCATATGTTTGTAATCGATGAAGGTGGCCAGCTCGTATTCCATATGAATGGATCTGAAGTGCCTAAAGATTTGTTTGAGTTGATAACGGTGGCACATGAGGGCAAGCAAGAGTTTTTATATCAATGGCAGGGCCGAGAGTACTTAGTTACTTCTATGGTATCTCCAATCAAGAAGCTGCTGTTTGTGGATATGATTCCAACAGCGGAGCTTTACAGCAGCGCAAGGAAGATTGCGGGTATAACGATTGGCATCGTGCTTGTTGTTCTTGCTGCGGGAATTGCGCTCGCGATGATCGGCACGAAAAGGGTATATAGTCCGATTCGGAAGCTGGTCTCTCATATTAGTGATAATCAACAAGCGGATATGGGAACAGACGAATTTAATTATGTGCAGCAGCGGTGGAAGGAAATTAACAGTAAGGCGAGTCAGCTGGAAGGCCAAATCAATCAGCAGTTTCCACTTATTCGGGAGTTGTTTGCTTTAAGGCTATTGGAAGGGCAATTTAGTCATGAACGACGTGAACATTTGCATGAGCTTCTGCGCAGATATGCTATTCCAGAGAAACAATGCGCAGCTGTCTTTATTATTTCATATGATCACCTATCGGACGCAGGCAAGTTTCAAGAGTCGGATAAGGATTTAATTTTGTTTATTATAAAAAATATGACGACAGAATTGCTGGAGCAGCAGCAGCTAGAAGGCATGGTCATTAATGGATTAAATGATCAAGTAGTGGTTTGGTTGTGGACAGAAAATGAAAAAATGAATGCATGGTCAAACAATCTGAAGTCTGGCATTGAAAAAATACGACAGCAGATCACTCATTTTCTGCAATCTCCAGCAACGATTGGGTTAAGCCGTGCAGCCTCGCAGGTAGAGGAACTGCCCGATTTATATCGTGAAGCGCAGCTTGCTATTTATTCGCGGATGATTAATGGCGGCAATCAGATTATTGAGAGCAAAGGGCTTGCGGTTTCAATGATGTATCGTTATCCAGCAGAGATCGAGAACCATCTTATCGATTCATTACAGGTCGGTGATCTCGCTGAAACGAAGCGTTTGCTTGATGCTTTTTCCGATAAAGTGCAATCTGCTGTGCATAATCCCGAGCTTATTAGGATGTCGTATGATCAATTGTTGTCTACGACTTTACGAACCGTATATTTAATGAACATGAGTCCAGAGCAGCTATTTGGAAGAACCGCTAGTGAGCTCAATTTTGATATGAGATCATGTGCAACGATTCATTCCATTAATGAGTGGCTGATAGATCGTATATTTGAACCGATTATGATGTCCGTGAGCGGCAAGCGGAATCAAGAGTATGAGCAGCTTATCGAAAAAGTTACAGACTACATTGCGGCAAATTATAATCTTGATATTTCTTTGGATCAGTGTGCACAGATTTGCAATCTAACTCCTCAATATTTAAGCAAGCTGTTTAAGCGAACGATGGACATCTCCTTTATTGAGTATCTCACACAAGTTCGTGTAGAGAAGGCTAAGGAGCTGCTGGAAGCAACAGATTTGATGGTGAATGAAATAGCAGAGCAGGTAGGCTACAACCCTAAAAATTTCATTCGTGTATTTAAGAAGCAGGTTGGATTGCCTCCGGGACAATATCGAGAAATGCATCGTAAGTAAATTGCCAAACAAAATTGAATAGGCTTATTTCAAAAAGGCTTTGCTAAGAGTGAGAGAATTGTAACCTCTCCATCTTGCAAGCTTTTTTTTGATTTTATGGGGTGCGAATTTATAATCTGGCAAGGGTTAAAGAGATTAATTAATGAGACTCGAAGCTTCCACAAACCCAGTAGCAGCAAGGGATTCTCAATTATTGCTCAGTTGTTCTGAGCGAATAAGAATTGGTCATTGCCCGGCGGAAGCTTCGGCTTGTAAGATGCAGACATGAAACCATATGAGCAGCCAAGTTTAAACAAAATTGTTGGAGGTGGTGAAACCCTTGCCGCAATCTAATCCTGAATTAGCGAACGCAAGTTTATCACAAGGACATGAACCTAAGTGGCAAAAAACGAGAGATTCAAAGTGGTCTCAATTTAAAGTCATTTTAGGCAGAGAAAAATATTTGTACGTTTTAGCACTTCCGGGTATTCTCTTCTTTCTTATTTTCAAGTACTTGCCCATATGGGGGCTGGCGTTAGCCTTTAAAAACTACTCCCCCTATTTAGGCTTTTGGCAAAGCGAGTGGGTCGGATTTAAATATTTTAATGAGTTTTTCTCGAATCCAGACTTCCTGCTTTTATTTAGAAATACGATGGCGATTAGTTTGCTGAACATCGTTTTCTTTTTCCCGATCCCCATCGTTCTCGCTATTCTCATTAATGAGGTTCACAATCGGGCTTTTAAGAAAACGATTCAAACGATTATTTATTTACCGCACTTTTTGTCTTGGGTCATTATTGCAGGGATTTGCTTTATAATCCTCGGACAAAGCGATGGTATTATTAACAAGATTATTGTCGAATTAGGCGGCAAGCCGATCGGTTTCTTGACGGAGCCGAATTACTTCTGGGGTTTGTTGACTGCACAGAGCATTTGGAAAGAAGCAGGCTGGGGCACAATTATTTTCCTCGCTGCCATTGCGGGCATTAATCAAGACTTGTATGAGGCGGCGCAAATTGATGGTGCAAACCGTTGGAAGCAAATTGTGAATGTTACGCTGCCATGCATAAAGAGCACAATTATTGTATTGCTCATTTTGCGGCTTGGACAAGTAATGGAGGTAGGGTTCGAACAAATTTACTTGATGATGAGTTCTCCCGTTTCACATGTGGCTGATGTATTTGATACGTATGTATACCGAACAGGCATTCAAAATGGTCGTTTCAGTTATGCGACGGTCGTGGGCATATTTAAATCGGTGGTTGGTCTTATCCTAGTCGTTACAGCCAATCGTTTAGCTAAAAAATTCGGTGAGGAGGGTCTTTACTAATGCATAAGTCCCTCGGTTATAAAGTGACAAACGGCTTTATTTATACGGCGCTTGGTCTAATTGGACTCATCACGCTGCTGCCTTTCCTGTATGTCATTGTTGTTTCCTTTACAGATCCTTCGGAGTATTTGAGAAAGTCGTTAATTATAATTCCAGAGAAGTGGAGCCTTTCCTCCTATAAGTACATTTTATCGACTCCGATGTTTATGCGTTCATTAGGGGTCAGCGGCTTCTTGGCTGTTGTGGGTTCGGCAATCGGTATTATCGTTACAAGCGCTTTAGCTTATGCCTTGTCGCGGAGACGGTTTTTCGGTAAAAAGTTTTTCCTCGTTGCGATTCTAATGACGATGCTGTTTAACCCGGGTATGATTCCGAACTTCCTTTTGGTTGAAAGCTTGGGGCTTATCGATACCGTGTGGTCGTTGATTTTGCCGGCTATTACGAGCGCTTGGTACGTATTTTTGATGAGAAATTTCTATCAGGAATTGCCGGAGGAGCTGGAGGAAGCAGCGAAGATTGATGGATGCAATGATATTGGGGTTTTCTTTCGAATTATGTTTCCAATCTCGATGCCAGCAGTCGCTGCGTTTGGGTTATTCTTTGCAGTAGGCTTCTGGAATACGTACTTCAACGGCGTATTGTACATTAACTCGGATGAACTTCGTCCGATGCAGGTTGTGCTGCAGATGATGCTGATTCAAGCTTCAACCAATATAGCTGACCCATCCGTAGCGGCAATGCTGCAGAGTGAGCAAATGCTCCCTCCAGAGACGATCAAGATGGCGGCAGTAGTCGTTGCGTCTCTGCCTATCATTATGGTTTATCCGTTCCTGCAGAAGTATTTTGTAAAAGGTATGCTGGTTGGTTCCGTAAAGGGTTAACGGACAAACGACCATTATATAGGGGTTTACTACAAATAAGGGAGGGTTTTAAAAATGAAAAAAAGAAACTTTGGCATGACGCTTTTGACACTCGTTCTTACGACAAGTTTAATTGGCTGTTCGAATGGTGGCGAAGCTAAATCGGCCGGCAATAAAGAGGGTAAACAAAAGCCGGTTGATATTAATATCGGCACGATGACTTATGGTGAATCTCCTAGCAGTGATCTCGAAAGTGTTCAGCAGCTCAATGAAAAACTAAATGTAAAGCTGAGCATCGATTTTTATCCGATTAATAGCTATAAAGAGAAGCTGAATGCTTTGCTTGCTTCCAAGAGCTTGCCTGATGTCATTCTTATCGAGGATATCAATGATCCTGCATTCTCAACCGCGATTGAGCAGGGTGCATTCTGGGATTTGACTCCGTTCTTGCAGGATTATCCGAACCTAGCAGGTTATCCGGAGAATGCCATTGAGAACATTAATTTCAAGGGCAAATCCTACGGTATTCCGCGTGTTCGCCCATTGGATGGACATGAATCTCTCATTATTCGTCAAGATTGGCTTGATAAAGTGGGATTGAATGCACCAACGACGATGGATGAGCTCTACAAAGTGTTAGAAGCTTTTACAAAAAATGATCCAGACGGCAACGGCAAAAACGATACCTTTGGTATGGTGCAAGCGAGTGTCAGCCCTTATATGATGACGATGTTTGGCGCAGGCACAGCGTGGAAGGAAACGGCTGAAGGCGGTCTTGAGCCTTATTGGCTGACGGCTGAAGCAAGAGAAGCGCTTGAATTCTGGAGCAAGGCGTATGGCGATGGTCTTATTACGCCGGACTTGCCAGTAATGAAGCCAAGCCAAGTAAAAGAAATGATGATTCAAGGCAAAGCGGGCATCTCTTTCGGCAATATTAACGAAGCGTTTATTTTCGGACAAGAGCTGCAAAAAATTAAGCCTGAAGCAGAATTGAAGGCGTATGAAATTCCAGCTGCCAAAGACGGCAAAAAGTACAATGAACAAGCATATGGCTACTATGGATTATTCCTAGTCAGCAAAAAGGTTAGCGAAGACAAGCTGAAGAAAATTCTTGAGGTTTATAACGAAACGGCGACTGAAGAAGGCTACAATCTCGTTACCTATGGTATTAAAGACAAGGATTATACCGTATCGGAAGATGGTTCAATCTTTCAAACCGATGAAGGCAAGAAAAAAGCTTATGGTACAGCGACGACTGCACAATGGATTTCCGGTTATTTCAACAAATACCAACGTGCTGAAGGACCTGGCATGCCAGCAGAAGTTAGAGATTACAACCGCCAGCTGGTAGATACCATCTCAGCATCTTCAATTAAAAATCCTGCTGCAGGGCTGCCAACGACTGAAGTATGGATGGAAAAAGGCGGCGATTGGCAGAAGAAGTTTGTTGATATGTACACAAACGTTGTCATCCGCAAAGCAAGCATGGAGGACTGGGACAAGTTTATTGGCGGGCTTAAAGCCGACGCCAGCTTCCAGCAGCATCTGAAAGAAACAAGTGATTCTTATAAATCGTTAGCAAGCAAGTAAGTAAATAAGCCCGGTAAGTTCGAATAGGTCAGTCGAGTTTACCGGGCTTATCTTTTTTATTAGATCATGTAGGGGGAATATGAAGTGGAAAAGTTAAATGGAGCTTTGCAGCTGGAAACGAGATGTATCAGTTCATTAATCAAAGTATTCGCCGATGAAGAACTGCTTACAGCTGCGGTAACTAGAGGCTCGGCACTGCTTGGTGAATCCTATTCGTTCCAGGTTGCATATCGGGCAGATGTACTTATGCGGCAGCTGCAGGTTCGGGTGGAGTCCGAGCTTGAGCAAGCATTGACCGTACGAACGGTAGAGCTGGTACCCGCCAATATGGTGAGCTATCATGATGCGGATGAAGATGTGCTGAGAAGCACGCCCGGCTTGTATCCAGATGCGTTAATCCCATTTGATGCAAACCGCGGTTTAACCGGTTATCCAAGCCAATGGCGTTCTCTATGGATAACTGTCGAGGTTCCGATAGATGCGAAAGCAGGTTTATTTGATATTCGTATATATCTCATCAATGATAGCGGCGAGCAAGTAGGTGAGGAAACATTTACGCTGGAGGTAATTGCGGCAGCACTGCCGGAGCAGTCGCTTATCCATACCGAATGGTTCCATGTTGACTGCTTGGCTACCTACTATAAGACGGACGTATTTAGCGAGTACCATTGGCATTTGATTGAGCAATACATCCAAACCGCTGTGAAACATGGAATGAATATGATTTTGACCCCTTTGTTTACCCCTCCGTTAGACACGGAAATTGGAGGAGACCGCCCAACCGTGCAGCTCGTTCAAGTTGAACGCGTGGGGGATGATTACAGATTTACTTTTGAAAAATTAAAGCGCTGGATTGCATTATGTGACCGCAGCGGCGTGAAATATTTTGAGTTCTCTCATCTCTTTACACAATGGGGTGCCAAGCATGCACCGAAGGTAGTCGCCACAGTTGATGGTCAGGAGAAGCAGCTGTTTGGCTGGGATACGGATTCCACGGATTCGGAGTACACCAAATTTCTTACGTTATTTTTGCACGAGTTAGTGTCATTTATAAAAGAAAACGGTTTAGAGAAGCGGGTTTATTTCCATCTGTCGGATGAGCCAAACCTTGCGGACATGGACACCTATCGCGCAGCGAGTGAGCTTATTGGACCGATTTTGGAAGGATTTCCGATCATTGATGCACTCTCAGAGTATGAATTTTATGAAAGTGGTCTAATTAAGCACCCCATTCCGGCTAGCAATGCGATTCAGCCGTTTCTTGAACACGGGGTAGAGGGATTATGGTCGTATTATTGCTGCGCCCAATACAAGCTTGTGTCTAATCGCTTTCTCCATATGCCGTCTTCGCGCAATCGTGTATTAGGCATGCAGCTGTATAAGATGAAGCTTGCAGGTTTCTTGCATTGGGGCTACAACTTCTGGTATGCGCAGTTCTCGAAGTATCCGATTAATCCGTTTCAAGTGACGGATGCAGGCGGCGGTTTTCCAGCGGGGGATGCATTTCTCGTATATCCAGGTGCTGAAGGGCCAATTGAGTCTATTAGGCTGGAGGTGCTTACAGAAGCTCTGCAGGATCTGCGAGCGCTTGAGCTTCTAGAGCGGAGTACCTCACGGGATGCGGTAATTGCTTTGCTCGAAGATGGCTTAGCGCAGGAACTATCCTTTGAAGCATATCCGCGTGAGGTGGAATGGTATATCCGCAAGCGTGAGGAAATTAACCGTCTAATTGGCGAGCATGCAAATTCGAAGTAGATATGGCAAGTCAAATACATCAAGTTCATGAGCAGAGGAGTAAATGACATGGCATCATTCAGAGTGCAAGGTAATCAATTTCTTTATGAGGATAAACCGATAACGATTTTGTCGGGGGCGATTCATTATTTCCGTGTTATTCCGGGGTATTGGAAGGATCGATTGCTTAAGCTAAAAGCTTGCGGTTTTAATACAGTTGAAACGTATGTCGCATGGAATATGCACGAGCCGCAGGAGGGTAAGTTCTGTTTCACGGGAATGGCGGATATTGTAGCGTTTATCGAGATAGCAGCAGAGCTGGAATTGCATGTCATTGTACGTCCAAGCCCTTACATTTGTGCGGAGTGGGAGTTCGGTGGCATGCCAGCTTGGCTGCTTGCTGAGGATGGAATGCGCTTACGCTGCTATGATGAGTTATTTTTATCAAAAGTAGATGCTTATTATGATGTGCTGCTGCCGATGCTAAAGCCTTTGTTATGTACAAACGGCGGTCCAATTATTGCAATGCAAATTGAGAATGAGTACGGCAGCTATGGCAATGATCTAAAATATCTTGAGCATATCAAGGAAAGCATGATTTCGCGCGGAATGGACGTTCTGCTGTTTACCTCAGATGGCCCGGAAGATTTTATGCTGCAGGGCGGGATGATTCCGGGTGTTCTTGAAACCGTAAACTTTGGTTCGAGAACAGAGGAAGCTTTTAACAGCTTAAAGCAAGTCCAGCCGGACAAGCCGCTCATGTGCATGGAGTATTGGAATGGTTGGTTCGATCACTGGAACAAGCCGCATCATACGCGAGATGCACAGGAAGCGGTGCAAGTGTTTGAGGATATGCTGAATGCTGGCGGATCGGTTAACTTCTATATGTTCCATGGAGGTACGAATTTCGGATTCTATAATGGAGCCAACAACCATGGGAAATATGAGCCGACGGTAACGAGCTACGACTATGATAGTCCACTAACCGAGTGGGGGGATATTACGGAGAAATACGTCCTGTTAAGAGAGCTAATCGCAAAACATTTTGGCACGGCGTTATTGCCGCTTCCGGAGCCTGTTCGCAAAATGGGATATGGCCATGTTCAAATGAAGCCGATTGCGCCGCTGTTCGATGTGCTGCCGCTGCTGTCGACACCCGTGCAGCGCACCTGCCCTGAACCGATGGAGAAGCTCGGACAAGATTATGGATTTATTTTATATACAACAAAGGTTTCGGGCCCAAGACTAAATTGTTCACTTGTTTTGCAGGAGGTTCACGATCGCGCGCTCGTATTTTTAGATGGTGAGTATAAGGGTGTTATCGAGCGCTGGGACCCACAGCCAATCGAGTTCGATGTGCCAGAGGGCGGAGCAGAGCTTCGTATTCTAGTCGAGAATATGGGCAGAACCAACTATGGGCCGTATTTGCGAGATTATAAAGGGATTACTGAAGGGGTGAGATTAGGTTTCCAATTTCTATTTGATTGGACGATTCATTCGCTGCCGCTTCATAATCTTGCTCAACTTGAGCAAGCGCCTGCTGCTGAAGAGCGAGTACAAGACATAAGTGGACCAACCTTCTACCAAGGCTCCCTCCACATTGAGCAGGAGTCGGATATTGCAGATACCTTCCTGGCACTTGAAGGCTGGACCAAAGGAATTGTGTTCGTAAATGGTTTCAACCTCGGACGTTACTGGGAAGCAGGGCCGCAGAAGACACTTTATGTTCCAGGTCCGCTGCTTCGTACCGGTGCAAATGAAATTGTAGTGTTCGAGCTGCATGGAGCGAAGACGCTGCAAGTGACGCTTCAAGATACACCTGATTTGGGGTAGTGCAAAGTATTGCAAAGTAATACCATCATGAACTGAAGATAGGAGAGGGTTCATTCATGAATATCAGGAAGAGGTCTATTTCAATTGTAGTGGTATGCTGTATGGCAGTTCAGTTTGTGTTTGCGGGGCTGCCTATACTCGGCGGTCAAGAGGTTGCGAGTGCAAATACAATGGTTAATTTGATTGCTAATGGCAGCTTTGAAGAAGGCAACTTAATCCCGGATAAAGGTTGGCAGGATGGAGGAAGACCAGCGGGCTGGGGTGTATGGCGAGCAATGGAAGGCAATCAGAATGTATCCGTTACGGAGGCTGTCTATCACACAGGAACACGATCGGTGCAAGTAAAGCACGATAAGCTTGCTAGAACAGACATCGTTCCTGATCCGCTCGTTCCGATTACACCAGGGCAGACCTATAAGCTGCAGGCTTGGATAATGACGGATCAAGTGCTGCCGGAAAATGTGAGTAAAGGCGTATATATTCGTACACAGTATTGCGGTGCTGATGGGAAAAAGATTGAAGACGGTCCTTATCTTCCTTATGTAAGAGGGACAACGGATTGGACCTCTTATGAACTGCTGCTGCAGGTTCCGGATAAGCCGCAAATTGCTAGCTTTAAAGTTGAAATATTTTTTGAAACGGGTACAGGGACTTTATGGATTGACGATGTAACGCTCATTCCATTCAAAGACATTACGTCCATCGCGCTTAGTCCACAAAACGTGAACATGGATAAGGAGCAAAAAGTCCAGCTGATTCCTACTGTGGCACCTGCGAATGCACCGATGGATGACCTGATTTGGAGCTCCTCCAATTCGCTAGTAGCAACGGTTCAAAATGGTGAAGTAACGGCTCATGATTACGGCACGGCGGTGATTACTGCTGCGACGAGCGATCGTAGAGTATCCGCACAAAGCTTCGTTACGGTAGAATCGGACGCACAGAAAAAAGCGTATGAAACGCTTCGCAAAAAATGGGCGGCAAAGCTGGTTGGCGGAGAAGGGATCGATATGAATGATCCTGAGCTTGCTGCAAATGTTGAAGCGTTAGTAAACCGAATGACGAATAAAGAAGGTACCGGAAGATGGGACAAGCTGAATAAAGCTGCTGATGCGGATGCATTATGGGAAGACGTCATCATCAAAACTCAAAATGATTCGTGGCGAATTTCCTGGGCGTACGGCATTATTCGAGATCTCTCGTTGGCTTATTCAATGAAAGGCTCCTCTCTTTTTCAAAATGAAGACTTAAAAAACGATATTATTCAGGCGATGGAATGGATGCTGAAGTATCAATACAATTCCAGCAAGAAGATTACAGGAAACTGGTGGGATTGGGAGATCGGAACACCGCAGGAAATTATGAATATCCTGTCGCTCATGTATGATGCAATGCCGCCAGATTTGATTGCGAAATATATTGAAGCGATTGATAAGTTCGTACCCGACCCCAAAAAACGTGTAGCGAACTCAGCGACGATTGAGACAGGAGCCAACCTGCTTGATAAAGCACTCGTTGTGACGCTGCGTGGCATTGTAGGTCAACATGCCGCTAAAGTCATGCAGGGACGCGATTCGATTGCGAATGAGTTCTTGTATGTGAAGAAGGGGGATGGACTTTATGAGGATGGTTCCCTCGTTCAACATACAAGCATCGCGTATACCGGCGGTTATGGTGCGGTATTGCTCGGACGTATGGCTGATTTATTTTATATTTTTGCAGATTCGGAGTGGGCGATTTCAGACCCGAGTGCAAGCAATGTTTATAACTGGGTAAAAGATTCTTTTGAACCGCTTTTATATAAAGGTGCGATTCTGGACTCGGTGAAAGGCCGCAGCATTTCTCGTGCTGCCGATTCTGATCATATTACAGGGCGCTCCATTATAATGACGCTTTTGCGACTGGCTCAGTCTGCCCCGCCAGCCATAGCAGAGGAAACCAAAAGTATGGTGAAGGAATGGGTGCGTTCTGACACGACATTTGAAAATTATTACGAGGGATTGCCATTATATGAACTTCATTTATTGAAGCAATTAATGCAGGATGACAGCGTTGCTCCTCGTGGAGAGCTGGTTCATACGCAAATGTTTGCGGGTATGGATCGGGCTGTTCAGCTTCGTCCAGACTTCGGTCTTTCTATCAGTATGTTCTCTGATCGCATTGCAGCATTTGAATATGGCAATGGTGAGAATAAAAAAGGCTGGTACACAGGAATCGGAATGACGAATGTATACAACAGCGACTTGAAGCAGTTTAGTGACCATTATTGGCCAACCATTGATAGCTACAGGTTGCCAGGAACAACGACAGACCATTCCTATAAAGACCCTGCAGAATGGGGCAGTTATATGAACGGCAAGGATTGGGTTGGCGGCTCAGTGATCGATGATTACTATGGAGCTGTGGGTATGGAGTTCTCGCTTGCAGGCAGTACAGGAAGTTCTTTGCAAGGGAAAAAATCATGGTTCTTGTTCGATGATGAAATGGTTGCAGTAGGTTCTGATATTGCTAACAACACGGCGAACATGACAGAAACGATCGTTGAGAATCGTCAGCTAACACAAGCGGGAGCCAATAAGCTTATTGTGAATGGTCATCAAATGCCAACGAGTTTAGGCTGGCAGGAACAAATGACGGATGTGAAATGGGCTCATATGGAGGGCAATGCTGTCGGTTCTGATATCGGATACGTATTCCCTTCGGGAGAAAAAGTGACAGGCAAACGTGAAGCGCGCGAGGGAGCATGGAGCGAAATTAATAAGGGTGGCCCAGCGGATGTAGTGAAGCGCAATTATTTAAGCCTTGCCATTGAGCATGGCATATTGCCGACAGATGGGACTTATGAATATGTGCTGCTTCCAGGCAAGACGCCGGAGCAAACTGCTGCATATGAAGTGAATCCCGACATTCAAGTACTGGCTAAAACGGAGAAGGTTCATGCTGTAAAAGAAACGAAGCAGCAGATTACAGGTTTGAATTTCTGGGAGGCGTCTGCTTTCCAGTATGTGAAGACCGATAAACCTATTTCCATGATGATGAAGGAGAAAGGCAGTGAGCTTACCCTTGCGATTGCTGAGCCTACACAGAAGCAGGGCATGGTAACGGTTGACCTCGGTAAAATAGGATTGCAGATCATTGCACAAGATCCAAGCATTCAGGTCGTACAAACTTTCCCGTATACTCGCTTGGCAATCCATACGCAAGGATCAGCAGGAAAAGTCCATACGATTACGTTGAAGGTTGATCCGAGCCAAACAATCGATATGGAAGCCATGCAGCCGGAAGAAGGTAAAACTTTTAAAGTTCCGGTGATGGAGGATACCTTCGTCCGTAGTGGAGCAAATCATGCCAATGTGAATAATGGCTCCAAAGATTATGTTGAAGTGCGTGAATATGGCGAGGGATATACACAACGATCCTTTATGAAGTTTGACCTCAGCAGCATCTCTGGTGATATGGAGTCTGTAAAGCTGAAGGTCTACGGAAAAATAAATGATGGCGATGCCAAATACGATTCTAATTTGATCGGTATTCACCGCGTTGAGGACGATTCTTGGAAAGAGACCGAGATGGTGTGGGGCAATCAACCGGCTTATGGTGATGCCATCTCCACAATTGCTTTCCAAAAGGTTGATAAATGGCGTGAATACGAGCTGGTAGACACCGTAAAAGTGGAATTGCTGCGTGATCAGCGTTTAAGTTTAGCATTGATCGAGCAGCCAGGCGTGAAAGGCTTGAATACACAGATCAAGAGTAAAGAAAACGCTGCGTTTGCGCCATATTTGGAAGTGAAGATGAAGGCATTTGAGGGGGCAAAGGTGACGGAAATTACCGTCACACCACCAGAAGCAACGCTAAAGCAGGGTAAGCAAGTGAAGCTTGAAGCGGCTGTGAAACCAGATCATGCCAAAAACAAACAAATCGTTTGGACGATGAGCGATGAGCATCGTGCCCTAGCAACGCTGCAAGTTAATAATGGACAAGCCGTTGTTACAGGCTTGCTGCCCGGCAAGGTGGAAATTATTGCAGCTTCTGTCGATGGAGGGTATCAAGCGACAGCGACTGTTGTAATTGAGGCGGCGGAAGTAAAACCAGATCCGGAGCCAACGCCAAAGCCTGATCCGACACCAACACCGACTCCTGATCCAACGCCGAGCCCGGCACCTGGAGGTTCAGGTTCAAATGAGATAACGATAAAAGAACGGGTTCAAGTCATACTTGGCGGCGAATTAAAAATGGTCAGTACAGACGAGCAATTGGCGGCTGGGCAGATTTTAATTTTAATACCGAATGGAGCCCAAAGCGTTCAGCTCTCATACGCTGCCATTTCGAAGCTGCTGGAGTGGAACCGCGAAGCTATGCTAATTTTGAGCGGGCCCAATATGTTTATTACTCTTCCACTAAAGCAGATGGATAATGTTGAAGTGGCCAATGGCTTGCGAATCGGAATGAAGCCTATTGCTGAAGACGCAGTTACAACGATTACAGACCATGCCAAAAAATTAGGTGCTTCACTCGTTCATATCGCTGACCAAGTTGTAGTGGAGGCGGGCTCCTTGCAGCGAATGTACGGCAGCTTGATTAATGCTGGAAAGCTAGAAATGAAATGGACGATAGAAACGAAAGCAAATCCGGCTCATTTGGCGGGGCTGCGTTATGACAAGGAGCGCAAAGCGCTTGTTCCAGTTCCAATGAAGCTAAAAGCGGCTGGGAGCGGTGTAGAAGCAACCTTTGACGGCCTGCCAGGAGAAACCTACCTGTTGGTTGAAGCAAACAAGACATTTGCCGATCTTGGGAAGCACTGGGTCAAGGATGATGCACAATACTTGGCATCTAAGTTTATTATGCAAGGAAGAAATGCAGATACTTTCGCACCTCAGGCGGAAATTACTCGCGCAGAGATGGCTGCTATAATCGCTCGTATGATGGATCTTGGTGTGAAAGGCTCAAATCTAACGTACACCGATGCAAGCGACATACAGGGCAGTTGGTATGAGAATGATATTATTCGAGTGCATGAGGCTGGACTGATGAACGGTTATGCAGACGGCTCGTTTAAGCCAGAGCAAACCATTACGCGCCAAGAATTGGCGGTGCTGATTGCTCGCGTCATGAGTAAGATTCAACCAGACTGGATGACCGGGGCAGATACTGCTCAACTTCATATTTTTACGGATTCCCAAAAAATTGCACCATGGAGTGTAAAGGAAGCAGCAGCAGCGGTAAATAATAGACTGCTGCAAGGGGACAAGCAGCAAAGATTTAACCCTGCGGCTTTAGCGACTCGTGCGGAAGCAGCCGCTATCGTGAAGAGAATGCTGGATCAGATAAATCGGTAGCTGAGAGGATGGAAGGACATGTGGAAATCGGCAATTGAAGATGCAATGGAGAAGACGAAAAAGAACATCCAGCGTTTTGGGGTTCGCTTCCCGCATGTCAGTGTCAACGACAAGTATAAACTCAATGACAATGAAGATTGGACAAACGGATTTTGGAGTGGAATGCTGTGGTTATGCTACGAATATTCCGGAGATGAAGCTTACCGTGATGCTGCTCGGCTCACGGTAAAGAGCTTCAAGCATCGTATGGAAGAGCATATTGTGCTTGATCATCATGACATCGGTTTCTTATACACCTTATCCTCGAAAGCACAGTGGATTTTGGAGCGGGATGAGGAAGCAAGAGAGCTGACATTACAGGCGGCAGATGTGCTTTTGCGCCGCTTTAGAGAAAAAGGGCAATACATTCAAGCTTGGGGACTGGCTGGAGACGAGAAGCATGGCGGGCGCATGATTATTGATTGCCTCTTAAATCTTCCATTGTTATTCTGGGCTTATCAACAAACGGGCGATGAGCGTTATTATAAGGTTGCCATTAAGCAGGCAGATCAAAGCCGCCGCTACCTTGTGCGAGGTGACGACAGCTCCTATCATACCTTCGTTTTTAATGAAGAAACCGGTGAGGCGCTAGGCGGCGCAACACATCAAGGGTACACCAACGGATCGACATGGGCTCGCGGCCAAGCATGGGGTATTTATGGCTTTGCACTTGCCTATCGCTACACCGGGAATAAGGCGTATTTAGATACAGCGAAACGGATGGCAGCCTATTTCCTTTCAAAGCTGCCAGAAGATAATGTAGCTTACTGGGACTTTGATGTTCAGGTCGAGAAAGGGACGTACCGTGACAGCTCTGCCTCTGCGATTACAGCCGCGGGCTTGCTGGAATTAATGAGCCATCTGGACGATAACGATCCAGATCGCGCTGAATTTGAACGGAAGCTGAATTTGTCGATGACCTCACTTGTTCGTCATTACTCCACGATGGGAGAAGAGGCAGAAGGGTTATTAAAGCATGGCTCTTATTATGTAAGAGGCAATACAGCGCCGGATGATTTTATGATCTGGGGAGACTACTTTTACCTTGAGGCACTTATGCGGATGGAAAAAGGAATAAAAGGTTACTGGTACGAGTAAATGGAGTAAGAGAGCAGGCTTTATTTTAATCGTCTTTAGTACGCTGCTCGGTAGTATAGTCCTGAAAGAGCAGCAGGGGAAAATGCGAATTGTGATGTCGATTGCGATTACCGCAGGAATTATTATCATAGGCAATCTTAGATTTTACAGAATTATAGGATATGGAAGGTGAATAACTATGAATAAAGGAAAAATTTCCGTTAAGCTGGAGCAAAATAACAGCTATTTTCCGATTGCGGTTGAAGAAGAGTACGACTGGCTTGCGATTCGCTTTACGTATGAGAAGGAAAACTCGTGGGGAAGATTGCATTTATTCGATGCAGAGAATAATATTCGATTCTGCTTCCTAGATGGTGGAAACGAGCGGCTGATCGTCGTTCATAAGCAGGTAGAATTTACGAGTCCCATAGCGATGCCGGGTCCCATCGTTCAAGGCATGTGGACGCTTGAGGTTTCAAATGAAGAGGGCAGAATGTTCGAAGCAGAATGGGAGTTTGGACATGGCGCTCTGCCGGCGGAATATGAATCGACTCAGCTGCAGGGCGAGCGCGAATATTGGAGCACTGGCAATTTGAATGCTGGCGTCACGATGGACAACTACGACTGGGCGAAGGTGTGGAAGACGGGGGGCCGCTACTACAAAGGTGATTTCCACACACATACCATATTGTCCGATGGCAAAATGACACAGCTTATGAACCGTGAGCAAGCGGTGAAGCAGGATCTGGATTTCTTTGTAGCGACGGATCACAATGTACTGTCTACATCATGGGCGAAAGGAGAGGCACTTGTTATTCCCGGCGTAGAAGTCACAGCTGGTGACGGGCACTGGAATGCACTTGGTCTAAGGAAATGGATCGATTGGAGAGCGACTGCACAAGACGGTGGCTTGACGACGCAGCGGGGAATGGACCGATTGATAAAGGAAGCAGCGGAGCTTGGAGCGGTCTGCTCCATAAATCATCCAATGCTGGCACCTTGGGCATGGCTATATGGGGAGACGCAGCTAAAGGGATTACACGCCATGGAAATATGGAATGATCCGACCTTTTCTCCGAACACTGTCGCTACGGAGAAGGCATTGCAGCTATGGACGGCAAGCTGGAATGAAGGTTATCGTATTACGGGAATTGGCGGTTCTGACTCTCACATGCTGCCTACAGATAAATATGAAGATAGCCCCATTCCTTCTTTAATTGGCGACCCTTCCACGTATGTATGGTGTGATGATTTGAGTGCAGACAACGTATTAGAAGGCGTGAAAAATGGGCATGTTTATGTGTCGCGCGGACCCGTGCTTGAAGCGTCGATTCAAGTCAGCGGCCACGATTACCGATTTGGCTGTGATTTGTCTGATGCGTTTAGTTCGGGGAAAAGCGAGGCTGCATCCCATGAAGTGAACTGCACATTAAGTGTAGCGAGTGATGTGTTCGCTCGAGTAACCTTCATTCACAACGGTATTGCTGAATCAGTGAAGGAAGTTACTGCGGCGGATGCGGAAGAAACGCCAGCGGCGCTGGAATGGAATATACCTTGGGAAGAAGGCGCGTATAACTGGTATCGCTTTGATATTCGCGATGAAGCGGGAATGCTGCTCGCCTTTACGAACCCATTCTATTACGGTTCTAAGGAGCCGCAGATTACAACTTACAATGAGCTCTTGGCAAGCGCTAATCTGACACAAGAGGATTAGGGCAGGCTTTCGTATACGCTGGAGCTTATACATTTCATAATAAACAAGCCCGTGACGGCGATGTTTGTGTAGTCATCATCCGTTCACGGGCTTTTAGTCTAATTATTCATTCAGTTCACTTAAAAAGGGTTCAAGACATGGAAGAAGACATTTGGCGATGCCATCCGATAATAATAGCTGCACCAGCCTACTCCTTTGTGGTTGAAGCGGTTTACTGTGCTGTACACCAACCGTTCCTGTTCAAGCTCTTCGATCCTCGCAATTCGTCCCTCCACATAGTCCATAATCCTAACGGACGCAGTATCCAAGCGACTAATAACTCCGCCATAACGAATGTCGATGACTTCCCAACCAAATGGTTTGAACATGCGCAGCCACTGCGAGCGATGTGCTATTCGAAGCTCACGTACTGCCTCTGCAATAGCTGTCAGCTCATTCATGGCTAGGTGCCTCAGTTTATCATCATCCTTTGAATCATAGGCTTGCTTAAGCGTAATCCCGATTTCGCTCTTTAGCTTCAATACGGTGCACAGCTTCTCAGGCATCTCGAATAAATAATCAAGCGCAGCATTCTTATCGCGTTTATTATGAATTTGCAGCTCTAAGTTGGCATAGTGACTGTCCAGATCCAGCCCTTCAATTTGCTTGTCGAACATCCCGAGCAGCACATCTTGGTATAGTAGAAACTTCGAAGGGTTGCTTTGCTTGCTGTTGTTTGGCTCCGACCCTGGAATTTCGTCGAGATCCTTCAACTGCATGAAAGCTTCTGCTTCTATTCCAGTACAAAACTTAACCCGTTCCGCCAGCTGTTCTTGCGTTGGTTTTTGTTCGGAGTAAGCATGCTCCGCATAAAGCTGCAGACCAAGCAACGCTGCGAAAGGATTTCCCTCATTGCCGTCGTCGCCCCACATGGTTGCATATACTTCGCGGATGCCTTGCTGTTTGCATACTTGCAGCGCAACATCTGAAGCGTTCAGCGATAAGCCGTAATTCACGCCGAATGTGTTGAAAATCCAAACGGCTCCTGCGAATACTAAATTACAGCCGAGCGGCCGATGATTAGCGATAACCCTCTCGTAATCCTCAGCTTCCAAATGTACATAATCCCAATACACCATATCGACATCTTTGGGAATGCGGCTTGCCATCTCCTCAGGAATGGAGGTATCTTTATCGTAATATTCATCGCCATTCCCGGAAGCGAGCTTGAGGAACATATCACTCCACATCATCGGTTTCAAACCGCGGCTGCGAGCGACCTCGAGTACTTTCTCCAAATGTGAAGTCATAATATTAAAGCGGCTTTCGTAGCCATTCAAGTCCAAATATTTGCCGCGGCCAAGTTCCTCTGCTTCGTCCATTCCGATATGAAGCTTGCGGCTGCGGAACGGCGAGCTGGCAGCATCAATCATTTTTTCGATTAGCTTATCTGTCCGTTCGTCACCGACGAGCAAGGCGCCTTTCGTATCGCGGTAATGCTTGATCGGCTCCCATTTTAGAAATTCCTCCAGATGCGCGAGTGTTTGTATGCTTGGGAAGGCTTCGATGCCGAATAGGTCGGCATAATCGTCAATTTCCTTCAGCTCCGCTTGCGTATAGCGGCCCCGCATGTAACCAAAATACGGTTCGCCTTCAATTTCGTATGTATCCTCCATGTACAGCATGACCGTGCTCATTCCCATTAAAGCCATCTTATTCAGCATGGATTTAAAGCCGTCTAAAGTAAGCACCGCGTTGCGGGAAAGATCAAACATAGGTCCAATTTGATCGAACTGCTGCTTCTCACGAATATGGAATGTGCTGCTCTTGCGGCTATGTTGAATGAGCAAGCCAAGTCCGCGGAAAAATTGATGTTTTTGTCCATAACGAATATAAGCCTTGTCCTGTTCAAGGCCAACTTCCAGTTCACCTTCGGATGCTTCGATGTGAACGGGCAGCCCGTCCTCTTGCAAGTCAATTCCCAGCTCCTTTATGAGCAGCTTTACACCAGGCATTAGCTCCGCATAATGCCCCTCGAAACGTAACTTCATATGATCTTCCTCCAGCATTTCGGATTTTGTGAAGATGATAACCACAAATAATTTAATGCTATTCCAACCATTTGATGAAAGCAATAAGGACTTCATTCGCACATTTGAGGTGCATCACGCTTTTATATGTTATGAACGATCTTTTAGAAGCAAGCCGTTTAACACGAGGGAAAGACTCTGCAAAGCCTTACTCAAGCCGTCCTCGGCGTTTTCGGCGTTTGCCAGCCAAAAAGCAGTATTAATTAGCGCTCCATTTAATAACCGCGCTAAAGCTTCGTGATCTGTCGTCTTTATAACTTGATCTATCATTAAACGATGAAGCATATCAGCCATCGTTGCGAGACATTGGGACTGAGATGATTGCGAATAAGCATTTCCGAGAGCAGAGGGTGCATCTCTAAGTACGATTCGCTGAATTTCCGGTTCAAGCGCCATGGCAAGATATGCGTGGCATCGACCAACGAACCCTTCCCAATTTCCTTCGGCTGTATCTGAAATTTCGGCTAATCTGCTATCCATTTCAGCATCTATTTCGTTGACAACTGCTTCTAATAACCCTTTTTTGTCGCCAAAATGATGATATAACGCACCGCGCGTTAACCCCGCGGAAGCTGTAAGCTCATCCATCGATGTGTTTGCATACCCAATCGTGCCAAATGCTTCTCTAGCGGCACTCACTAGTTTGATTCGTGTTTCTGCAATCATTTCTGATCTCGTTTTGCGAACCATGTTTCCTCCTGCTTGCATTCTTTTTTTAATCATTGACATACGCGCCGTATGTATTTATATTATTCACATACACGGCGTATGTCAATTCATATTTCGACGCCCAAATCAAACAGAGTCTAAATAAAAAGTTTTTCATATGAGGGGAGAAAAGGAATGAACAGTGTAGTACGAATCGTTTACTGCTTGGAGGTGCATCATGGCTAATTCGTACCGCGAGATATTCAAAGCTGCCGGAGCAAAAGGGTTTTCAGCTGCAGGTTTTGTTGCTCGTATGCCTATATCGATGATGGGCATTGGCATCGTGACCATGTTGTCGCAGCTGCGCGGCGAATACTGGCTAGCAGGTGCTGTAGCAGCTACCTTTGCTTTATCAACGGCTTTAATGGCTCCACAAATTTCCCGTATGGTAGATCGGTTGGGGCAATCCCGTATTCTGCTCCCATTTACAGGGATTAGTGTAGTATCTATCGTTTTCTTGCTGCTATGCACAAGATATGAAGCGCCGGATTGGACGCTATTCCTGTTTGCCTTAATTGCAGGCTGCATGCCTAGTATGCCGGCAATGGTTCGTGCGCGCTGGGCTGAGCTGTACCGGGGCTCCCCGAAGCTGCAAACGGCGTTTGCCTTTGAATCTGTAATGGATGAGCTTTGCTTTATCATTGGCCCAATCATTTCGGTCGGTTTAAGCGTTATGCTGTTTCCCGAAGCGGGTCCGCTTCTAGCCATCGTTTTTTTAGCCATAGGGGTCATCCTGTTTACGATGCAAAAGAGTACAGAACCTGCTGTGCGTCCCCTTCATTCAGATCATAAAGGTTCGGTTATTAAGATTGGCTCATTGCGGGTGTTGGTGTTTGCGCTCATTGCGTTAGGCACTATTTTTGGCACCGTGGATATTGTTAGTGTAGCTTTTGCAGAAAATCAAGGAAATACTGCAGCTGCCAGCATTGTGCTTTCCGTTTATGCTTTAGGTTCGTGCTTAGCTGGCTTGGTTTATGGTGCACTTAGGCTCAGAACTCCGCTTTATCGCCAGTTTTTGTGGGCTGCCGCGGTCACCATGGCAACGATGCTTCCGCTATTATTTGTAGATAATATAACGAAGCTAGCAGTAGCTGTATTTTTCGCTGGGATATCGGTAGCTCCTACTATTATTGTTACGATGGGCTTGGTGGAGAAAATTGTGCCCGAATCTAAAGTGACGGAAGGAATGACTTGGGCTATTACAGGCATGGGAATCGGGGTTGCTTTAGGATCATCCGCAGCTGGCTGGGTCGTGGATCACTTTGGTGCGCGAACGGGATTCGCGGTAGCAATAGCAGCAGGAATTCTCGCTCTGATTATTGTGGCTCTTGGTTATAAATCGCTGATGACAGCATATAATTACGCAATAAGGAGCTCTGAGCAGTAAGTATTAATATGCTAAGAGCTATAGTATGAATACTAACCCACGACCAAATAAGGTTGTGGGTTTTTGTTTGTACTGTAATAAAGACAGCCCGGCAGTAATAAACAGTTATAGTTATTTTCCATCTTTACCCATATAAAAATATGTGAGTAAATAGGTTGGTAACGAAAGGGGGAAGAATATGACCTTTATTAATAAGCTTCCTAAGGCGATAGAAGCACAACTTAGAGAGAAAACGCTGTTTCATGCCGTATCAGATTTAATGAATGATGGTCAGTTTGGGGAAGAATGGCTGGTACTGACTGAAAAGGAAGTATCGGTGTGGAGTTCGGATGGGATGTTGGTGACTAAACTCACATTTTCGGATATTACAGATGCCCGGGCTGTTGGCGGAGTAGGCGGCGGCTCATTGCTAGCGGATACCAAGAACGGTCCGATTATCCTTATACGCTACACAGCATCGCTTACTTCTATATTTGGATATGCATCTAAATTAATGGGTGCAGTGGCAAAAGGCGAAGAGCGGCCAACGGTTTCTGAGAAAGAATTCCCGAGAAATTGTCCAAAATGCCGCAATCCGCTGCCGGACGATTCTCAAGCTTGTCCCGTTTGTAAAAACAACGGCAAGGTTCTGTTTCGAATGCTGAGCTATGCGAAACCTTACAAGCTGCAAATGGTTGCGGCAGCGATTATGTTGATTTTCACAACATTGGTTGAGCTTATCCCGCCATTTTTGACCAAAATGATTGTGGATGATGTGCTGACTCCGAAGGATATGGGCTCCACGCTTTTGTGGATTGTTATCGGCCTTGCAGCGACCTCGCTGGTAGTCACCCTCATGCAGACCGTGCGCGGTATTATTGGCGTGTGGATCGGTTCCAAATTAATGGGCGATCTTCGGCACGATGTCTATAATGCCTTGATGAGATTGTCGTTATCCTTCTTTGACCGAAGGCAATCCTCGCAGTTCATTGGACGGGTAAACAATGATTCAGAGGCGATGCGGCAATTCATGACCGATGGTGTCATCTGGGTCTCGGGTGAGTCACTTCGTGTCATTGCGATTTTCATCATTATGTTTAGCTTTGATTGGAAATTAACGCTGCTCGCCATGCTGCCTATGCCGCTTATGATTATTTTGTCCAGTGTATTATGGCCGATGATCGGTCGGCGGTGGTATCAGCAGTGGAGGTCTATTTTCAGATTAAATGCTTTAGTTGGCGATTCTTTGCAAGGAATTCGTGTGGTTAAAGCGTTTGGTCAGGAAAAGACGGAAATGTCACGTTATACGGCAGCGAATAAGGAGCTCGTTCGGCATAATATTCGAATTGAAGGTTTGTGGCAGGGCATGTTCCCCGTCTTCGCTTTAGTCGCTGGAGCGGGTACTTTATTGATTTGGTATTTTGGCGGCAAAACCGTGCTTCAGGGCAATCTATCTATCGGTACCTTGATCGCTCTAGTTACCTATTTGGGCATGCTTCTTGGACCATTGCAGTGGGTAAGCCAAATGATCAACTGGGCAACGCATGCGATTTCGGCAGCTGACCGCGTATTTGAAATTATGGATACCCCGTCTGATGTGCCCGATACCGTAAACCCAGCACAGATTGGCCGTGTAAAAGGCGAGGTTGAATTCAAAAAGGTGACTTATGGATACGAAAAGCATCACCCTGTGCTCAAAAGTGTAGACTTAAAGGTAGCTGCAGGCGAGATGATTGGATTAGTCGGACATTCCGGTGCGGGAAAATCGACGTTTATTAACATGATTTGCCGATTTTATGATTCGGATGAGGGTACGATTACGATCGACGGCACGAACATCCGCAATATTAGCCAGAACGACCTGCGTAAGCAGATTGGCGTTGTACTGCAGGAGACGTTTCTGTTTGACGGGACGATAGCAGAAAATATTGCTTACTCTAAACCGGACGCTACAGAGCTGGAAATTATGCGCGCAGCCAAAATCGCTAATGCACATGATTTCATCGTTCAGCTGCCGGATGGCTACGACACGAGAGTAGGTGAACGTGGTCATAAGCTGTCTGGTGGAGAAAAGCAGCGGGTATCTATTGCTCGCGCCATTATTCATGATCCGCGAATTCTAATTCTGGACGAAGCAACGGCCTCCGTAGATACGGTGACGGAGCGTCAAATTCAAGAAGCAATATCGCGTCTGGTTAAAGGAAGAACAACGTTTGCGATTGCCCATCGATTGTCAACTTTGCGTAATGCAGACCGGCTTGTTGTGCTGGATCACGGCAAAATTGTTGAAGTAGGAACACATGAGGAGCTGCTGGCTTCCGAAGGTGCATACTACAAGCTGGTTGAGGCGCAAAAGGAAATGTCCAAGATCAAGGGGGTTGAAAATGCATGATTGATTCCAATGACATTAGTGTTGAAATAAACACGAAGGACCCTTTTGAGATTAATCTATTGGAACCAAACGCGGTCTCATTTTCCCGCAGCCAAGGCGGCGTTTTTCAAGGCGTTGTAGCAGGAAAGGCCTATGAAGAAATCATACTCTTTCGTATATTTCCTTTCCAATACACGACCCAGTATATTTCCGTCCGCGATGCAAAGGGTGAAGAGATCGGCGTTATTCAGGATATTGAGCAGCTGGATAAAGAAAGCCGATCCGAAATGGATAAAGAGCTGAAGCTTCGGTATTTCCTTCCGCTTGTAACTCATATTGATTCCATTAAGCAAAAAGCCGACATGTGGATTTGGGAGTTGCAAACCAATTTGGGACCGACCCGCATCGTCATGCGGAACTTGCATGAGCATATGCAATACCCGAGTGATAATCGAATTATTCTGACCGACATCAACGGCAAAAGATGTGAAGTTCGTGATTGGAAGAAGTTAGACGGCCACAGTCGCGGTCAGTTGAAGGATGTCTTATAAGGCAACGAATATCGTGCTGTCCCTCTTTTTCTAAATAAAAAGAGAGGGCGGCACTTTTGTATTGTCTTATGATGCTCGTGTAGAAAAAAAGTAGATTGCATGTGAAAATCATCGTAAGATAGATTGATATCCACTTTCAACCAGCATCCCAATGATCAATGGAAGGATCATGTGTAAATGAACAAAATAGTTAAAATAACGACAGGCACAATTATTATTGCGGCGTTCAGCTTGATGGTCTATCTTGGGTATAGCTATCTCAACAAACTCAAAACCGAATTATCGAGCATCGCCTTGTCGGAGCTCAGTACAGGGGAAGAAGTGGCGGTTGATTTTGCGGAGAAACCAACGGTTTTATCCATCTTTACTTCGTGGTGCCCTTACTGTAATGAGGATGCCCCAAAAATGGTCGCTTTGCATGAAAAGTATAAGGATAAAATTAATGTATACGGTATAAATGTTACGAATCGTGATGAATTATCAGAGGTAAAAAACTATGTGGAGCAGCATCAAATTACATACCCGGTCCTCCTGGATAAAACGGGGGATGTATACAAGTACTACGGCGGGGATGGCTTCCCAGCTCTGTGCTTTGTGAATACGGACGGGGAAATCATTGATTACATTATCGGATCGCTTGACCAAGATGAAATAGAAGCTTCGTTTAAGAAGCTTCTCGGCGAGACCTAAAGGAGAGATACTTTTGATTCAATACAAAAATGAACAGGTAACCGTGTTCCAAAGTGAGTTATATCAAACGACAGCGACGGTCATTCAGACGGAGGAAATGGTACTCATCGTAGATCCGAACTGGCTTGCGGGAGAAGTTGAGGCGATTAAAGAGTATGTAAATGAGATCAAAGGTGATCGAGCTTTGTATCTATTATTTACTCACGGAGATTTCGATCATATTATTGGTTATCAAGCGTTCCCTGATGCCACAACCATCGGCAGCATCGGGCTGCATCAGCATCCGCAAAAAGAAGAGAAGCTTGAAATGATTCGAGAGTTTGATCGTAAAAACTATATTGCAAGAAATTATCCTATCGCATTCCCAAGCCTTGATATCATAATTAAAGAGGATGGACAGCAGCTGCACGTAGGAGATACGACAATGACTTTCTATCTTGCGCCGGGTCATACGGAGGATGGATTAATAACGATCGTGGAGCCGTTAGGAATCATGATTGCAGGAGACTATTTATCCGATTTCGAGCTGCCTTTTATTTATCAAAGTGCGAAGGCGTATAATCATACCCTTGAGAAGGCTGGCCATATTTTTGCAACGCATTCCGTTCACTTGCTTATACCGGGTCACGGAAAAGCGACAGCCGACTCGTCAGAGATGAAGAGACGCGTGGCCATGGCATCGGATTACCTAAACCGCCTTTGTGAGGCAGTTGTGGCAAATAACGAGACTGCTCTTGCTGCGCTCTACCGTGAGCATGCCTTCTTATCCACCTTTACGGAATATTGCCACAAGGAAAATGTATCGATTATACAACGTGAATATCAGTAATATTATGATCAACGAACATTAAAACACCCTAACGAGGAGCCGCTTGCGTGCTGCGCGATAGGGTGTTTTTGGTTTATTTACGTTTAAACTTCCTTTTTCATAGTATATTATGGAAGTGACTGATGTTTACTATTCTATCAACTAATGGAGAACGCATATGAACTATGATTGCTTAATTGTGGATGACGAGACGGTTCTTGCAGAAACGACGAGTGAATATTTTAATATGTTTGAGGTCAAATCAGCATACGTGACAAGTGCGGAGGAATGTGAGCTCTTTTTACGGGAAAATGAAGCGTCGCTTATCCTGCTCGATATTAATCTTGGTCATACTTCCGGGTTTGATTTGTGCAAGAAGCTCAGACAAACGACACAAATTCCGATTCTGTTTATTAGCGCTCGGTCCAGTGATGACGATATTCTTATAGCCCTTAACATAGGCGGCGACGATTATATCCAGAAGCCTTATACGCTGAGTGTGCTGCTTGCGAAAGTGAAGGCTGTTCTCAAAAGATACGGGAATCAAAGCCCAACCGAAATGCTGGAGTTTGGAGAAGTGAAAATTGATTGCAATCTTTGCCGCGTTCGTGTGAACGGTGTAGATATGAAGCTCAAAACGATGGAATATAAATTGCTCTGTTACTTGGCGAAAAATAAAAACAGAGTCATTTCAAAAGAAGAGCTGTTTAACAAGGTGTGGGGTGACTCCTTTGCCGGAGATGGAACTCTTAATGTACATATTCGGCACTTGCGCGAGAAAGTCGAACCGAATCCCAACCAGCCGCAATATATTAAAACGGTATGGGGGACGGGATACGTCCTGGAAGATCACAAGTTATGAGAATAAAGTGGCTGTTCATCACTATCCTCTTTGTATTTGCAACAGGCAGTGCAGCTTCTTGGCTCGTTATGAATAGCAAGACGGATACCGAAGTGGATATGGTAGCTATAAATGAGGTGTTAAAAAAGCTTGAGAGCCACTGGGGTCAAATCGATCAAGCGAATTTCAGCACGATAAAGCAGTCATTCAGCGTTATCGATACTAATGGCCAAGTACGCTTTCAAACATTCGAGGGGCAATCTCCTACCATTAATGATGCAATTAAAAACAGAGATACGATAACAGATGTCGTGGTAGAGGGTACTTTAGTTGGCAAGCTTATTGTGCTAAACGATGATAAAAAAGTAATTCAGCAAATGAAACGGCAGCTTATTATCGTGCTCTTTATCACTTTTACTATGTTTGCGCTGCTAAGTATCATCTATGTTTTATTTTTAAATTATAAGGTTTTTAAACCATTTCATAAGCTGCAAAGCTTTGCAGTTAACGTGGCGAGAGGGAATCTGGATATTCCTTTGAAAATGGGTCAAAACAACCCGTTTGGCGCTTTTACAGAAAGCTTCGACATTATGCGCGAGGAACTGGCTCTAGCCAGGCAAAGTGAATATGAGGCAAACCGCAGCAAGAAGGAGCTTGTAGCCAGCTTAAGCCATGACATTAAGACACCAGTCGCCTCGATTAAAGCGGTGAGCGAATTGATGCTGCTTCGAGCTGACGATGAGAAAGTAACGAAGCAATTAACGACGATTTATTCAAAGGCAGAGCAGATTAACCTATTGGTGAGTGATATGTTTACGGCGACTTTAGAGGAGCTTAATGAGTTGAAAGTAACGGTGACGGAGGAAGAAAGCAGCGTTTTAAACGGTATTATCGCTAACGTGAATTATGATGATCAAATCAGCTTTGCGCCTGTTCCTGCATGTCTAATCTTAACGGATGTATCGCGTTTACAGCAGGTATTTGATAATATTTTGAGCAATTCTTATAAGTATGCGGGCACCTCAGTTACCATTTTATCCGCAATAAAACACACCTATTTAGAAATAAGCATTATGGATTATGGAAAAGGTATTCATCCGGACGAGTTGCCGCTCTTGTTCAATAAATTTTATCGAGGAAATAATGCAGAGGGACACAGTGGCTCAGGCCTTGGGCTATACATATCCGAGTACTTGATGCAAAGCATGCAGGGCGATATAACATGCCATAACCGTGAAGATGGTTTTAGCGTGACGTTAAAAATTAAGTTAGCTTAAAGAATTAAGAATTGGCTAAGGATTGAACAAAGCTTAACTAAGAATTGGTTTTGTATGATAGGACTGTAAGCTACATTACAGTCTTTTTTGCTTAGGGCTAGAGCGAAGCTATCATACAACTGCAGTATAAAGGAGATTTAATTTATGCCAAGCCAAATGTTAAGAACCGAAAAATTGTGCAAAACGTTCTCAAGCGGGGGAAATCAGCAGCATGTGCTAAAAAACCTCGACATTAGTTTAATGGAGGGTGACTTTACCGTTATTATGGGAAGCTCAGGATCGGGCAAATCGACCCTGCTTTATGCGCTTTCTGGAATGGATAAACCGACATTAGGCGAAATTTATTTTGAGGAGAAAAAGATTTCGAAGCTAAATAACGATCAGCTGGCGATTTTCCGAAGGAACAATTGCGGCTTTGTATTCCAAAAGGTTTATTTGCTCGACAATATGAGCGTGCTGGATAATGCGCTGGCAAGCGGTCTGCTCGTTAGCAAAAACAAGCGGGCTATCGTAGCCAAAGCAAAAAAACTGCTTGCCCAAGTGGGATTAAATGAAACCTCATGGGGCAAATTTCCGGAGCAGCTCTCCGGAGGAGAGGCGCAGCGTGCTGGCATCGTGCGCGCGTTGATCAATGATCCCAAAATTGTGTTTGCAGATGAACCAACCGGCGCGCTTAATTCCGCTGCTAGCGACAGTGTGTTGGATGTCATGACGGAGGTTAATAAGAGCGGACAAAGCATTGTTATGGTTACACATGATATGAAAACCGCATTAAGAGGGAATAGAATACTTTACCTGCGTGATGGCGTTATTTTTGGGGATTTGCAGCTTAGTCCGTTCCATGTGGAAAATAACCATAAACGGCATGAGCAGCTAAAAGCATTTTTGGCTGAAATGGGGTGGTGAGATGAACATCGTCAACCTAGCCTGGGCCAACATCAGAAAAGGCAAAAGCGCGGCATTTTCCCTTTTTATTTTGATATTTATCGCAGCGCTGCTGCTTAATGTGGGAATGACGGTTATTTTCAAAATTAATACGTTTTTTGATGATAAGGTGGCGGAACTACATGATCCCCACTTGAACATCATTATGGACAGTGCAAGCTATACGAATGCCAAGGGCGACTTTTTGAAAAACTATTCTGATGTGAGTGAGTTTGAGCTCGAAAACATGGTGTTGATGAGTTCAGCCAAATTTCGTTATGGGGATAGTGACATGAGCCATGCCGCTGTTATCCTTAATGCGGATACTGCTCGCACGATTGCACCATTAAAACTAATTGAGCAGATAGCCTTGAGCTCTGAGCCGGATATATACCTCCCTTACAGCTTTAAAGTAAGCGGCGGGTATAAGCTGGCTGACAGCTTCGTCTTTACCTATCAGGACAAGGAATATCGTTACCGGATTGCAGGTTTTTTTGAGACAACGATGCTTGGCACCACCAACATAACGTTGATGAAATATTTTTTGCCGGATACGGAATATGAGCAGCTGCTCGGCCAGCTCAGCCCCAAAGAGGAAGGCACCTTCATATCTGCCAAGTTGAAAAACAGCGAGCAGTCGATCCAACTGCTTAAAGATTACGAAGAGCAATTTCCCTTTTCCCATAATGAGGCTAGCTCTTTTTATTCTTCATTAGACGTCATGACGATGAAGGGCATAAGTACGATGACGATCAATCTGGTCGCTATGATTATGGTTGCTTTTGCAGCGGTTATTGTTGTGGTGTCATTGCTTGTTATTAAGTTCCGTGTCACTAATAGTATTGAGGATGGCCTTGTTAATATTGGTGTTCTGAAAGCAGTGGGCTATACGAGCCAGCAAATTATTTTATCTATTATGATGCAGTTTATGATCATTACCTTATTGGCAAGTATTATGGGGGTGGCGGTCACTTACACCGTTATGCCTGTATTCGGAGGCATTATTTCTACGCTGTCTGGACTGCTATGGAATCAAAGCTTTAATGCTGTAATTAATTTAGCCAGTATTCTAATTGTAGTTGTTCTGGTCGTAACCGTAACCCTTCTCGCTTCAATTCGTATTAGAAAGCTGCATCCAATAGCGGCGCTGCGGGGAGGCATTGTGACACATAACTTTAAGAAAAATCGCTTCCCCCTAGATCAAGCCAAGGGTGGATTAAGCTTTGTGCTTGCTTGCAAAACCATCGTGATGAACATCAGGCAGAACATTATGATCACTTTTATCGTTGCCGCCGTTACCTTTGCCTCTGTTTTTGCTATCGTTCTTTATTACAATATAGCAACAGATAAAACAGCCTTTATTCACCTCGTTGGTGCAGAAACCTCGAATGTCAATGTTCAGGCTAAAGAGGACGTAGATAGTGAGGCGCTGTTTGAATCCATTAAGCAAATGGATGGTGTTGAAAAAACGGTATTGCTGGACTATTTAATAGCGAAAGTTGACGATAAACCGTTTGCTATGACGATTTCGGATGATTACAGCGGGTTGGAAAACCAAATGGTGTATGAGGGACGATATCCGCAATATGATAATGAAATTGTCGTTTCGTGGGCAGTATCGCAGCTGCTTGAAAAAAAAATTGGCGATACGGTCAAAGTAGATATAGGGGAAGCCAGTCATTCTTTTTTAATTACCGGTCTGAGTCAGTCTATTAGCAATATGGGGCAAATATCATCTGTCACTTTGGAAGGTGTTCGGCACCTCATTCCAGATTATACGGGCAAGATGCTCAACGTTTACTTAAATGGTATCGATAATGCGAGCTTTATCAAAAATAGTAAAGTACAATACGGAAGCTCAGTAGAGGAATTTGTTGATGTAGATGAGACGATAAACAGCCAAAGCAGCGTCTATATTTCCGCGGTGTTTGCTGTTATGGCGCTTGTTCTCGCGATTACTATATTGGTGGTCGTTCTCATTCTTTATCTTGTTATTAAAACGATGATTCTCAAGCGCAAGAGGGAGCTCGGAATATTTAAAGCAACAGGATATACGACGAGCCAGCTAATGACGCAAATCATGCTAAGCTTTGTGCCAATTGTCATTATAGGGGTTGTTATTGGTGGCGTACTGGGCAGCCTGTATACCAATTCCATGCTGACCTTGCTGCTCTCTGGAGCGGGAATTCACAACGTTCAGTTCATTATTAAATTGCCTCTTGTTATTGCGCTTTGTTTCGGAATTGTTATGTTGTCTTACGTTGTTTCTATTCTTGTGTCGCGGCGGATCAAAGGAATTTCCGCTTATGAATTAATTACAGAGTGAGAATAAAGATATTGCTTTAATCAAAGCTTACGCAGGCGGCCTTTCGAGGTCGCTTTTTTGTGTTGTAATCATAACCGAATAAATGCAGTATCAGCTTTTACTTTCGTTATTTTTTTTGTTGTTGCAGGTGTCATTCGTATGCTACCATACGCTAAACGCCTACTTTAATAAATCGATTATATTTGAGAGGAATGAGTGTAAATGCCGTTAGTTGACATGCCGCTTGAGAAGTTAAAAGAGTACCAAGGAATTAATCCTCGTCCTGCTGATTTTGATGCTTATTGGGATCGTGCGATCGCTGAGATGCGTGCTGTAGATCCACAAATTAAGCTCGTACCAAGCTCATTTCAGACTCCGAACGCGGAATGCTTCGATCTCTACTTTACGGGCGTTCGCGGGGCTCGTATCCATGCAAAATATGTTCGGCCAAAACATATTGCAGAGCCGCATCCGGCAGTCGTATTATTCCATGGCTATACGGGAAATGCAGGCGATTGGAGTGACAAGCTGGCTTATGCCGCATTAGGCTTCTCCGTTCTAGCTATGGATTGCCGTGGTCAAGGCGGGGAGTCTGAGGATTCCGGCAATGTGAAGGGAAATACACATCAGGGTCATATTATTCGGGGATTAGATGACCATCCGGACAATCTGTTGTTCCGTCATATCTATTTGGATACTGCACAATTGGCGGGCATCGCACTGGACTTGCCTGAGGTTGATCCAGAACGTGTTTATGCAGCTGGCGGTTCGCAGGGCGGAGCGCTTACGATTGCTTGTGCGGCGCTTGAACCGAGAGTAAAGAAGCTTGCTCCTGTGTTCCCATTCCTTTGCGATTATAAACGCACGTGGGAGATGGATTTGGCGAAGGACGCGTATCAGGAGCTTCGCACCTTCTTCCGTTATTTTGATCCGCTGCATGAGCGCGAGGATGAAATTTTTGAGAAGCTGGGTTATATCGATCTTCAATTTCTTGCAAACCGCATTCGCGGCGAAGTATTGATGTTTGTTGGCCTCATGGATACCATTTGTCCGCCTTCCACACAGTTTGCAGCTTATAACAAAATAACTGCTCCTAAGCAGTTAGTCATCTATCCGGACTTTGGGCATGAGCATTTGCCTGGTTCATCGGATCGTACGATTCAATTTTTCTTGAACTAATATGAATGAAATAGAATTAAAAACTCTGACCTTATGGTCAGAGTTTTTTTTGGTTCCACTTTTAACAAAAGCCACGTATATTTTAAATCTAATCCTCGTTTTCGTCCTCCGCTAACTGCGATTTGGCCGGCAGTTTATTATAATCGCGGATAAGTGAGAAGTAGTGGTCAGCCCGTACAGCTTGATATTCAGGTCCGAGCGATTCTGTTATCGCCACAACATCAGAAGGTGTCATGCTCCATGCGAGCAGCCCGAGTGATACGAATAATGGTGATTTGCCATCCCATTTTGCTTTGGCTGCTGCCAAAATGTTTTTCCCGTCTTGTGCGGTACTTATGCCTTGAATCGTGGATACCGGCAGTGTACCGTTTATAATTTCGACACCATAATGATCTTCCCAGCTTAGGAATAGTCCTTTTGCCTTGTAAAACTTCTCATAGGCAGCTGCCTTTGATGCGCTGAGCGGAACATTCTCGCTGTTCACACGATTCAGCACATATGGAACGGTCATTCCTGTTTGCTTCATATACGTATAAGACTGCTTAAGGAAATCAGAGAATGTGGCTTCCGGCCATGCTTCCGGGTAGAAGTATCCTGACCCAGAAGGACCAGCAATGATGAGGTCATTCTCTGTTGCTGTCTTTTGAAAATAGTTCAAAATAGCGGGTGCGCCGTCATAAAGAAGCGGGCTTGATGTCCAGTTGATCGGTACTTTTCCGCGAGCAGGATCATCCCATAGGATACGCATTCTATGCTGGTTGTACTGGAAGTTGTCGCCCTCGCTGAAGGTATACGTGACGTAAATTTTATTTGCAAGCTTAGGTGCCTTAGGCGTTTTGGCTTTGACTGCCTTTGCCTTTGTACCCGAGAAAACCGTTAAGTTGCTGAACCAGTCGGCCGCAAGCACGTAGACACTGTAATTGGATGTAATTTCTACGGAGCTGAATTCGCCTTCAACGTCATTATTGAACCAGCCTAAGTAAGGGGTGCCTGGCTTGACGCCTGATAAGATTTTTTCGAAAAGTGCTTTCTGTTCCGGCACGTTGGAATCAAGCCAGAACACCATCGCTTTATTCGCAACTGCATAATCACGGAGGTAGCCGTAAGGCTCCTTCTGATCTGAGGTTGGCGGCTGGATATTGCCTGCCGATACCTTAAATTGATTCCACATAAGGACGGAGGCAGTTAACTGCTTTGTACCTGCAGGCGGCGTAAACTTATAGACAAAGTATCGGCCATTGTCTGCGAATCGGTGTCCGCCTTGACCTGTCGATACTTGAGAGCTTTGACGGTCGTACAGAAACGCCTCTTCCTCAGGCGTACCTGGAATGAACTGTGCGATTGTTTGCCCGTCTGCCTTCACGGTTACTTCATGAACGGCGGATCCCCAGCCATCCTGAGGGAAAGCGTCCTCGAAGCGAAGAAATACGGATTCTTTGCCCAAATTGCTCGTCAAATCCAGCTCATACGTATTTTTATTTTTGCCATCGCGCTCCTGCGTGGTGTCTTCTGCAATGGTCTTAAACGATTCAGGGAGTCCGGGAGGTATTCTTACGGATGTGTCAGGGCTTAATCCGACTAACATCCGATGTGTCGATTTGGCCCATAGATTCTCATATTGCCATGTGTAAGCATCCAAACGGTCTTTGAATTTGCCTTGTAGATCATCGAGCACTTTTAGATTAAATGGTGCTGCTTTCAACTGCGCGGCGAGAGCAGGGCTAGCGACAACGGCATCTTTTAACCCAGCAAGAGTAGTCGCTACATTGATAGTATCAGCAACCTTCGGATCGTAAACAATGATGCCTTTTACTTCTTTTTTATATTTTTTGACGATATCCCAGTAATCTGCATGCACATTGTAGGGAACCTTCAAATCTTTTAGCCAGGTCAGTTTGCCTTCTTCTTGGTTTTCCAGCAGATAGATGCGAGGCTCCTCACGGTTAACGATACCCTGCAGCGTTGCAAGCAGAAGCTTAATGTCCCCTGGCGCATCATAAATATCAGCTACATCTAGTTTTTTGGGGGTTGCAAAGGATGGAAGCGCTTGCTTGTTTGGCCAGCTAATAGAGCTTTTGCCGGATTTGGATTCCGCAGTTGCTGCAGCTGGTGCTGAAGCGCCAAGCGTTAAAGACAGCGTACATACGATAGCCAGACATGTGACAGTAAGTTTTCGAATCACGATCTTACACCTCGTCTCATCTGATTGGGTAATACCATCGTCATAGCGCCTTTTCCATTCCCTCCTTCTTAGGCGGCTTCGCTAATGCGCATACGGCAGTACCTAAACTATATATTAAATATATTTATGTTTAATACAATCGTTTCGACAAAGGTTCCAACAGAAGACAACTCGAGACCTAAAGTATAATAGCACAAAAGAGATAGACAGTAGTCCCTTTTACATAGCCAAATCATGAGTATTGCATACAGTAATTGTATATATTAAATATATATAATTGACGGAAAATAGGCATGCAGCATATACTTCACATAGTGGTCCCTTTATATCCAAAGGAATCGTATTGCAGGTATTTCATTCGAGTAGGTATAATATAAATTATGGAAATTCAATATTTAATTTGTAGAAAGCGGTGTTGAAATGGATCGTTCATTTTATGTGTTTGTCATTGCAATTGCTGCTCTCGTGCTGTGGAGACGAACAAGGAGCTTTTACCGCCCCATTCGAGGAGACGGCAAAAGGCTGTTGTACCCTATTCTATTTATGCTGCCGGGTCTACTATTGATATTTAATTCCAATGTCCATGCGCCGTTTTACGAATTTTTGATTGCTGCGGCTATAGGTATTATCCTCTCGATTCCTCTAATATGGACTACAAACTATGAAATTCGTGATGATCATCTTATATACGCTAAGAAGAACTGGGGATTCATCGTCGCTTTTCTCGTTGTCATTGCCATTCGTTTCGAGCTTCACCATTACATGTCCACAATCGAACCTCAAACGCTGGCTGCCTTGTTTATGATTTTAGCGTTCTTCTACGTCATTCCATGGCGAGTCGTTTCTTATATTAAATTTCGGAGACTATTGCAGCTTCAAACGGTACGAAAAGTATAATCGCTATTTTGGCATCCAAGGAGCCCTTTTAAAGGAGCTCTTTTTTTCTGTTTTCATGACACCTCATTAAAATACTATTTTTCTGAAATTTATACCATATTTTGTGGAATTGGCATTTTATAATCAACGTATAGGAATGAAACCATGGAGATGAGGGGGATTTGAAAATGAGGATGACCATGCTGGAAGTAATGGTTCATTCGTAGCTTCTATCTTTTTTGTATAAATGTAAGCGTTTGCTGTAATGTGCATTTTTCGAAAAGGAGTATGGATATGACATCGAAAGGAATGCGTCTCTTTATTTGGGGATTTGTGCTCTTGTGGGTCGCAGTCATGATCGTTTTTAGTTTTGCTGATTTGAGCTTGTCCAAAGCGCTATATAACGAGGAACACTCCTTGTTTGGACAGTTTTTTGAAAACTTCGGCGAGCATCCTGCATTTATTGTCCTATTTATCGCGGGCAGCATTCTCTTTAGTACGGCTAGGCATGAGAATCCTAATGCTGTATTCAGAGCTTAAGGCGTCTAAACATAGGTGTAATGAGAATCATAATAGAGGAGGATTTTAAATGAAAATTGATATTCAAGCGCTTATTGACCAAATGACTTTAGAAGAAAAAGCAGGTATGTGCTCGGGGCTCGATTTCTGGCATTTAAAGGGTGTTGAACGACTTCATATTCCTTCTGTAATGGTAACGGATGGACCTCATGGGCTGCGTAAGCAAAAAGGTTCTTCTGACCATGTAGGTATTTTTGATAGCGTTCCTGCTACCTGCTTTCCATCAGCGGCGGGGCTTGCCGGCTCTTGGGACCGTGAATTAGTTGGAAAGGTAGGCGTGGCTCTTGGCGAGGAATGCCAAGCGGAGGATGTGGCTGTTTTACTTGGGCCAGGCGCCAACATCAAGCGGACGCCGCTATGCGGACGGAATTTTGAATACTTTTCTGAAGATCCGTTCCTATCCTCGGAAATGGCGGCAAGCCATATTCAAGGGGTACAAAGCCAAGGTGTGGGCACTTCACTCAAGCATTTTGCACTCAACAATCAAGAACATCGCCGAATGTCAGTCGATGCGATTGTTGACGAGCGGACGATGCGTGAAATTTATTTGGCAAGCTTCGAGGGTGCGGTGAAAAAAGGGAAGCCATGGACGGTCATGAGCGCCTACAACAAAGTAAACGGAACGTATGCTTCGGAAAACGAATTTTTGTTAACGGATATTTTAAAGGAAGAATGGGGCCATGAAGGTTTTGTTGTCTCCGACTGGGGTGCGGTAGATGAGCGAGTAGATGCTCTTGCAGCGGGGCTTGAGCTAGAAATGCCTTCCAGCAATGGCAGTGGCGACAAAAAAATAATAGAGGCCGTTCAAAGCGGCAAGCTATCCGTGGAATTGCTCGATCAAGCTGTTGCAAGACTGCTTCGGATTATATTTATGAGTGTTGATCAGAAAAAAGAGAACGCCTCCTACAATGTGGGAGAGCATCATCAGCTAGCTCGCACGGTTGCTAGTGAATGTATGGTGCTTTTGAAAAATGAACAACAGCTGCTGCCGCTTAGCAAAGGAAAAAAAGTGGCGGTCATTGGCGCATTCGCTCAAAAACCTAGGTTTCAAGGCGGCGGCAGCTCGCATATCGTGCCGACTGCGCTCGATAATCCACTGCAGGAAATGAAGCAGCTGGCTGGAGACTCGTCATTCATTGTTTATGCTGAGGGTTACTCGCTAGATAACGATAATATTGATGATGCACTAGTGGAAGAAGCGAAGAAGGCCGCTAGCGAGGCCGATGTGGCCGTTGTATTTGCGGGTCTTCCCGACCGTTATGAATCTGAGGGGTACGATAGAAAACATCTAAATATGCCGGGTAATCAGAATCAATTGATTAAGGCTGTAGCGAGCGTGCAAAGCAACGTCGTTGTTGTCCTTATGAATGGTTCGGCTATCGAGATGCCTTGGGCTGACGAGGTGGGAGCCATTTTGGAGGCTTACTTAGGGGGGCAAGCGGTTGGTGGTGCTATTGCTGATCTGCTGTTCGGAGAAGCGAATCCATCCGGGAAGCTGGCAGAGACATTTCCTGCTAAGCTAAGCGACAATCCTTCATTTCTATTTTATCCAGGCGAGGCAGATTATGCGGAATATCGGGAAGGCATTTTTGTCGGATATCGCTACTATGACTCGAAGAGCGTTAAGCCGATGTTCCCGTTTGGGCATGGTCTGAGCTATACTACATTCGAGTACACAAACTTGTTGATAGACAGCAAGGAAATAAATGATACGGAAACGGTAAGCGTTCACGTCACGGTTAAGAACACAGGAACACGCACCGGCAAAGAAATCGTTCAGCTGTACGTTCAAGATGTCGAGAGCACCGTGATCCGGCCGGAGAAAGAGCTGAAAGGATTTGCCAAGGTGGAGCTGCAGCCTGGAGAGCAAAAGAAGATAACGTTTACGCTGGATAAACGATCTTTCGCTTATTACAATGTCGCTCTAAAAGACTGGCATGTCGAGAGCGGAGACTTTGCTGTTCTTATTGGGCGTTCATCGGAGGATATAGTCCTAGGCGAGACGCTGCGCGTTCAATCCACTGTCCCTCTGAAAGTTGTGTATCATCGCAATAGCCTTCTCGGTGACTTAATAAGCGATACGGAGAAGGGTCCAATCGTGCAAAGCATTATGCAGCAGGTTCAAGCAGGAATGGGAATCTTGATGTCTGAGGATAACGAAATGGCAGACATGATGGCCGCGATGATGAAGTTTATGCCTCTTCGCAGCTTGGTGTCCTTCAGCCAAGGGGCGTTTACAGACGAAATGTTAAACGGTTTGCTTCACCAATTAAACCATTCATAGTCGGAGCAAAATAGATTTTACAAAAGGACTGTCCTTCCACGTGACGGTTCTTTTTTTCTATTCAATTAATGCAAATCTTTTATATACCGATCCACAATTGAGCAGGGATGCGAGGTGCCTTTTACGGTCATAACCAGAATATAGACCTGTCAATGGAATAAAACATAAATTTACTCTAATAAAGTCTCAACTTATGTGAAATCTAGTGGTAAATGTGGTATGTTTATGTAAATTGCGTTTAACAGGAGCGGTTCATCAATGAAGGTTAGTATATTCGATGTTGCCAAGAAGTCAGGATTGTCGGTTGTAACGGTATCCCGAGTTCTTAATAAGTCGACATCCGTGCGCCAGAAAAATAAAGAAAAAGTGTTGCAGGCGATGAAGGACCTGGACTATCATCCGAACGCCTCAGCCCGCAGTCTTGCAAGCGGCAAAACCGGTATTATTGGTCTAACTTTGACGACATTGCATGATACTGTTCTTGACGCTGTAGTCAAAGAAATTAATGATAGCTTGGCAGAGCAGGGTTATTTTCTGGCACTCTCCATCTCGCAGGGGGACGAGGATTCATTCGATCGTTCGATGTTTCAAGAGGACCGTGTAGATGGAGTTATTTTGCTCTCGCCAATTAATGCAGATATATATGTGATGGAGCTGAAGAAGCGGAAAATTCCTTTTGTCATCCTTGATAACCAGCAGCGCAATCCGACGGTTCCTTCTGTTATTGTTAATAATTTCAAAGGCGGATATGATGCAACCAAACATCTCATCGACCTTGGACATACCGAAATCGCTCATATTAGCGGGCCAGATCCGTTTCTGAGCAGCCGTGAGCGTGAGAGAGGGTTTCTGTTCGCGCTCGAAGAAGCAGGTTTGCAGCCTTTTGAAGTGGAGCAAGGATCGTTTGATATTCCTTCAGGCTACGCCATTGCCAAGCGCTGGATCGATGCAGGCAAGCTGCCTACGGCGGTATTCGCAGCAGATGACTTTATGGCCTTAGGCGTAATGGACGCGTTCAAAAACGAAGGGGTTCGCATTCCTCAAGATGTATCCGTCGTAGGTTTCGATGATCAGATCTATGCGGAAGAATTCCATCCTGCGCTGACAACCATCCGTTTGCCATTTGAAAAAATTGGGCGGCAGGGTGTTGATATTTTGCTGAAGCTAATCAAGGATTCTCCAAAAAGAAATACGATTATGGAGTTTGATCCGGAGTTAATGGTGAGGAAATCGACGGGAGCGCCAAGAGGGCGTTAAGTTTAAGAATAACTAGCAAAAGAGCCAGCGCAATTACTATTTCTATAGTGATTGCGCTGGCTTTTTCTTTTTATCTTGGCTGAGTCGCTATTAATTCTAGTAGCAAGCCTGCTCAAGTGATTGAAGCGCGGTTATTAACTCCTGCTTTAATTGGGAATCGGTAATCATGCCTTCTTTATTTAGCTTCAAAGTAATATGCGGAATAATTAATGTCCCGCCCTCAACAATATCAGCATTAATCATTTTAAGGGTAAGCAAAAGTGAAGCATGAGCTTTGTCCCCGCCCATTGGAGTAGGTGAGGCACTAATTACCGCTGTAGGTTTATTCATAAACGCCGTTGTGGATACAAGCCAGTCCAACGCGTTTTTTAAAACGCCAGGCACACCGTTTCCATATTCGGGTGTACATATAAGCACGCCATCCGTTTCCTCAAGAAGTGCTCTCAGCTCTCTGACAGGCACCGGTCCTTCATCTATATCCATGTCAGGGTTGAAATGCGGAAGGTCGCCTAACCCGCCATAGATAGTAAATTCCATGTTTGCGGGGGCTAATCCGATGACAGCCTTCATTAGCGATGTATTTGAGGAGTTTTGACGAAGACTCCCCGAAATAGCCAAGATTTTAATTTCCTTATTCATCCCACTTCATCTCTTTTCTTCTATGATATTAAGCCCTCGATATGGAGTTGCCGTGTATTATGATAAACAGTCGCATTCATATTTATTATCTCATTTAAGCACGAGTTTTTAAATAACTTCTGTCTATATTAAAATAAAACCCGATAATTGAATAGCGCTTTCACATAATAAAGTTTAAACGTTTAAACAAAATATACGACAAAATTTACGTTTGATACTTATAAGAGACAAGTAAAGACAATAACAGAAACCGTACGTTTTTGTACTAAGTCAAGGGAATTTATAATCCATAATAAACAAAAAAAATATTAATTGACATATTTTGAATGTCGGTATAAACTCATGTTGAATATTAAAGCGGTTTAACTTTCGTGAATGAAAAGCAATAACAGAGAGAAAAAGAGGTGATTTGAAAAGCGATTTCGAAGAAATGCAGAAGCAAAGTAATGGTGGAAAAAAGGGGACATACAAGAGAGCGATTAAGAGTTTTTTAAATTTGCTTCTTTTAAGGCCAAAAGGAATAGGAAACCAAATGGAAGGGGGCGGTTTTACTGAAGAACAGCAAATTTCAGAGACGGGAAAACAAACACTTTTATTTATTTATTTCGCCATGGATTATTGGTTTTCTCATATTTGCTTTATATCCAGTAGGCGCATCATTGTACTACAGCTTCACAGACTACGATATTATTAACCCGCCTGTTTTCGTGGGATTAAACAATTTCAAAGAGCTCTTTCAGGATGAACAGTTTTATAATTCGATAATGGTTACGCTCAAGTACACGCTTATTAGTGTTCCTATTACGTTGTTTTTATCACTTATGTTTGCAATCTTGATTAATCAGAAAATTCCTTTTAACGGTTTTTTCCGAACAGCGATGTATTTTCCAAGTATGATTTCAGGCGTATCCATGGCCTTGTTATGGTTTTGGGTGTTTAATCCACAGGCGGGATTGTTCAACTATGGATTATCTTTTTTCGGAATTGACCCCATTCACTGGTTCCTGGATGAGAATTATGCTTTGTGGGCGCTCATCATTATGTCGTTCTGGGGACTCGGCGCAGGTATGCTTATTTTCCTAGCAGGGCTCCAAGGTGTGCCGGCTCATCTGCTGGAGGCAGCAAGGCTCGACGGTGCTGGCCGGTGGAAAACATTTTGGAACGTAACCTTTCCAATGATTTCGCCCGTTTTTCTGTTCCAGCTTATCATCGGTGTCATTGAATCCTTCCAAGTGTTTACACAGGCCTATACCATCACGCGTGGTGGACCGAACTACTCTACATGGTTTTACGTGTACAACATTTACATCAATGCGTTCAAAAATTTCCGCTACGGATACGCGTCTACCATGGCCTGGATCCTTCTCGTTGCAGTACTCGTTGTCACCTACTTTATCATGAGGACGTCGAAACGTTACGTTTACTACGAAGGAGGGGGCAGTAAATGAGTGAAGTGACCCATGACGCGAGCTCAAAGCGGATTATTGTCAAAAGAAAGCTAAAGCTTTCGCAAATTGTCGGATTTCTTATTTTATTAGCGGTAACAATTACGATGCTGTCACCGGTTTGGTTTATGCTCTCGACATCCCTGAAGACGACGAAAGAAATGCTTATGTTTCCCCCAACAATTATTCCAAAAGTGTTTGCGTGGGAAAATTTCCGTGAATTGTTTACCAATACCGAAATTAAATTCGGACAGCAATATAAGAACAGCTTGATTGTTGGCATATTCACAGTTATTGGAACGGTGCTTTCTTCATCATTCGTTGCCTTTGGATTTGCTAGATATAAGGGAAAAGGCAGCGGGCTTATGTTCATGCTAGTGCTCAGCACATTGATGCTTCCTTATCCAGCGATCATGATTCCGCAGTTCCTATTATTTATGAATCTTGGACTGCATGATTCGTTACTGCCGCTTATTCTGCCCGCTTTCTTTGGGTCAGCTTATATGATTTTTTTATTGCGTCAATTTTTCTCTACGCTGCCTGACGAGCTTTATAACGCCGGCCGGATTGACGGCTGCAGTGAGTTCAGACTGTACTGGAATATTACGCTGCCTTTAGCAGGACCAGCGCTCGCTACGGTTGCTATATTTTCATTCATTTGGAGTTGGAATGACCTGCTCACCCCTGTACTTTACTTAGACTCGCAGGAGAACTTCACGCTTCCAGTAGGGATGGCCGCTATGCTGTCATCGAAGTTTCGTTTAGCGCCTTGGAATTTACTGATGGCCGCTTCGATTCTTTCCGTACTGCCAATTATCGTGTTGTTTGCGGTAGCACAGAAGAGATTCGTTGAGGGAATCGTACTTACAGGCATTAAATAGATTTTTAAGCGTTTTAGCTTGCTTGTATGAAATCTAATAAAACCTAGGGGGAAATTAGAATGAAGAACAAGAAATGGTTATCCATTACCGCTATTCTCGCATTATCGATGTTTGCAACCGCTTGCTCAAACGGCGGAAACGAGGGTTCCGGTAAAGAAAAACAGGTAACGATCACGCATTATACGATTGACTCGCCGGACAGAACGTTTGTAGAGAAGCTGATTCCAGAGTTTGAAGCGAAACATCCGAACATCAAAGTAAAAGTGACTAAAGCACCTTATGAACAGTTTGATTCTAAGCTGCAATCGTCCATTGCTGCGAAAAATGCGCCGGACGTAACCTCTCACTGGGGCTATGGCGGTTTTATGGAATATTACAACAAAGATATGCTGATGGATATGACCCCTTATTTTGAAGACTTCAAAGCAGCGGACTACAATATTCCGGAAGATGTAATGAACATCTACAAGGTTGACGGTAAAACCTATGGTATTCCGTTAAATAGCTACGTGACCGTCATGCTGTACAACAAGGATCTTTTTGATAAAGCGGGACTTCCATACCCTCCAACTGATTACGAGGATAAAAGCTGGACATTCGACAAAATGGTCGAATATGCGAAGAAGCTGACCGTAGACTCTGAAAATTTGGAGGAAGCTCAATATGGCGTCGACTTTGGATTTGGTGAGCGCGACCAGCGTCCTCAATACTTCGGTGCGAATGTTTATTCCGATGATACATGGACAAATGGCGGCAAACCTACAGAGATCAATCTGACTAAGCCTGATGTAATTGATGCCTACAAAACACTTTATGGTCTCATTCATGATTTAAAAGTGTCGCCAACGCCAGCATTCTCCCAATCCGTATCCGGGCAATTCGGTGATCCGTTCCTATCGGGTAAAATCGCGATGTCTGTAGTTGGTTCATGGAGCCTTGCTGCCGCTGCAGATTTCAACTTTAAAGTAGGTGTTGCTGCGGTTCCAGTAAGTCCAAAAGGCGATGTACGAAGCGTGCTTTACGTGGATCCATTATTTGTACTTAAGGATTCGAAACATCCGAAGGAAGCTGCGGAGTGGATTAAGTTCTTGGTTACAACTGAAATTCAAGAGAAATCGATCGAGCTTAGCGGAGGCAATCCTCCGGTCAACCAAGCAGCTGCAGAAAAGTATTACAGCAACTTTGAAGGCATCGATCCAGCAGGCATTAAGCAAGTATTCGAAGGTGCTTATAAATATGGCTTCGAATCGTACAATCATCTGATTTCCAATTACTCTCAAATCAATGAGCTGTTCATCAATGAACTTTCTGGTGTAGAGAACGGAAAGCAGAAGGTTGAGGATGTGCTGCCAGTCATTGAACAGAAGCTGAAGGATCTTTTGGCAAGAGTGAATAAATAATGGGTCAAGGGGAGGGGCGATTTAGGCTGCTCCCCTCCATTTTATACAAAGCATGATTACTACTAGTCTGAGGAAGGCGTTCTTATGAAGGTAAGCATTGTGGACGTTGCCAAAAAATCAGGATTATCCATTGTGACGGTATCAAGGGTATTAAACAATTTGCCAAGTGTCAGAAAGAGCAACCGGGAGCGGGTTCTTCAGGCTATGAAGGAGCTTGATTATCACCCTAATGCGTCTGCAAGGAGTCTTGCAAGAGGAAAAACAGGCATAATCGGACTAGCGTTAACAACTTTACATGACTCGTTTCTCGATGCGGTCGTGAAGGAGGTTAATGATCGGCTTGCGGAAAACGGCTATTTTCTTGCATTATCGATTTCAACAGAAGAGGATGATCACATCCATCGATCATTGTTTCAGGAAGGCCGTGTCGATGGCGTCATCTTATTGTCGCCCATACGTGAGGATGAGTACGTACTAGAGCTTAAGAGAAACCGAATTCCATTTGTCATGCTCGATAATCAGCAGATGAATTCGCCAGCAACCTCTGTCATCGTAGACAACTTTTATGGTGGATATGAAGCAACCAAACATTTAATCGATTTGGGGCATAGGGATATCGCGCATATTAGTGGTCCAGAGCTGTTTCTGAGCAGTCGAGAGCGTGAACGAGGATACCATGCCGCATTGGAAGAAGCGGGCATAACACCCTTCTGTGTGGAGCGCGGAGATTTTGAAATATCTACGGGTTATCGAATTGCTCGAAGCTGGATGGACGCTGGCAGACTGCCGACTGCGGTATTTGCGTCCGATGATAATATGGCGCTCGGCGCTATGAATGCTTTTATAATTGAAGGAATTCGGATACCTCAGCAAATTTCGATCATTGGATTTGATGATCAGATTCTTGCCACGGAGTTTCACCCGAAGCTGACGACGATGCGCCAGCCGGCCGCGCAAATTGGAAGGATGGGGGTTGAACTGCTGCTGAAGAGCATAAGCGGTGCAGCCAAAAGAAATGTCACTGTTCAATTGAGCCCTGAGCTGGTTATTCGGGAGACAACTTCTTTGAGGCAATAACAAACATGAAATCAAGGGAGTGTATCCGTTGAAATATTACTTGGGTGTAGATGGCGGCGGCAGCAAGACGTACACGCTGATTACAGATGAGTCGGGCAGAATTGTAGGAAAAGGGAATAGCGGGAACGGCAATCATCAGGTTGATTATGAGGCGGCCAAACGCAACATACGCGAATCGGTTGAGATGGCATTACTCGAAGCTAATGTAGTCCACAGTGACATTCAGTTCGCTTATTTTGGATTGGCTGGTGCTGACAGGGAAGCGGATTATGAAATATTGAGACCTATGATCGCAGAACTGGGATTTGCAAATCATGAAGTGAATTGCGATACAGCGATAGCTCTTCGAGCGGGAACGGATCAGCCGTATGGCGTTGTACTGATTTGTGGTGCCGGAACGAACAGCGCGGGCGTTAACTCTCGGAATGAGTTTTATCAGTGCGGAGGCTTCTCTTATGCTTTCGGAGATTTCGGCGGTGGCAGCGATTTAGGCATTGAAGTTTTCCGCTCGGTTATCCGGGCTTGGGATGGGCGCGAGCGGCCGACTATATTGACGAACCTTCTGCTGCAGGACCAAGGCTACGACAGTGTGGAGAGCATGTTCAATGATTATTTGAATCACGATAAAACACCCCCGCTTAGAACAGTGAAGCTGCTGTTTCAAGCAGCAGAACAGGGAGATGAGGTTGCATTAACGATTTTGCGAGTGCAGGGGGAGGAGCTGGGCAAGTCGGCGCGGGCTGTCATTCAACGTCTGAGGATGGAGGCGGACAAGTTCGATGTTGTCCTTGCTGGCAGCGTACTTACTAGGGGAGAGGCAAGTTTTATTCACCCGTATATCGAACAAGCTGTCAAAAGCTGTGCTCCAGATGCATCATTAGTTAAGCTCGAGATTGAACCGGTTGTCGGAGCGGTGTGGCTTGCTTTTGAAGCTGAAGGGAATACGCTGCCGCGGGAAGTATACGATTGTTTAAGATCCGTGTCGGAATATAGTTATTAATTTTTTTGGAGGGCACCGTTGATGGTGCTCTTTTTTTATTTGGCCTTTTAAAACAAATGTTATGAACGTGGGATATGAAGATGCTATTCAAATCGACTAGATTGTTTAATATCGTCTCATGGTGACGTATAGGTAAGTCGAGTTATGCTGGAGTTAGCTAATCATTTGGTTAAGTTTATAAAATATAGGCTGGAGAGCGAGGAATAGATGAACATGATAAAAAATGAAGGTATTCCAGTAGAACGTGGACCTGTGAAGTTAACATCTCAAAATCCGATAATAACTACAATATATACGGCTGACCCTTCTGCTCATGTTTGGGAGGACGGCAAGGTTTATATTTATGCTTCACATGATATGGATCCGGCAAGAGGCTGTGATTTAATGGATCGATACCATGTGTACTCCTCTTCCGATATGGTGAATTGGTTGGATGAGGGTGAAATTCTTCGTTCAGACGATGTAGCATGGGGCAGGCCGGAAGGCGGCTTCATGTGGGCGCCCGATTGTGCCTACAAGAACGGAACCTATTATTTCTATTACCCGCATCCCAGCGGGTCAAATTGGAATGATACATGGAAAATCGGTGTGGCGACGAGTCAAAAACCGGGAAGCGGTTTTAAGGATCAAGGTTATATCTCGGGACTGGGCGGATTTGCACTCATTGATCCATGCGTGCTCGTTGATGATGATGGACGTGCTTATATGTATTATGGCGGGGGCAGCAGATGCGAGGGCGGCGAGCTGAACGACGATATGATGTCCATTAACGGCGAGATGCGCGAGATGGAAGGACTGGAGGATTTTCATGAGGCGGCTTGGGTTTTCAAAAGGGCAGACCTCTACTATCTGACCTACGCCGATAATTTAGATGGAAACAACCGCATGAGATATGCTACCAGCAAGCATCCGCTTGGACCATGGACATATAGAGGTATTTTTCTAGAGCCGACTGGATGCTCGACTACTCACGGTTCTGTGGCGGAGTTTAAGGGGCAGTGGTATTTGTTTTATCACAATCAGGAAATTTCGGGCCAAGGCAATTTAAGAAGCATGTGTATTGATTATTTGTATTTTAATGAAGATGGAACGATCCAGACCGTCGTTCAAACCAAAGAAGGCGTCAAGCCTGTAGGGGATGCTCCGGCTCCTAACACAAATCAGAAAACCTACTCTGCCAGCCGTGTGGACGGAGGAGCGGTTGTTGAAACAAACGAGCAAGGAGAAAGTGTCGTTAATCGTTTGGATATTGAGGGCTCTTATTGTGAGTTTCAAGCTATCAACGGAGAAAAAGGCGGAAGAGCGGCCATTTATATTCGTTATGCAACGGCAGAGCGACTCGCCAAACTAAACCTGACCGTGAATGGTCATGATTATTCCTTGCTTAATGCACTGTCGACAGGAAGTCTGCTGGACTATAGCGGCCTTGCCAGCATTACCGTTCAGCTAGAGCCAGGTGATGACAATATCATTAGGCTCACAGGCGGCAATGGCGAGATTAGTGTCAAAAGCATAACGGTTAGCCCGTTTCTGGATTGAGGGAATATGCAGCAGCCCCCGCGATAACAAATGGGTGCTGCTGCTTTTATTTTGAAGAAATAAACTTAACAGAAACAGTCCGGTGCTGAGGAAGATTGGTCTGCTTCCTTGCGTGATCGGTTGTCATCGTCTTCTTCAAATGAGATTAAGGCATGGGTCGCATGGCTGAGAATGGCGCCTGCTCTTGTGGATGCTGCAACCAAAACGGCCTCTAATATTTCCTCCCGCGTGCCTCCTAGCCCCTTGCATTTCTTCACATGCACATCAATGCAATAGGGGCATCCGGTCACATGAGCAACGGCTACAGCAATGAGCTCTTTCATTTTTGTCGGATTGTAAGATTCTAAGAAAGAGGGTTTGTTTTACATGACTATTGAAATTTCCCCAAAGATTATTATTAGTGGAAACGCAGTTGAAGAATTGAAGTCGGAATTGGAGATATCTAATATAATATATTAATAAATTCATTTAGTAACTTTTAATTACGGAGGAAATGATAATGGACAAACTAAGAGAGGGTTACTGGTCGATTGCAACACAAAAACACTAGAAAAACTATAAGCCAGATAGCCCCCATTTAGATGAATTCGATTCATTAAATGTAGCTGGGAAAGCTGAACGTTTACTAGGTGTCATTAGAGGAAACTCTGTTATTGCAAATGTTAAAAAGTTAAAAAAATGGTTTTATCCGTTGGTATTGGCAAGCAGGAACTACACAGAACTATTTTGCCAGAAATAGAGAGAGCTTCTTACCAACAAATTGAATTTAAAAAAATGCAGCTGGAGATTTTATAAGACTTGAAGAATATGTTCTAGCAAATAATCAAGTTCTTGGTATTACAGGTCAAGTGTATGAAAATTTAAATCCATCAGACATAGAACGAATTGCAGTTGAAACATTAGACCAAACAAAGAAAATTCCACTTCTGCAAAGTGAACTAACTAATTTGCTTGCGAGTCAAACGTTTTCAGAGGAAGATATTCAGTTAGCATGTTCTCTTCAAGAACAGTTTCGATTAATACAAAAGCTCAATAAGACTAAGGGCAAGGAACCTATTTATAGTAATGAATATGTTTGGGGACCGAAACATGAAAATATTGTAATGACTGTTTCTTCTTTGGCGCGACTACTCATGCCGCAGAGGCTCCAAGTCAAATCGTTCTATCATCGGAGCAAAATTCTGCTTACCCACGTAATAGAGCGAAGAGCCTTAAGTTTATTACACCTATTAAAATTATAAAAAGTAATAATAGATCGCAAAATAAAAAGCCTAGAATACACTAGACTTATTGACTTGATACTATTGTTAAACTGTATTTTTTTTGTTGTTATAAATAATAAAATACGCTCCACAACCTACTACTAATACGATATGAATGTAGTAAGGTAAGTATTGGAGTTGCTTGTTAGGAAGATGTAGGACTTGATCAATTATTAAGTAACTCCAAATCAAGTGATAAATTAAATTGATCACTAAAAAAGCAACATGAAGATTACTCCAGTCCTTAGAGCATAAAGCAATACCAATAAAAACACAAACGAAACTCCATACTAAGCTAACTGAGAGGTCGCTCATAGTTGAATCACTATTCCAAAGCCATTTCAATACACTAGGAATATAGAGTAAACCTGTCAAACATGTAAGGATTCCAATTATCCTTTTATAGTGACCAACTTTGATATGACTCACCACCTTACCCCTGTTTGTTTAGTATATATTATACCACATTTACAAAAATTATTAAGCCTGAAGACAAGTCTCCAGGCTTAAGATTATTATTTACTATTTTCTAGCTTCCAATATAATCCCATTGGAATTGTACCTTTAGCAACTTCAACTGAATACACATTCGAATCATCTACCAATTTTTCTAAAACTTCTTTACTTGCCACACCTTGTAATTGTATATAGCCTTTAAATTCATAACTTGTATCACTTTCTATTGCATCAAACACTGAATCAGACAGTAGTACTTGACCAATAGTTACACGTTCACTATTTGAGTTAATACCTCTTCCATACAATAATACACTCGAAATATCATCTAAATATTCTTTGACTTCTTCACTTGATAAAGGTCTGTTAAAAGTAATAATAAACTCTGAAAGTTCATTACCCTTAAGTTCTCTTATATTGTCATTCACCTCAGCTGCGAATTCATCCAATTGTATCTTGTTTTCGATAGCTGTATACTCTGGATTCTCTATCAAAGTTTTACTCTCAATTTGAGTTGTGTTCGTTTGAATTGAGTCAGTAGCTAAGGTAGTCGTTGTTGCTGTCCAACTTCCACTTGTAATGTCTGATGGGATATGAAAACCAGCTAATGAATCAAATGTATTACTTACTGTATTTAGTTCACATTGCCCAATCAAACATTCTGCAGTTGTAGGTTCTCTACTTTGAGATGAGTATGCTATTAAATATGGTTCTGTAGAAACATTATAAGAGCTAATATATTGCCATTCAGTACTTAATTGATATTCTGTTCCAGCTACAATATCATTTGGAGTCTTAGAAGCTGCCTCAATTTCACAAATGGCTGAAAATGTACTATATGAACAATTATCTGTATCTAGTTTAGCATCTGGCATAGTGGTACTATAATAAAGTCCTTGTAATTTAGGGTTTCCACTATCTAATTTTATCTCTACTGTTGGGTAATAATTAGTGTTTAACATATTTGTTTTTTGAGTGCTGTTGTATTTAAATTTGACATCAGCATGAACGTAATTTTTATTGGATGTTGTGTACTTATACGCATTGTAAGTGCCGGTGTATGGCTTATCCCAATTTGTATAAGTTGAGTTTGAAAAAGTTTTAGACTCTGCAAATACGAGTAGTGGCAAACTAAAGAGCATAGCCAAAGTTAGTATAACCATTAGAAATTTCCTTTTCATTTTACCTATCATTCCATTCAACACTCCCATATCATATTTTTTATAATACCAAAAATTATAATATATGTAATAAATATTTAAATTAGGGATTTTGGGCCTTAGTGTTTGCTGAAGAAGAAAAAAAGTCCTAAGTTCTAGTTTAGGTTTATACGAAAAATGTCGAAAATAGCATGACTTAGATGAAAAATAAACCATATCAAGCCGATACTATAAAAGAAGGTTCAGGTATGGCATCAGAAGCAAGATAAACGTCTTTTTCAAAAGCTAAAAAGGAACCTGCAGCCTGTGGAACGAGCTTAATCAACTCTGGAATCCGGCTTAAATTCGAACGATCGTAATAATGGGTCATCCTGTACCCTCCCGTTAAATAGGATTGATTCCTTATTAATTGTAGGGAAGAGCGATTCAAATCTCAGTGACATTGTCACAAATGCTGTTTTATTATACGGTTTAAGATGCCGCGATCCAATATGATGATTTTTCCTCTGCTTAATTCAATCGCTCCTTGCTCCGCAAAGCTTTTTAAAATGCGGGTAATGACCTCGCGTGATGTCCCAATTTCTATAGCTAGCTGTTCATGAGTAAGCCGCAAGCAATCACCCTTCACAAATTCTGAAATTAAATAGTCCGCAATGCGATAAGGGAGAGGCTGAAAAGCGATATTATCCAACAGCTTTGTCACATTCGTCATTCGATCAATAAATTGTTTATAAATATATTGCCGAATGGGTTTGATCGTGTTCATCCAGTCTCGAAATACGGAAACAGGCAGCAGCAACACGTCCGTCTCCTCCTCTATGGCAACCGATGCTTCATATTCAGTCTCACCTAGTATGCTTGCCATTATAAGGACGCAGCACTGACCGCTATGCACCCGGTATAAAGTGATCTCTCTGCCTGTTTGACTCAGCTTAAACACTCGAATTTGACCGCTGACAATAAACATTGCATGCTGTAAAATATGGCCTTCGCGAATGGAATGCGAGGTAGCCGGATTAATGGATAATAGCTGTGCAGCTTCCCAGCTCTCAGCAGGAAGATGGGCGAATGAGGGAAACATATGCTGAATTTGCTGTATTTTTTTGCGAGAAAGATGATTCATACACAAGCTCCTTAAGTGACGGATTGTGTACTATTTCTCTGTCTTTTTTGTTTTTCCTTTTATTAGAAGATTTACCCAACCTAAAAAAAGAAGTGCACTGGCCATCTCAGGCTCGCACACTTCAATTTTTTGATAATGGCTATCTTTTTTATTGCTTTCCTTCGCTTCTTGCAAGCTCCTTGCGTACAATGGGGGCGACCTTGGTGCCAAGCAGTTCAATGGCTCGCAGTACCTCGCGGTGCGGCATCGTACCTACATTCACATGCAGGAAGAATCGAGTGACGCCTAGATTTTTGCGTAGCAAAAGAATCTTCTCTGCAACATATTCAGAATCACCCACATATAGAGCGCCTCGAAGGCTGCGGGCAGAGTCATAAGCTGCACGGCTGTAATGCTGCCCCCAGCCGCGTTCACGTCCAATGACATTCATCTGTGCCTGAGTCGGCGGGAAAAATAAATCGGCTGCCTGCTCCGTTGTTTCGCCAACAAAACCGTGCGAATGTGTGGCGATTTGCAGCTTGCTAGGATCATGGCCAGCTTTTGCAGCTGCTTCCTTGTAAAGATCGACCAGCGGTGCGAAATTTTCAGGCATCCCGCCAATAATAGCGAAGGCGATAGGAAGGCCGAGCAAGCCTGCGCGAATCGCAGATTGTGCGTTGCCGCCGCTTGCGATCCAAACGGGAAGCGGGCTCTGAACTGGCCGCGGGTATACAGGTAGATTATGAATAGCAGGACGATGTCCACCGCGCCAATTGACCTTTTCGGAATCTCTGATAGCAAGAAGCAGCTCTAGCTTCTCTTCAAACAATTCATCATAATCTTCTAAGCTGTACCCAAATAGCGGGAAGGATTCAATAAATGATCCCCGCCCTGCCATAATCTCGGCTCTGCCGTTCGAGAGGCCATCGAGTGTGGAAAACTGTTGAAATACACGAACCGGGTCGTCTGAGGACAGAACGGTAACGGCGCTAGTGAGTCTAATATTTTTGGTCATAGGAGCTGCTGCTGCCAGTACAACCGCAGGCGCAGTGCCAGCGTAATCAGCACGGTGATGCTCTCCAATACCATAAACATCTAGTCCAACTTGATCTGCGAGCACAATCTCCTCAACCGCGTTGCGCAGACGTTCAGCATGGCTCATGATTACTCCTGTCACCGGGTCCGGTGTCGTTTCCAAAAAAGTACTAATTCCAATTTCCATGTTTGCTGCCAAATCGGCCATAAGCATACGCCTCCTTTATTACCTATAGTTTACTCAATTTTTTATGGTTTCTCAAATTTAGTAAGCAGATAATTTCGGTTGATTACTTCTCTAACGAATCGTAATATGCTTATTAGGCAGAAAACGGCATCTTTTAAATTTTAACGAACCTGATTAACGTTATGGCATGCTGTATGAGGGGTTAGGAGCTGTTTTTCTCAAAATAGCGACGCTGGAGTTCGTTACATATTTAATCCATTACGAATCGATTAAATAAGAGCTGCTAGGTTCGTTAGCGATAAATCCAATACAAATTCCGGGCAAAGGAGCACATAGTTAACAGCGATTCACTCAGGCATGCGTTTTGTCTAAGCCTCCATAAACATAACAAGGGCTGTTCCAAATGTAGATTTCTACTTTTGGGACAGCCCTTTCTGCTATATAGCAGAACGTTATTACTCGAATTAGACGTTACCCATATAGCTGCGTGTTAGATTTGGCATGATAAGCACATCGTTTTTGCTGTATTTTGCATACAGCTCGGAGAGGGATTGAATAAACGGTTCATATTGTTCATCAGTCTCTTTTGGCGCATAGGAACCGGATAAATTTCGTCCAATAAAACGGTCTAAATCAAACTCCAAATGGTATTCAAACACTTTGAATTCATGGCTCCCGTTCCGGAAAAACTGCTCATACACGTCAGGAGTCTTATCGATACCGCCGCTAAATCCTTTAAATGCAGGGCAATACTTTTGGCAGATCGCTGCGTTTTCAATAACGAGCTCGCTTGAAGCATCTCTGCTATTCCACACTAAGGCAACGTTAGCATCTGGTTTTAGTATTCTTTGGCACTCCAGCTTAAACTGCTCCTTGTCAAACCAATGAAAGGCTTGGGCAACCGTAATTAAATCAATGCTTTGGCCTTGCAGCGGCGTATGCTCAGCAGCACCATTTATGGAGGTAAACTTAGCATAATGATTTAATTCTTTTTCTGCGGTGGATCTCATATCCTCATTAGGCTCAATGGCAATGACCTTTAAATCTTGATCCAGCAGCTGCTTCGTAAGTATTCCAGTGCCGGAACCAATATCAGCTACAGTATGATCCGGTGATAGGTTATTGCTCTGAATAAGGTAGTTCATATAAGCCATTGGATAATTGGAACGGTATTCGGAGTAAATCGTGGCTTTGCCCGTAAAGTTATCTTTTGTCCCCAAAATAAATAGCCTCCCGTAAATGATTTATTTTGAATACAATAATTTTACTGATTTTCTTTAATTGTAGCGCTTGTCTTGCCATTAGTCGATGCAGGAAGATATGATGAAATAAATAACAAGTCTACGAACAGCGAGGGGTAGATAAAATGGTAGTTGACCACAAGCAATGGAAACCTGAAGTATTGGCGTATCTTGAACGAATAGGTTATAACGGCCCGATCGACAACAGTTTGGCAACACTCACGGAGCTCCAGAACTGCCATGTACATACCGTACCTTACGAAAACTTAGATATTATAAATCGGGTTCCGCTATCATTGGAAATTCCCGATCTGTTCAATAAAATCGTTACAAGGCATCGCGGCGGCTATTGCTTTGAGTTGAATGCACTGTTTGGTTGGTTGTTAGCCGAGCTCGGCTTTAACGTGACGAACTATTTTGCCCGGTTCTGGCGTGATGAGACACAGACGCCGCCAAAACGCAGGCATCATATTTTACAGGTATTAGCTGAAGGAAAGCCGTATCTATGCGATGTGGGAGTAGGCGGTATTGCACCACGAAACCCGATTCTTTTGGCTGAAAATGTCATCCATGAGCAAAAGGATGAAGCGTATCAGCTGGAGCGGGATGCCTTTTTTGGCTGGGTGCTGCTGGAGAGGAAGAAGGGGGAATGGAGCCGCCTTTATACCTTTACCGAGGAACCGCAGCTGCCGCAGGATTTCATTATGACTTCCTACTGGTGTGAGCATGCACAAGATTCGATATTTGTGAGCACGCCGATGGCGGCCATTCGGACAGCTGAAGGAAGAAATACGATCGCAGGCGAAGAGTTTCGTATATTTACGGCAGAGGGCGTTCAGGTAGTTACACCTTCTACACAAGAGGAATATGCGGAAGCATTACGTAAATATTTTGGAATTGTCATATCCGTATAGCATGCTAAGCAATCGGATCATCTTTTATATTTCTATCATACTAATGGGCTATCTCAAAAGTAGATTAATCTACTTTTGAGATAGCCCATTTTTTACGTATATGCTGACCGATTGTTGTCATATGACAAAAAAATGACAACTCTCACTATATAAAAGGGAGAATTTGGATTATACTGTTTATAGGTAATTAGTATCATGTAAATGATAGAAATGCTAAAGGTAAATAGATAATAGGAATTATTTTTGAGGTGAAAACAATGGCTGAGTATATCATGTTTCGAGAGATTTGGACGCCTTTCCGATTGGTAGGCATTCGACTATTCAAGGATGAACATACTAAATATTGGTATAAAATTGGGAGCAATCATCGAAAACGAATGTTTAAGTGAATGTAACGAGCAGACTTTCCATCGGATGGTCTGTTTTTTTATTCCAAGCACGAACGCGGTATTCATAGTAGATGAGCCAATGCTATAATGAAGTTAAATTTCTTCTGGGCTTCCTTTAATTGATTACCTATATTTAAATAATGAATTCTTTCCATATCTAGCAACTGGGGAGTGCGGCTTCTTGATTGAGATATCAGGTTATCAAATGATCGATGAAATAGGCAGTTATGATGATATAAACCTATATAGAATGATTCGCCAAGCGGATAACATTGCGGTTATCGCCAAAACCACATGTGACATCTATACAGGACCGAACGTGGTTGCTGCATTTCAGCATGAGTATGAGTTGCTCGTTAAGCTCGGCGGACGAGGAACGTTAGAAGCATACAGTCTGGAAATGTTAGCTGACAGACCTGTTCTGATTTTGCAGGATATCGGAGGCAGTACACTAGATCGGGTATTGCGCACGCGCGATAACCCTTTTATGCATGAAGCGTTGCTGGCTATCGCAGTATCGGCAGCAGATAGCCTGATGCAAATACATCGTGAAAAAATAATACTCAATGAAATAACCCCCTTTCATCTCATCGCAAATCCCGATACTTATGAAGTGAAGTTTATTGATATTCGAATGTGTTCAACTGAACTTAACAAGAGTCAGCTTCCCTTAACAACAGGCAGGCCTGACTTCATTTTGTCCTATATCTCTCCAGAACAGACGGGCAGAACGGGAATGATCCCCGATTACCGCTCTGATTTCTATTCGCTCGGCGTCACCTTATACGAATGGATGTCGGGAAGCCTTCCTTTTGAATCACAAGATGTAATGGATGTTATATATCGGCATATTGCCAGCACGCCTGAACCTCTGCATAAGAGGTATCCCTCTATACCCGAGATGGTATCTGCTATTGTAAGCAAGTGTATGGAGAAGATGCCTGATGCGAGGTATATCAGTGCATTCGGGTTGAAGTCGGACTTGGAAGAATGTCTGAATCAATTCCAGTTATCAGGAGAAGTAGAAGCCTTTGCACTGGCAAGCCGTGATATTTCCGATCTTTGGAGGACTTCAAGCCATTATTACGGCAGACGCTCCGAGCAGCAATGCTTGCAAGATGCACTGCAGCGAGCGTCGTTAAGCGCTGCGGAGGTTATCTGGGTTAGCGGCAACGGAGGAATAGGGAAAACGTCCTTTGTGAATGAAACGCTTAGAAAGTCGATGCCGCTTGAAGTTTATTTTGTTACGGGCAAATTCAATCCGCAACAAACGGCAAAACCTTACGACGTATGGATTCAAGCCATTGATGAACTGGTTAGCCTGATGCTCATGGAGAGCAAGCTGCAGGCAGAGGTTTGGAAGCTGCGCATTATAGATGCCCTAAATGGGTATGGACAGCTGTTGATTGAATTGGTTCCAAAGCTGGAGCTGCTGATTGGAGAGCAGCCAGCGGTACTTTCATTGCCGCCAGTGGAAGCACAGCGCCGTTTCCACCTTATTTTGAGCCGTTTTATTCATCTATTCCTTCACCGGGACTGCCCGTTGGTTTTGTTCTTTGATGATCTTCAATGGGCGGATGAAGAATCGCTTCAATATCTCGCTTATCTGCTAGAGGATAGGGACATCAATCATTTACTAGTCATCTTAGCTTATCGGGATGGAGAAATTACGCCGCTGCATCCGCTGAGCCGTTTGGAGAATCAATTTGAAGAGCACAACACAAAGAACAGCCGTATTCATCTGGAGGCTTTGGAAGCCGCTGATTTAACCAGCCTTCTAAGCGACACCATGGGCTGCGAAGCTGCTGAAACCGATGAGCTGGCTGCTATATTGCTCCATAAGACGGAAGGCAATCCTTTTTTTCTAAAGCAATTTATTCAGGATTTGGTTGATGATGAGCAAGTTATGTTTGATGAATCGAGCAGGCGCTGGCAGTGGGATTTGCAGCTAATTGCTGAAAGGAACGTTCCGGCCAATACGGCTGATTATATATCGGATAAGATGAAGCTTTTCCCAGATCAGATGGTTTATGTGCTTGGGCGGGCAGCTGTTCTTGGCACCAGCTTTGATGTAGATATGCTTGTTCCCATTACGAATCTACCCTTGCAGGAGCTTGAAGAAGTGCTGGAGAAAGCCGAGCGTGAACAATTATTGCAGCCAGTTAAGCTCGGGAACGGAAAAATTTATCAATTTCAGCATGATCGCATTCAGCAGGCTGCCTATCATCTTGTATCCGAGGATGAGCTTCCCGCATTGCATTGGAGAATCGGATCGCTGCTTGTGGACCGTGTAGCATTCACTGAAGATGCAAATGTATTCGAAGCCGTCAATCATTTCAATCAGGCATGGAAACAAATAGAACGTCTAGAGCAGAAGCTGGAACTCGCCGAGCTGAACTTAAAGGCGGCCTTGAAGGCCAAACAATCGACCGCATATGAGACATCACTAGGCTATTTGCGTCATGCTGCTGCCCTTATCGAAGAGGAATGTTGGAAAAACAGCTACTCGCTTGCCTTCCGAATATTCAGAGAACGCGCCGAGGCGGAATATTTATGCGGTCATTTTGCGAAAGCAGATGGTTTATTTAATTTGTTGATCAGCAAAGCGGAGACTAATTTAGATAAAGCGCTCGTTTGGACCATGAAAATTCAATTAGAGGCAACGAATGACAATTACGACGAGGTCCTTTCTTTGGGCCATCAAACGTTGGAGCTATTGGATATTTACCCTCGTTTTGAGCCAAGCACATTCGAATTGACTGTGCAGTGGTTAAAGCTCAGAAGGAAAATTAAGAAACATTCGATAGCATCGCTGCAGCAACTACCGCCAATGACAGATGAAGTACGGAAAGCGGCTATGACCGCGATGGTCTATACGAGTAATGCCAGTTTTTTTGTAAATCAAAAAGGCTGGCTTGCTACTACGTTTACCATGGTCGAAATGACACTGGATTACGGCATGGCCCCGGAGTCTTCAATCGGTTTTGTCGGTTATGCCATGTTCCTGAATTTTCAGTTTCGGCATTATAAAGAGGCATTCGAATGGGGTATGCTCGCCTGTGAATTATCGAAGCCGTACCCTATACTGCATGTTAAGACGCTTACTTCATTCACCCTTTGTTACGACAGCTGGCGCAAATTTGATCCGATGATGCTGAAGACCTTTACCGAGCATGCTGGGAAAGTTGGACTGGAATCGGGAGATCTGTGGCACAGCAATCAAAGTGTATTAATTAATTGTGCAACTCTACTGCAATATGGTCATCCGCTTAGTGATATTTATAACCGGTTAATTGCGCATTCAGGCGATTTTTTGCGCCATAATAATACGCTTCATTGGAAGCAAGCCGTTTTGCTTGCTAATCTCCTTGTCCGTTTAACGGGATATCGCGCGCCGAATGATCCATTTATGGAAACGGATATCTTTAGAGAGGATTTTGCCGGATCGGTGCACGGAGATCAATTTAATACGATTCAAGAGCTGGTTTGCACGCTTCATTATTTGCCTGGCTATTTTTTTGGTCAGTATCAGGAAGCAAATGAGGCTTTGAAGAGAGCAGCCGCAATTATTTCTTTGCGGAATGATAACTATGAGAGCACCGTACAATATTTTTATGAATCGTTAGTGCTGGCACAGCTTTATGAGGATGCTTCCGTACAGGAGCAAAAAGAATTTTTGACAACTATTAAGAAACATATGAAAAGAATGAAAGTGCTCACTTCGCGTTGTCCAGAAAACTATAAGCATAAATATTTGCTCATTAAAGCTGAAATGGCGCGGATTACACGAAAGAGCCGTCAAGCGGAGGAGCTGTTTGAGCAGTCGATTGAGGCAGCGCGTGCTTATGGATATATACATGATCTTGCAATAGCAGCGGAATGCCTTGCAAAATTTGCCCTTCGTCAAGGCAGGCAGCAGCTCGCGAAAATCTATATGACGGAAGCGTATGAAGCTTATATTGAATGGGGGGCGGCTGCAAAAGCGGCTGATCTGGAACAAAAATATGGGCATCTGCTCCACATTAGACGGGAGTCGGGCCTTGAAAGTGTGGATTATCTCTCAGCAGTCATGTCCGCGCAAGCATTATCGGGCGAAATGGAAATGAATCGTTTGCTCGATACGCTGATGCGTATCATGCTTCATAATGCTGGCGCGGAATATGGCGTACTTATTTTTGGTCACGAAGACAATTGGGTTGTTGAGGCGTATGGAACAGCAGAGGAGCTTCACATTGAAACCGTGCCCCTTGCGGAGGAATCGGAAATCGCCTCAGCGGCGATTATTGGCTATGCAGCACGAACAAAAGAGGAAGTTGTCCTGCATGATGCAGCCCATGAAGGGATGTTCGTCCGAAATCCGTATGTTAAAAATAATGGATTAAAGTCGGTTTTATGTCTGCCTATCATGCATCAGAATAAGCTGATTTGCTTGCTTTATATGGAGAATAAGCTATCGACGAGCGTCTTCACACCGCAGCGGCTTGATGTTCTGAAGCTGCTCGGCTCCCAGTGCGCCATTTCCATAGAAAACGCTAAGCTATATTCGGGGATACAATATCTTAAAAACAACTTAGAGGCACAAGTCGTCGAGCGGACCCGCAGTCTTGAGAGATCGATGCAAGAGACGTCTGCTGCGCTTGCCGAAGCTTCTGTTTATGAGGAACGGAGCCGCATTGCCCATGATATTCATGATATTGTCGGTCATTCACTTACCTCGACGATCCTTCAGATTGAAGCTGGGAAGCGTCTGCTGCACAAGGACATGGAGGGCGGCATGCAGCGGCTGAAAGAAGCACAGGATCTAGCAAGGCATAGCTTGAATGAGATCCGCGGCTCTGTCCATATGTTGAAGGAGGACAAGTTCGCTGACCTCGGACAAATGCTGAATCGGCTCATTCAGGATACAGAGCGCAATATGGAAGTAGAAGTTCATGCAGTGATTCAGCCTTTGCCGAAGCTGTCGACAGCGCATAAGAAGGCGATCTATCATGCGCTGCAAGAAGGCTTAACCAATGGCATCCGGCATGGGGGGAGCAAGGAATTCCGCTTTAGTTTGCAAACCGTCGGCACCTATTTGCAGTTCAGGCTTGAAGATTGCGGAATTGGAGCCCCCGAGATTGCGCTTGGATTTGGGTTAAAGGCGATGAAAGAGCGAGTGGAACAGCTGGGCGGAAGCCTCTCTATTGAATCATGGCCAAATCAAGGCTGTCTGTTAAAAATCGATTTGCCCTACAAGTTACGTTTGAATGGAGAGAGGGAATGAATAAGATAACGATAGTAATTGCCGATGATCAGATGCTGACACGGGAAGGACTTCGAACCATATTGGACTTGGAAGATGATTTCGAGATCGTTGGCGTAGCTAAAAATGGGGAAGAGGCGTGTGAAATGGCAGAGACGCTTCAGCCAGACCTTATGCTGCTGGACATTCAAATGCCGATTATGGATGGAATCACCGCTTTAAAACGAATTAAGCAGAGCTCGCCCAACATTTTTATTTTGTTTTTAACGACATTCATAGACGCGGATTATATTGTAGAGGGCATGGCGCATGGGGCAAGCGGCTATATGCTGAAGGATATGGACATCGATAAAATGATTGCCGCGATTCGTGATACGATATCCGGGCAGTTTATTCTTCCAGCCGCGGTTGCAGCCAAACTGGCTGAGAGGATGAACAGGTTTACAGAAGATCACGAGCAATGGCAAAATCCGAGCCAGCGCCACATCCAACTGACAGATCGCGAGAAAAAGTTGGCACAGCTTATTATACGCGGACTGAACAATCGAGAAATTGCTGATGCGTTGTTCATAGCCGAAGGTACAGCACGCAACTACATCAGCAATCTCTATAGCAAACTGGAAGTTGTTGATCGCGCACAGGCGATTATTCGCCTGCAAGGCTTGATTTGATTCATGGCTTTAAGTGATGCCTGTATCCGCTGGGACAAGACGTTTTTGCATGCGCTGCTCATTTAGCAGCTCCATCATCCATGTTTCAATTTCTTTCGTATGCTGCGTGGCATAGGCTGGATTCGCAAGATTGCGATTTTCTAGAGGATCTTCGGTTAAGTTGTACAGCTCAAATTCCTCAGGAGCCGGCTCCGTTTTCACTTGTGTCACCCACAGCGGGAACTGTTCACCTTTCGCAGCATCAGCTTGCAAAAAGGTTACATCTTGTACGCCTGGTTGGCTCCAAAATTGCACGTTGTCATAGTAACGGGAGTATTTCCACAAATGTTTCTTGCCATCGGTAATGATCGTCATGAGGACAGACTCAATGTGATTAGGCTGAACAACGGATGCATAGGTTTCCCCGAGTGGATTTACTTGGTGCTGGCCGCGTGTCACGTCGTCATCTGTCATGAAATATACAGGACTATCGCCGGTTACCGCCGGTTTTTGTTCCAAAATGATAGGAGTGAGGTCGCGCCCAACAAAAGGGCGGGCTTCGCTGAATCTCTTTTGCAAGCAGCATTGAATGGTATGGATGTCCACATTCGCAAGTCCAAGCATAGTAGGCAGCAAATCAACATGGCTTGTAAGGGTATCCACATTTTTATTATGCGGAAAAAGATGCTTATTATGAATAAGGAATGGCACATGCAGAAACTCTTCATAGGCACAGTACCATTTTTGATGAAGATTTCCGTGAGATCCGAGCAAATCTCCATGGTCTGAGGTGAAAATAACGATCGTATTGTCATAAAATGATGAGCGAGCAAGCGACTCGTATACTTTTAACATTTGCTGATCGGCATTTTTTTGCAGCTGGTAATAAAGCTGACGGTAAAATGGATTGTCGATGATCGGCTGCAGCGCCTTAGGGTAAGTATCGCGATAGCTTGCTTGGCAGCTTGGTTTCGTAAGCAGCGACTCGTTCATCGTTGGCGCCGGGGAAACCGATGGTACCGTAGGCTCCACTTCGAAACGGAAGGCGGGCAGATGCGCGGTGAGCGCACCGTACAAAACAATATCATGCGGGTTAACAAAGGAAGCAATGACTAACCATGGCTTGGCATTTTTATCGTTGCTTTTTTGACGATCAAGGTTTTCAAGCAGCATCACGGTTTCCTCACCATAAACCACATCGCGTCCGCTGATTCCAAAACCTGCAGAGGAGGCGGAATTACGCGGATTTTTTCCATTTGGCTCCGGACCAATCCAGTCAGAGAAGCCGAAGTCATCTAAGCGATTAGCTTGGTAATATAAGTCGGTTCGCTCTCTGTCAGGTATGCCTGTCAAAGGATCAAAGCTTGGTATGCTGTTGTGGGTGCCAGGGACGATAATATCTGCATTGGTTATATGCCATTTCCCTTTGTAGTGCGTCTGATAGCCTGCTTCGCGGAAATAGTCGCCCATCGTAGGAACGGTGTTTTTATCCAGCCAATGCACATCGGAATCGAAAGACTCTTTGGCGATTCCAACCGTTTGGCTGACGCCGTGGAGCGACGGGTAATGTCCGGTAAACAAGGTTGCCCGGCTTGGGCAGCATGCGGAGCTCCCGATGTAGTGCCTATGGAACTCCATAGAGTTTTCTTTCAACAGCTCCTGTGCGATTAGATTTTTTTTGCGCCATTTTTTTATTTCGGCGTTCTCATATACAGGGGGATAACGTTCCTCATCCACCAAAATTACAAGGAAATTAGGCTTATCGAGCTTTCGGGAAGCTTGCTGATTACGTTTCATGGCATACACACATCCTTGGCTAAGACTTCACTTTAAATTATGCTGTAAAGCTTAGAAACAGTAATTTTCTACCGTTAGATGCTTAAGCAAATGCGAAAAAGGAAACAAGCTCACCTCATGAAGGAGGTGAGCTTGTTTCTTTTTTTATAGGTTTTACTTCTCTGCTTTCCATTCAGCGATTTGCTGTTTGTATTGTACAAGAAGCTCGCTCAGTGATTGCTTAATAGCAGCAGCATCTTCAGCTTGAACCGCTTGTGCCAGCTTAATCTCTGCTCTAATAAACGCCATGTCAGCGCTGTCCGCTTCGCTAATAGTCGCTTCAGTCATTTGCACTGCCGTTCCTGTATTCTTATCAAGCTGAACGACATCAGCTGGTGCAATATTTAGTTTATTGGAATCTGAGATTTTCACTGCAGCAGTGCTCATTGATAAAGTTCCGACATTCTCCGATTTAGAAATAGAGATCGTTTCCTTGCCAGCTGAAATTGCTGGTATTGCTTCAACAGATGAAATGAGGTTTTTCATCGTGCTGCCGATCGTTTTCTCATATTGATCTAATGTACCCTGCCAGTCCGCTAGTGTGTCAGGTGCATACTTTTTGGCTAAGTCGAGCGGATTAGTAAAGCTGTTGACCACAGCTACACCAGTCGTTGCATCTGCGGAGATAGATGCGCTTGTTGTTACTTTTTGCAGCATTGAAAATTTTTCTGGTTCTGGCGATTTAGAAGCTGCATTGGAGATGGCAGGGCCTGCAACAGCGGACATTAATAAAGCAGATGAAAGGACAACTCTGGAAATAATCAACTTGTGGTTCATGGTTTCACGCTCCTAATGGGTTTGTCTTACTCGTCTTACTCTACAAGAAGGCTGTGTCAGAACATTGGTGTATTTGTGGAAAAACGATGGCACGACCCCATTGCGATTGTGGGCTTGGTATACTTATAGAAGAAATGTTCAGGGGGTTAGTGAAGGTGAACAGCAATTATCGCATCGCCGTTGTGGATGATGACTTTCATATACGTAATTTAGTCGAGATTTATTTGCAGAAGGAAAATTACCAGACAATCGGTTTGGAAAATGCAGAGGACGCATGGGAGCTGTGGCAAACCAATCCTCCGGATCTGTGGGTGCTCGATATTATGCTGCCGGGAATGGATGGCTATGAGCTATGCAGGCGAATTCGGAATGAGGCAGAAGTTCCCATTATTATGATTTCAGCCAAAGATACAGAGGTTGATAAAATATTAGGCTTGGAGCTTGGGAGCGACGATTATTTAGTTAAGCCGTTTAGTCCTCGCGAGCTGATGGCGCGCATAAAGCGGCAGCTCCAACGCTGGTATAAAATTAACCAAGCCGAAGAAAACACGGCGAATGCTGCAACGCCATTGTCACGGCTGGAGCTCGGTGAGCTTCAATTGATGCTGGAGGAAAGACGTGTATTCTGGCAAGGCGAGGAAGTGGACATGACGAGCAAGGAATTCACGATGCTCAAGGTGTTTATTGAGCAGCCGAATCGTGCTTTTGCTAGAGCTGATCTGCTCACACTCGTCTGGGGCGACGATTATTTCGGCAGCGATCGTGCAGTCGATCATCTTATTAAACGAATACGAAAAAAAATAGAGCATTTACCTATAGAGTCGGTATGGGGTCATGGCTATCGAATGAGAACGGATCGGGGTGTGTATTAATATGAAGCTCGTTCATCAAATTAATCTCGCATTTGGCATCGCGCTTGTGCTTGTTTTATCAATCACTGCGCTATTAATTCATTATGTATTATTAGATCATTTTATGGTTGCGCAGAAGGAAGAATTGAAGATGGCAAGCGCAACGCTGTCCGCTACTATGAAGACGGATATGGTGACCCAATCAGCGAAGGATAGCCGGGTGACTCTTTCTGCCAGTGCATTATCAATTAACTCATCCATTGAAGCCGTCGTGACGGATGCCCAAGGAAATATTATGCAAGAGGTATTGCCGATACAAACCTTGCAGGCCGGCAAAGCGTCGAGCACGGAGACAGCAGCCATTGCGAGCGTTGGTAAGGTAGTGAACGGTACGGATAAAGGGTTTCTTGTTGAAGTGAACGCCATTCCGCAGGGTACGCTGACGGTCTTTACGCCAGTTAGCAAAGTTAAAGAAATAGAGCAGGCGCTGCTGAAACGTTTGCTTCTTGTATTTGGTGTAGGCGGAATGCTCATGCTGGTGCTTAGCCATTTGATCACAAGGAAGCTAATCAAGCCGCTCATGAAATTGAAGGAAGAATTGACAAAGGTGAAGAGCCGCCAGTTTTCCAAGGTGAAACGCGTAAAGGCAGGGGGGGAGATTGGTTCTGTTGCACAGGTCGTTTTTGAAATGGCTGACGAGCTTAATCGATTTAACCGTGCGCAAAAGCAGTTTTTCCAAAATGCTTCGCATGAGCTGAAATCACCTTTAATGTCCATTGCGGGTTATGCGGAAGGCATTAGAGACGGAGTGTTTGAAGGTGAAGGTGTTTATAAAGGCTTGGACATTATTTTGAGTGAAAGTGACAGGCTAAAAAATCTGGTGACCGAAATGACGTTGTTAGCGAAGCTCGACAGCGAGGAGGATATTTATCAGCCCTCGTTGGTGTGTTTAAAGGATTTGCTCGCGGAGACGATTGAACGTGTAAACCCTATGCTCGTCAAAAAAGAAATTACACTGCATCCAAGCTATGATGAACATGAACAGCTGATTGTACGAGCAGACCAAGACAAGCTTCTTCAGGCGATGCTTAATGTTGTGACAAACGCGATTCGACATGCGGACAAAAATATTTATATTCATGCTTCGGCTAAGAAAGGCCGCATAGAAATATCGGTGTCCGATGATGGCGGCGGCATTCCGGATGAGCTGCTTCCTTATTTATTTCATCGTTTTGTGAAAGGCAAGGACGGGGAGTCTGGCCTCGGCCTAGCTATATCGCGAGCGATTGTGGAACGATGCGGGGGCCTCATTACAGCAGGCAACCGCAAGGGCGGTGGTGCTATATTTTCTCTTGGATTTCCAATTGCCGCATGAGTAAGAGTAAGCTATAAGGGAGAAGCTTTCAAAACCACAATAGGAGTGGGATTGAAGGCTTCTTTTTATATCCAGTAAGACACGCGGAGTATCTTTTAGTCGCTTTTTGTCGATCCTTGGAATGAATATTTTAAATCCATAGACAGAAACGAGATAGGATGATTCCTTTTGTTTTCGTACATGAAGTTTTTTAGAGGAAACCGAAAATCAAAATATCGGATACCGACTAATAGTGCCTCATCTCTTCAAGATCCTCCCATTAGCAAAAATATGTCAACTAATATTGTTTACCTCAAACAGCTGTTCACGTTAACACCAGATTTGATTATCAGACAAATCCAAACGGATCAGGAAGGTAACTCTACGACACTTGTATATCTGGAGGGATTAGTAAATAAGGAATATATACATAACAATATTTTGCATGAGTTAATTAATGGTTCTCCTGAACAATATAATCGCTTACCCGAAGTAAGTGTAGGAAAGATTCGTATCGGATGGTCTTGGGATGAAATAGAAAATGCTATTTTGCAAGGGAATAGTGTGCTTTTTGTCGAAGGACAGGCCAAGGTCTACATTTATGATACGAAAGGCTGGCCGCAAAGAGCGGTTGAAGACTCTCGTATTGAAGCGTCACTTCGTGGAGCACACCAAAGCTTCGTAGAAACAGGTAGTCAAAATATTGCTTTGATTCGCAGATATATTCCTAATCGTGAACTGAAGATCAAGGAGCTGATTGTAGGACAACGCGGGAAATTAAAGCTCTCCATTATATACTTGGCTGATGTGGCTAATCCGGAGCTACTCAAAGAGCTTGAAAAGCGAATCAATCTTATTGATATTGATGCCATTATGAATACAGGAGAGTTAGCTGAATTCATTGAGGATAATCCGTTTTCGCCGTTCCCGCAGGTTATTTTGACGGAGAAACCAGATACGACCGCATCACATATTCTCCAAGGAAGATTTGCCGTTATCGTGGATCGATCGCCCACTGTGTTGATTGCTCCCGTAAATTTTATTACCTTCTTTCAAAGCGTTGATGATTACAATAGCCGCTGGTTGAGTGCTTCCTTTATTCGGCTTCTTCGTTTCTTTGCTTTATTTATTGCATTGTTTTTACCCTCTGCTTATATAGCGTTCATTTCATTTAATTACGAGGTCATTCCGGTACAGCTCATTCTATCAATTGCGGAGACCAGATCACGGGTGCCATTTCCACCTATTATAGAAGCTATTTTGATGGAAATCGTACTTGAAATGATGAGAGAAGCAGGAATTCGTCTGCCTGCAATGATCGGTCAAACGATTGGTATTGTTGGAGGCATCATTATTGGGCAGGCGGCTGTTCAGGCAGGAATTGTAAGCAATTTTATGGTCATCGTCGTATCCTCTACTGCAATAGCCTCGTTTATCATTCCGAACTATGATATGGGGGCTTCAATAAGGCTGCTAAGGTTCCCGATGATGATACTGGCCTCGATGTTTGGCATAGTGGGAATTGTCACCGGAGCGATTGTTTTAGTTGCTCATTTCGTTTCTTTGGAATCGCTGGGAACTCCCTACGGAAGCCCGTTAGCTCCTTGGAGATATGCTGAAATGAAGGATGTTTTTGTTCGTTTTCCTTTATGGTCTATGCTCAAGCGACCCAAAAGCACGATGCCCTTACAATCCATCAGACAGAAAAATCATCGGGAGGATGAGGGTTCTTGAAGAAACATGGACTAAACCAAATTACATTCATGCAGTTTATTTTTATCATCCAAGGGTGTCAGGTGGGAACTGGGGTGTTTTCTCTCCCCAGAGAGCTTGCTTTGAAAGCAGGGACCGACGGATGGATAACACTCATCTTGGGATATTTCTTAAATCTGATTGCAAGTATTATTATCGTAAAGGTTTTAGAGAAATACCCGGATGACACCATTTTTGATTTGTTGATCCGTCTTTTTGGCAAGTTTGTGGGGAAGGCAATGGCCCTTCCTATTATTTTGTATTTCGCTTTTTTCACTTGGACGATACTGTCATTAACGATGTTATTTATCAAGCATTGGTTTTTGCAAATAACCCCGGATTATATTGTAGTTTGTTTAATCATTGCTCCTGGATTTCTTATTGTTGGAAAAGGTCTGCATGTTTTGGGAAGATACTCTGAGCTTGTTTTTTATATGACGATTTGGATGTTTTTTCTCTTACTGTTTTCACTGAAAGACGCTCGATGGATTCATCTCCTTCCGATCATCAAGGAAGGTTGGAAACCTATTTTTGATGGGGTAGAGTCATCAGTTTTCTCATTTCTCGGTTTTGAGATTGTGTTGGTGTTATATCCTTTTTTGAAAACAAAGCATTTGGCTGTTCGCGGAATCGTCATAGCTAATTCGATTACTTTCTTTGTTTATCTAGGAGTTACCTTGATTTGCTTCGCCTACTTTAGTCCAGACGGGATTACAGACTATAATCAGCCACTATTTAATTTATTGAAGATGATTGAATTTCATTTTTTAGAGCGTTTTGATATGATTTTTTTGGCACTCTATTTGTTTGTTATTTCAACGGCGTGGCTTCCTTACATGTTCGGAGCAGCCTTTGGCGCTAATTTCCTATTTGGTACAAAAAATGCAGCTCCGTTCGGAACTGTCCTTCTATTGTCGTTCGTTGTGCTCACTGTTTTTCTTCATCCTTCATGGAATGAGACGGGTCAATGGACGGAATTCATTAGTAAAGTAGGAATATGGTTCGTATATGTGTGTCCTATCTTCCTTTACCTATATATCCGTATATATAATCGATTTCAACGGAGTGATAGCTAATGAGAGTCATTTACTTATTTGGTCTTCTGTTATCACTGTCCGTTCTTTCGGGATGTGCGGATCGGATCGACATTGAAGATATTTCACTCGGTCTGATGATTGGAATCGATCTAGATGAGGATGGAAATCTTGTTATTTCTTCATCTAGCCCGGTGTTTAATAAAGAAGCGAAGGACAAGGAAGAGAACATGACCGTTAAGGCCATTACGATTAGAGAATCGATAGAACAATTGGATGCTACAATCACTGCATTGTCAAGAAGAGGTAAGGTTCAAGTGATTCTCATTGGTAAACGTGTTGTTCAGCATAAACACTGGTTCAGAGTTATGGATACAATGTACAGGGATGGAAAGAACACAACCGTGTCTCGGGTCGTCTTGGTAGATGGAGCCGTTTCAGAAATCGCCATGTCTACGCCTAAAGATAAGCCCCGTCTTCCTCTGTATTTATTGAAATTGATAGATACCGCATACCAACGCAATATTACAGTTAAAACGACAGTTCAAGAGCTTCATCGTCAATTCACAGAAAAAGGGACAACTCCTTTTATGACAGAGATGAAAAAAGATGGTCAAATAACAGTAACGGGTACGGCACTTTTGGATCATTCGGGTAAATATAAACTAACCTTGGATATTAACGAAACAAAATTATTAAAAATATTGCAAGGTGAAAAGGGTGGCGTATTTTCATTTTCACTCAAGCTTCCTCAGCAGCCGGACGAGGGCTTGTCTCAAGAGAATAAAGCCAGTTTTTACCCTACATTTATTCAAGTGAAGACAAAAGCTGGTTTTATCGATAATCATTTCAAATTTAATATTGGGGTGAAGATGGGCATTGTTATGACAGAACGTCTTTTTGATTTTGATGTCGAGAAGAATGCCCCCGAGTTAGAAAAACAAATAGAAGAAGAGTTTCATAAACAAGTGCGAAACATAATTAAGAAGACGCAAAAGGCCAAAATCGATCCATTTGGATTAGGTTTACATGCAAGAGCTTATGAATACAAGCATTGGAAGGAGGTAAAGGAGAACTGGGGCGAAGCATTTTCTCGGGCGGAAATAAATGTTAAAATAAAAATAAAAATCCAAGCAATGGGCTCGAACAGATGATGAAAGGTGGGGATTTGGATGCCGCTAGCACCAGTCTTCGCCTAATATGCTCACAACGGAAATAGGTTGTGGGCTTTTTTTGTTGATTAGAAAACCGAGTCAATGTAGAGTTGGATATCTGTATTTGCAAAAGAGTAAAATACCTAAATTCTGTATTCAGCATATAGTTAGGGTCATGTATAATAGTTAAGTTAAATGAAGAATATGGCTTTTAAACTATAGATAAGCTAGGTGATCATGTGTCGGTTCTTACCATTAATGAGTTAGAGAGATATACCGAAAACGTACTCGTATTTCCTGCCTTTCATATCGAAATTGCATGTCATGAAGTGGTCGCGCTTTATTCGAGCATGAATGTCCGAAATGCGTTATTAGCGATGCTGACAGGAAAACTGCCGATTTCCAGTGGGGAAATTAAAGTGAATGAGCTGTCATTTGCAAACAACAGGAAGGGTTTTCTTAGTAGGATAGGTCTTCTGCTGTTGCAAGATGGCTCTTATGAACGGCTGACGGTCAAAGAAAACTTTAGTTTCTTTAAACAGCTATACGGTTCAAGCCTATCCATCGATGAAGCTGTCCGCATCGTCAAGCTCGATCTGAAAGCCAATAAGCGCCTAACGAAGCTGAGCCTGTCAGAGAAAAGGCGGGTTCAGTTTGCACGCTTATTATTTCAAGATCCTGCCCTTTACATTTTTGAGGAGCCGGATCAGAATGTCGACCTCGAAACGAAGCTTGTTTTTCATAAAATGGTGCATACACTCGGGGAGAGCGGCAAAGCGATTCTCGTGCTCACGGGGAATATGGAAACAGCGCTTAGTGTGACAAGCCGTGTCTATCGTCTGGATGAGAAGGGACTCAAAGCTTTTGATGTTCAAGATACAGAAGAGGAACCGAAATTAGTATCTCCAGAAGATGCGGATAAAAAGGAAGAACCTGTGCTATCTAATACAGATAGTGTTGAGGAGCTTGAAAATGATGAGCCTATCGTTCAGCACGTCAGATTTGAGAAAATTCCGACACGAATGAATGACAAAATTATATTGTTTAATCCTCCGGAAATTGATTATATCGAAAGCAGTGAAGGACAAACGAATCTCTATATTAAAGGGGAGATGTATCCAACATCCTTCAAAATTAATGAGCTGGAAGAAAGACTGCAGACGTATGGTTTCTTTCGTTGTCATCGTTCTTACATCGTTAATTTGCAAAAGGTAAGAGAAGTCATTACCTTCACACGCAATAGCTATAGCTTGGTGCTTGATGATCATTTAAAGACTAACGTACCGCTGTCAAAAACAAAAATGGCTGAGTTAAAGGAAATGATCGGGCTTAAATAAGCGCCACTCACCGAAACCGCTGCTCCAAACCACGTGATTATTGCGCTATTCAGCCCGTAATAAGCATCATTCACCCCTTAGTATGCTCCATTCAATGCGATTATAATGCGTCTCTCCCTGCTCTCGCCTAAGATGAAGGTAGATCGGATAATACAACGGAGGTTGAGAGCGGCATGCAAAATATAATTGAAGTGACTTCATTAGAGAAATCATTTTCGAATTCCAGGGCGTTAAAGAATGTTTCCTTTAACGTAAGGAAGGGTGAGATTTTCGGATTTCTAGGACCAAGCGGATCGGGCAAAACAACAACCATCAAAATATTAACAGCACAGTCGAAGCCGACCTCGGGGAGTGCCTATGTATTTGGAGTTCCCACGAGTAAATTGCGAGAAGAGAAGTATCGCAAAAAAATTGGAATCATTACAGACAATACGTCTTTGTATGCTCGCTTGTCTGTTTACGATAATTTGAAGTTTTTTTGTGATTTATACGATGTGCCCGAAGACCGGATTCATGTCGTGCTGCAGATGGTGAATTTGGAGCAAGAGAGCAAGAAGATGGTATCTAAATTATCCAAGGGCATGCTTCAACGGGTCATTCTCGCTCGGGCTTTCCTGCATGAACCAGAGCTCTTGTTTCTGGATGAGCCCACATCAGCGCTTGACCCTGTAAATACGAAGCATATTTATGAAGGCTTGTTGCAATTGAAAGCAAAGGGTACAACCATTTTTTTAACGACACATGATATGAATGAAGCCGAAACTTTATGTGACCGCGTTGCTTTCCTAAACAATGGAACGATTCAATTGCTCGATGAACCAAAGAAGCTGCGTGAGCAGCATAGCGATGCAACCATTACAGTGGAGCTAATTGATGGGTCAACGGTTATTGTACCAAAGGGATCTGAAGGGGCGCAGAAGGTATTTGACTATATGAGCAAAAACCAAGTAGCATCCATTCAATCGAACTTTCCAACATTAGGCGATATTTTTGTAGAAGTGACTGGGAGGAAACTATCATGACATTTTCAATGAAGCGAGTAAGGGCCATTTTGCAAAAAGACTATAAAGACGTATCTCGAAACATGTATATAACCACGACATTGATCCTTCCTTTAATCCTTGCTGCTTTTTTTGGGCGCATTGGCGGGAATACCATTGATGTACATTATTTGATCATCAATATGGCCTTAATTTTAGTAGCTACTTATGTGCAGTCGGCCTTGGTAGCTGAAGAGAAAGAAAAAAACACATTGCGCGGACTCATGCTGTCACCGGCGAGTATTTTCGAAATTTTTTGCGGCAAAAGCTTGCTAAGCTTTATTGCGAGCACGGTTATTATTATACTCTCTGCTTTACTTACCGATTATCATCCGAAAAACCTATTGGTCATTATCATCGCAATATTTTTATCTTCCGTTTTTTACTTGGGCTTAGGCACGTTCATCGGTTTGCTAACCAAATCGGTGATGGAAGCCTCCGTTGCGATCATGCCGGCTTTTGTCATTTTTGCTTTTGGGTCATTGATTACACCGTTGATGGATCAGTATCCAATCCTGACCATTGCCAATTACATGCCAAACCTGCAGCTGATTGAGCTAGCGAAGCAAGTAGAGGCAGGTGCAGGGCTGGCAGACGTATTGTCCCATTTAGCTATTATTTTTGTGTGGATTATTGCGATGTATGCTGTATGCTTGTACGTATACAAAAAACGTATGGTGGACGAATAAAGAAAAGTAGTATATGAAATGGTGGACGGAGCAGCATGATTTTGCTGCCGCTTAAGCCAAGAGAACCCGAGCCGCTTGCGGCCGGGTTTTTCGACATTTTCCTGAATCAAAGAATTGTAAGCTGGTGTATTCTCATGCATAATTGGAGTATATTGTTACGGCTCGTATATTGGCATTTACAGACTGGAGAGGCTTCGATGTATAAAGTAATTATTGTCGATGATGAAGCGGTTGTCCGAATCGGATTAAAAAATACAATCAATTGGAATGAGCATGGCTTCGAATTGATTGGTGATTACGCTAACGGTCGAGAAGCGTGGGATGCCGTAGAATTGGATAGGCCGGAGCTCGTTATTTCAGACATCAGTATGCCGTTTATGGACGGATTAGAGCTTGCTGGTTTAATTTCCGCTCAATTCCCGTATATAAAAATGATTATATTAACAGGCTATGACGAATTTGAGTATGCGCAGCAGGCGATTCGGCTTAAAATTTCTGATTTCATTCTGAAACCGATTACAGCGCAAGAGATACGCCAGCTCCTGGATCGAATTAAAGCAGAGATGGATGAAGAGAAGCAACGTCGTGAAGATCTGGGCAGGCTAAACAACCAGCTGGAGCACAGTCTTCCGCTGCTTAAAGAGCGATTTCTAGAGCGTTTAGTTGCGGTTGGTTTAGGAAAAGGGGAAATCGCAGAACGTTTTGCTTATTTCAATCTGCCGCCGATATCACCGCTATATTTGGTCATGGTCGTAGATATCGACGATTTTGGCGACCGGGAACTGTCCTCCTATGAGCATGATGTCGAATTTTTACGATTCGCTGCTTATGATATTTTTAATGAAACGCTGGACCGAGAGCATGTGCTGACCTTCCGAACCCGTGAGGAGCGAATGGTTGCCATCATTTTTGGACATGACAGTGAAAGCCTCTTGTATGAACAAGGATTTTCGCTTGCTGAGGAGGTCCGCTATCATATTGAGAAATATTTGAAGTTTACAGTGACGATAGGAATCGGACGAACATGTACGCTTGCTGAACAGCTGCCGTTATCTTACAAGAGTGCGTTGTCGGTGCTGGACTATCGTTTTCTGCTAGGTAAGAATAGAGTGCTAAGCATTATTGATATAGAAGGAAAACCTTCCGGATACATGCCGCTGAGTCATGACCTCGACCGCAAGCTGGCTGCTGCTGTTAAGACAGGCGCCATTCAAGAAGCCTACCAATTAATTGAACAAGGGGTAGCGGAGCTGAAAACATCTCTTGTTCCAGTAGAAGCCTGTATGCTGCAAATGCAAAAGGTTGTTCTCTCGCTGATGAACTCTGTACAGGAGCTAGCTGTTCGAGAGCAGGAATCACCGTTCGAGCAGCAAATGAAGCTGATGAATGTGTTCAAATTCAAGACGCTGGATGAGGTTGAGATTTGGCTAAAGGACATGGTAAGCTCCGTTATTTCTACTATAGCGGATAACCGTAATTATTTGACCAACATGCAAATTCATCGCGCGGTGGAGTATATCGATACAAACTATGCCAATGAAAAGATGTCGTTGCAGGACTTATGCCGTCATGTGCTCATGAGCTCAAGCTACTTCAGTCTCGTGTTCAAACAGCATACAGGAGAGACGTTTATTGAGTATTTGACCGGTGTAAGGGTGGCCAAGGCGAAGGAACTGCTTCACAATTCGGCGATGAAGCTGTATGAAATTGCGGAGCAGGTGGGCTACAAGGACCCGAATTATTTTAGCATTTTATTTAAGAAGCACACAGGTATAACGCCAAAGGATTACAGAGAGAAACAAATAAAGGGGAGCGGAGCCTAACATGCTCAAAGATCGGTTCTTTCCTTTATTTCCGCTAAAAAGCATTCAATCCAATATATCTTTAGCTTTTTCTATGTTGATTTTGGCTGCTATCGTATTAACAAGTCTAGTAAGCTATCAAGTTTCCGTAGCGGCGGTTGAGCGAAATTCGAAAGGCTACATTGAGGAAATTATTAAGCAGGTCAACCTAAATATTCAATCGTATGTCGACAATATGGAAAATATTTCACTGCTCGCCTTAACGAATAAAGACGTCAAGTATTACATATCAGACAATAACTTCATCAGCGCAGAGAACCGCCGCACGTACGAGAAGCAAATTTCCGACTTGTTCCAGGCGATCTTGTATACTCGCAAGGACATTGCATCCATTATGGTGTTTGGATACAATGGACGATTTGTTTCTGACCGCCGAATTACTACCTTAAATCCAAATACAAAGACAGAGGATCAAGAGTGGTATCAGCTGGCAAAAGCGGCAGGCGGCAGGTCCGTCGTTTCTGCTCCTCATGTACAAAGCTTAATTGAAAACGAATACCGCTGGGTTGTTTCTCTGAGTCGAGAGCTTAAGAGCACAGATGGAATTAAGGCGGATGGCGTACTTCTCGTTGATCTAAACTTAAGTGTCATTAATGACATTTGCGAAAATATTAACCTCGGCAAAAAAGGTTATCTCTTCATCGTGGATAACGAAGGTCATATCGTCTATCATCCGCAGCAGCAGCTCATCGATAGCAAATTGCGTACAGAGCGTATTGAAGAAGTTTTGCAGGCTCCAAGTGGTCAATCCTTCGTCGTGAACGAGGGTGGAGACAAACGTATTTACTCCGTGCAGGACACAAACTTTGGTTGGAGAATTGCAGGGGTGGCTTATTCAGATGATTTAATTGCAAACAAAGAGGGTCTGCGTAATTCCATTATTTTTTATTCCTTATGCGGCTTAGCCATTACGCTGTTGATTTCTATAGGATTGTCACATCGCTTATCCAAGCCTATTAAAGTATTGCAATCCGACATGAAGCAAGTAGAGAAGGGCAACTTCAATATTCAGACGGAAATTGGTCAAATGAATGAAATTGGACAGCTGGGACGATCTTTTAACTTAATGGTCAGCCGAACCAAGTTTCTAATGGAGGAAACGATTTTAAATCAGGAAAATAAGCGAAAGAGCGAGCTGCTGCTGCTTCAATCGCAAATCAATCCTCATTTTTTATACAACACTCTCGATTCGATTGTGTGGATGGCTGAGCAGAAGCAGCATGAGGAGGTCGTTCTGATGACATCCGCTTTAGCTAAGCTGTTCCGCGCAAGCATTACGAAGGAAAAAGAGCTGGTTCCGATTCGAGTGGAAATTGAGCATATTACGAACTACTTGCTTATACAGAAAATGCGCTATAACGATGAGCTTAATTATGTCATTGATATGGATGAATCGATTCTTGATTATAAAACGTTAAAAATATTGCTACAGCCTTTTGTAGAAAATGCGATCTATCATGGCATCCGGAACATGTATGGCATGGATGATGGATTAATTACGATACGCGGAAGGCAGGCAGGCGATCAAATTATTTTTGAGGTAGAGGATAACGGCCAAGGGATGTCAGCGGAACAGCTAGGGAAGCTTCTCTACAGCAATTTGGAGGAAAATGCCAACCAGGGCATCGGGATACGCAATGTAAACGAGCGAATCAAGCTTTATTTTGGGCATGAGTATGGCATTCAAATTCGCAGCGAAATTGAAGAGGGCACCTGTATTACGATCGTAATACCGAAGCTTGATTAAGGGGGAAGCAAAATAATGCGAAAGCATCGATTTACGCTGCTGCTAGTCGTGGCAATTGCGATGATTGCCATCTATTTTGTATTCAACTTTAATCTGCTTTTTGGTGTTAACCATGAAGAGAAAAATGTTACGGTCATTTTGAAATCCTTAAATATTCGACTTGATTTCTGGCAGGCAGTCAATCAAGGTGCGGAAGCAGCAGCTAAGGAAACAGGGCTGAACCTGAGTGTAGAAGGCCCGCTTATTGAAGGCGATTCCAATGCTCAAATTCAAATTCTGGAGGATGCGATCGCACGGAAGCCGCAGGCGATTGTCATTGATATGGTAATGGATAATCGAATGCCAGCTATTCTTGCCAAGGCGCGCGCTGCAGGAATCAAGCTGGTCATTATTAATCATTCTCCGAGTATGAAGCCTTCTCCTATTGTTGTTTCAAGCAACCATAAAGAAGCAGGGCAACTAGCAGGACAAACCTCCATTCAGGAAACGGACGGTGATCCGAATATTGCCGTTATAAGTGATTACGCGAGCTCGATTATTTCGCAAGAGAGGCTGGAGGGAATGCGCCTTGCATTGAAGGGCTACAAAGCGAGTGCAATGGAAACCTATTATGCAGATGATTCCGAGGATCAAGCCTATGAAATTGCCAAGCGGCTGCTTCGAAGTGATTCCGGCATTAATACATTTATTACGCTCAATCAATCCGCGTCACAGGGGGTTGCAAGGCTGTTGAAGGAGTATAACGAGACAGGTGCTATTAATCTTATTGGATTTGATAGCACCAGTGATGAGGTTCAATTGCTGGAGTCGGGCATTATGACAGCTTCTATTGTACAAAAGCCATTTAATATGGGTTATCTTGGCGTGAAAGCGGCGCTAAAGCTAATTGATGGAGAAAAAACCGAGCCTATCACCTATATCGAATCCAATGTCATCACGAAAGAAAATATGTATACAACGGAAAATCAGAAGCTGCTATTCCCATTTATAACGAGTAAGTAGATTCCTATTTGGAAGGATAATATAACCCTATGCAGCGAAAACGTTATGGAACTAAGCCTCTTATGGTTGCTATCAGCCTTTTGTTAATTACAGTAGTTTCCTCATCGTGCATGAACGAGAACCCAGAGCCAGTTGCAGCTCCGAAGGAGGAGCGGGCGTTGATTCGGTTTGTCGCCTCTGAATACAGTACGGAAACGAAGCCGCTGCTTGAGAAGCTGGTAAAAGAGTTTGAGAGGAAAAACCCTCTCATTGATGTAGAGCTGCAAGTAGCCAACTGGGATATACTCGATGGAATCTATACGACAATGATTAGCAAAAACCAGCCTCCCGATCTTCTGAATACGAATGTGTATGCCCATTACGCCAAGGATGGCTTGTTGAATAATATGGACGATATTATATCGCCTGAACTAGCGAATCGGCTGTATCCGAACTTAGTAGATATGGATCAGATAGATGGGGTGCAATACGCAATTCCATACGTAGCCACTACACGGAATTTATACTACAACAAGGAGCTGTTCCGCAAAGCGGGCATTGCCGCCCCTCCGACAACATGGTCGGAGCTGGAGCAGGCCGCAATGAAAATTAAAGCGCTTGGCGCAGCAGACGGCTTCGGAATTGACCTGTCGGACAATGAGACTCAGGCGACTTTGTCTTATATATTTTTTGGCTCGGGCGGAGATTGGATTAAGAATGGGAAATGGGCCATTAATTCACCGACCAATGTGGAAGGATTGTCTTTTTTTAAAGAGCTGTTTGATAAAGGCTTGACTGAGCCAGAGCCAAACATAACGACTCGCGACGAGAAGCAGCGAATTATGGGCGGAGGCAATCTTGCTATGATGATATCCGGCAATTATTTCTCGGCAGTCGTCCCCAAAGAGTTTCCGGAGCTGGAATGGGGAAAGGGTCCGATTCCAGTAAAGGATGGTACATCGCCAATTACGTTTGGTGTACATGATCTGCTCGTTTCCTTCAAAACTGATCATACCAACAAAGAAGCGTTGTCCAAGTTTCTTGACTTCCTCTATGAAGACCGAGCTTATGAAGAAATGATTAAACGCGAAGGGTTTCTTCCCGTTACAACGACGGTGGGCGCCAAGCTGTCGGAGAAGAGCGAAGTGATTAAAAGCGATTTGGAAGCGTTAAGCAAAGCGAGGTTTTATCCGGCGAAGGAGCCTGCTTGGCAAGCGGTGCTTGATTATACCCGTAAGCTCGGTGAAGCTGTTCTATATGAGCAAATGACGCCAAAAGCGGCATTAGATGAATTGCAGTCTTTTGCAGAAAACAAGAGCAATCAGCAAAAATAAGCGCTATCTTAGCGAAATTACTCGAAAAATAGCTTTATATGCACGGAAGAGAAGATAATAAAGAATATATGGAAGATATTCAATAGAGATTATAGCCCTCCCAATTTATGATGAAATTACACGATGGAGCAGCAAGATGAGCCCCTAAGTACAGTGTAAAAAACATCATTTTTGGGAGGGTTTGCTTTAATGATTATGAAGAAAAAGATTGCAGCGCTTGGTATCGCCGTTATTTTGGCTGCCGTATCGTTAGTTGGATGTGGCTCGAATAGCAATAATGGTGGAGCAGCTACTAATGCACCTACAAAGGAGCCGGCTGCTGAAGCGACGGACGCACCTGCTGCTACCGACACGACGGTTAAGCTAACAGGCGATTTCGAAATTCAATATTTTGTGGGCGGGTATGGCGATAAATGGTGGAAAAAAGTTATTGCTGATTTCCAAGCTGCAAATCCGGAGCTTAACATTAAAGAATCCGCAGGACCTAAAATTAACGATCAAAATAGACCGCGCTGGATCGGCGGCAACCCGCCAGATTTCGTATACATCGATGGTCCGGTATTGAACGATCGCCAAATGGTTGAAGACGGCCAGTTGGAAGATTTGACGGATTGGCTGAAAGATGCCAAAAACGTTGACGGTGATCTAATCAGCGACATTTTAGCTCAACCTGCTCAACAATTTGACGGTAAAGTATACAACATTCCACTCGTATTGAACTCATGGGGTGTTTTCTGGAACAAAGCGCTCTTCAAGGAAAAAGGCTGGGCTGAGCCAACTGACTTCCCATCGTTCCTTGCTGTAAGCGAAAAAATCAAAGCAGACGGCATTACGCCGTTCATTCACACAGGTAAATACCCGTACTATATCAATGGCTCGTTCCTGTATCCGGCTATCGTATCAGCAAACAACAATGATTTCTCTATTCTTCAAGATATGGCTGCTAACAAAGTAGAAGCTTTTGAAAGCCCTGCTGTTCTAGCTGCATTGAATAAAATCGTAGAAATGCGCGATAAGGATTACATCGACAAAGCTTCCATCCAAATCAATCACACTGATTCACAAATGCTGTTCCTGCAAAATAAAGATGCTTTCATTGTGAATGGCCTTTGGCTGCCTAATGAAATGGCTAAAGACGTTCCTGCTGGCTTTGACTTTGGTTTCATTCCTTCCATTACGCAAGAAGCAGGCGGTAAAGTGGTTGCGAATACATCCACAGCTACTGTTGCCATCGCGAAAAAAGCGAAAAATAAAGAAGCAGCTAAAGCGTTCTTGCAATTCATTTTCTCGAAAGATCAAGCTTCACAATGGGCTGAGCTAAGCGGCGCTCCTTCCAACATTAAAGGCGACATCAGCAGCTCCAATGCGCCAAGCCATGTTAAAGATGCTGCTAAATATTTGACAGATCCTAACACGGTTGTTATCCCAACAATCACTTACAACGCAGACGTTGATAAAGCGATGATGGATGCAACAGATGCACTGACGATTAGCAAAATTACGCCTGAAGAGTGGGTTAAGCGGGTAACTGACGTGGTGAAAAAGGTTAGCAAATAATAAGCCTTCAAAAGATTGACGGCAGAGATTGATCGAGGCACAACGCCTCGATCACTTTCTGTGAATTTACTCGGAGGGATGGAAGGTATGAACTCAGGGACAGTAAAATGGCAGAGAAATATATTTATCGCATCATTCATCATCCCAACTCTTTTATTTTTCGGCGTATTTACAATCTATCCGGTAGTGCAAAGCTTGTATTATTCATTTTTTGACTGGTCCGGCATGTCGGAGACAAAAACGTTTGTTGGTTTTGATAATTTCAAAGAGATGTTCCATGATCCCATTGTGTGGAGAGCGATCGGCAACGACTATTTTCTTGTTGCTGGCAAAGTAATCGGAATTATGCTTCTCGCGACGTTTTTTGCAGTAGCACTCACTAGGTTTGGCTTTAAGCTGGCTGGATTTTTTCGGTCGATTTTCTTCATTCCGAATGTAATTTCCGTCGTTGTTATTGGCGTATTGTGGAATTTCATATATAATCCGCAAATTGGCTTCTTGAATGCATTTTTGTCATTATTCACGAGTGAAAAAGTATCGATAACGTGGCTAGGTTTTTCAGATCATACGATTTGGATGCTTCTGCCTCCGGCTATTTGGGCGGGTATCGGCTTTTATATGATTCTTCTCATTGCAGCTATTCAAAGCATTCCTGCTTCCTATTTTGAAGCGGCAAGTATTGAGGGCGCAGGGGAATGGAAACAGTTTTGGAGCATCACGCTTCCGCTCGTTTGGGAGCAGATGAAAGTGTCCATTCTTAACATCATGATGACTACGCTTAACGGTTCCTTCGTAATCGTATGGATTATGACAGAAGGCGGACCGGATAACAGTACACAGGTTATGGGCTCCTACTTGTATCAAATGGCATTCCGGCAATTCCACTTTGGGTATGGTGCTTCGATAGGGTTTATCATCCTGGTCCTGTCCTTAATTACGACAATCGTACTTCAACGGCTTATGCGTCATGATCCCGTTGAGATGAGCTAAGGGGGATAAAGAGATGAATATACAGATTAAAAATCCGATCGCCAAGCTAATCATCTATGCCATTTTGATCCTATGGGGCATATCGGTGTTGTACCCGCTCATTTGGACCTTGCTTGATTCTCTAAAAAATAATGAACAATTTTTCTTAAATGCACCGTGGGCTTTGCCGGAGATTCCGCTTATTTGGTCCAACTTCTCGTATGTGTGGAGCAAATACCACTTTGATACTTATTTCGTGAATTCCCTTGTCATTACGACGGGATCGACGATATTGGCGCTGCTGCTATCCGCAACGACAGCGTATGTGCTGGCGAGATATAAATTTAGAGGAAGCAATGCGTTGTTTCTGCTTTATATTTCCTCAATGATGGTACCGTTTGTACTAGCACTCATTCCGTTGTTTTTCTTAATGAATTCACTCGGCCTAATTAATACGAAGCTCGGATTGATATTTGTTTATACGTCCAGCTTGCTGGCCTTCGGCATCTTTGTGCTCGTCGGTTTTTTCAAGTCGCTGCCGAAGGAGCTCGAGGAAGCAGCGATCGTGGATGGCGCTTCTTATTACGGGACATTTTTCCGAGTTATGCTTCCGCTGGCGCAGCCAGGCTTGATCACGGTTGGCATCGTCAATATCTTGAACATCTGGAACGAATATATCGTGGGTACGATACTTATTAATGATCCGACCCAGTATACGCTGCCGGTGGAAATTGGCGTTATGCAAGCCGAGATGCAGTATCGTACAGAGTGGGGTCCGTTGTTCGCAGCGCTGTTGATCACCATTATTCCCGTTCTAATTATTTATATTATTTTTCAAAGGCAAATCGCAAGCGGGATTACAGCTGGTGCGGTTAAATAAGCTAATATTTGAATAATCCAATAGCAGCTGGCAGCTCTTTTCTCTTCCGAGGAAGGAGCTGTTCGTTTAGGGAATACGTGCTCGAGTGCGGGCATTCCTATTTTTCAAACAAATATCATATGAGCATGCATTCATTTGTTTTTATTTATGATATGATGACTTTTGAGTTGAACCCTGTGCTTGGAGTTGATCATATTGTACATTTATTTGTTTGAAACGCTGCTTTATTTGTCCTTTGCTTTGACCGGTGGTTATCTATTGATTCAATTCATTCCAGAGAAGTCCAAGCCACAATTAAAGAATATCACTGATTTATTTCAATATGCTTTATTGGCAATCCCGCTTTTTTCATTTATGTCGATTCTTCGATCAGCGCTCGTTTTACGCGATTTTGCGCAGGACATGCCCTTCATTCAAGTTTTATTAATTGTTGTAAAAGATTATTCGTACGGCAATGCTTGGGTTTGGAATCTCATTATATGTACCGTGATGTACATGATCACACAGTTTAAAGGCTTGCAGGGTAAAATGACCAAATGGGTTCTAGCAACCTTATGGTGTGCCAGTATTCTAGCTCATGGCTGGGCCAGCCATCCGGCAGGCTTCTCGCCTTTCTGGGGCGTGCTTTCACAATCCGTTCATGTCGCTGCAGTTTCTCTTTGGCTCGGCACGCTTCTTATTGTTGCTTGGTTTACAAATGGGGAATGGAACTGGAAGGCGTTTGTACGATGGTTTACGCCAATGTCGATCAGCAGCATCGTCCTAATTGTAGCGGCTGGTATAATGATGATGTTTCTCCTAGTCGATGGTTATGTCAACTCATGGGGAATCAATTATGGACAAGCGCTTCTACTTAAGCATCTTGTTTTCTTGCCGCTTGTTCTTCTAGGCTTTATGAATGGGTTTCTATCAAAGATTACAGATAATGGTCGACATAAAAGTAGATTGCAATGGTGGCTTCGAGCGGAAACGTTTATTGCACTTGTCATTCTCATCACAACCGCCTACATGGGTGTACAGGAGCCGCCTCATGAAGGGGAGTTCGAGCAGCCTTCTCCATCTCCGTTATTTACTTTTTTGCATGGCGATTTGCAAGACTTGTCACTGCAGTGGAACTGGAGTTTGGTATATATCAGTATGATTGTTATTGGAATTGCAGCACTGGCCTTATTATTTCCCAGCTATAAAAAAGAGAAACGCAGCATGTTTGCTGCCTTTGCCTGCATAGCTGTCTTATTCCCGTTTTTTGGCATACTCTTATCTGTTCAATAGTGCAGATAGAAGGAAACTCGTTTTTGCTTTTTAAGCAGGACGAGTTTTTTTTGTAAGACAGTAGGATTGTATTAGATAAGGAGAGGAGAGTATTGGAACATTTTTTTATTCTCAACTATAATACAGGAAACTAACGAGAGAATAGGGGTTGCCTTATGACAATTGAAGCGTTTTGGAAGGGAAATAACGACCAGCCGATATGTGCATTTACGTTTGATGACGGGCCTTCACATCTATCACTTGAACTTTGGCTTTCTGTTCTAGAGGAAGAAGAAGCGATTGGCACCTTCTTTTTTACGGGCGAGTGGATAGATAGATATCCAGATAAAGCTAGAGAAATACTTTCACGCGGTCATGTGCTTGCTCCGCATACGTACCATCATCGCCGAATGGCAGAGGTGCCTAAGGCTGTATTTTTGGAGCAGCTTAAGCTGACCGAGCTGGCTTATCAGGATGCGACAGGCCTTGCTTGCCCAACTTTTATGCGTTTTCCTTATTGTTCTTTCCGTGAGGAAAACTTGGATTGGCTCGATGAATGGGGCGGCTACCGGGACATTGAAGGCGTCGATTCAGGAGATTGGAGGGGCGTTTCTTCGGAAGATATAATTGCAAAGGTCGAACCCGTTCTAGATAAAGGGACGATTGTCGTCATGCATAGCAATGATATTGCGACAGGCACTCCGGAGGCTTTAAGAGCACTTATCCAAACCGCTAAGCAAAGAGGATTACGATGCGTTGGTATTCCCGAAATGCTGGAGTCAGCAGGGTTAGAAGTAGGCTACAAGCCTTGGAAAATAACGGTTGAGGTTCCGTCTGAGCTGGATTATCCTTCGGAGGGCTGGGCTCCCTTGGCAAATAAAGAGGAGCTGTCTGCGCTAGCTGCTCAGACCATAGCATGGAACGTTTCACAATACACGCTTCAATTCAATTCTGAGCTGGAATGGCTTGAGCATTTGGAGAATCCAATTCATGAATTCGGCGTTATAGAGAATCGTGAGCTGTTCCACATATGGCAGTTTGAAGGCTCCTATTGGGGTTTCGTACGCGCTGGTGTCGTAGAAGATACGCTTGTACTACTCGACTTTGCGGCTAAGGAAGCGCAAGCGGATACGCTCGTGTATTTGCTTCGATGGGCTGCTAAGCATGCAATGGAATTAGGGTTAACCCGCATTGAAGCAAGACGGGATATTCGCAATATGCATGAGATGTGCAGGCAGCTCGACTGGCAATCGGAGATTAAGGAAGAGCTGTAGAGAGAAGGTACGTACCCGGTGAAGTCATTAGCAACCTATTATTTTTTATGGTATCTAGCCATTTCTGTCGTTATGCCTTACACCAGTCTATATTTCAGTGATCGCGGCTTTAGCCATACAACGGTTGGTCTCATCCTGTCTTTATGGGCTCTGGTCAGCGTCATTGCCCAGCCCGTGATGGGCATGATTAATGACCGAATCAACAATCCGCGCAAAATTATCATGATCTGCGTCATCATTGCTCCGATCCTCGGGCTTGGATTTCAGCTTATGGAGGGACTTCCGGGGATTCTTTTCTTGTCTATTTTCTTTGCATGGTTTCAATCCTCTGGCGGACCGATAGGCGACGCGATGTCAGTAGAAATTGCCAGCAAAAAAGGTTTTTCCTTTGGCAGCGTCAGGTTATGGGGAGCTTTAAGTTATGCGATAGGTACCTTTGCTACAGGCATTTTATACGAAAAATACGGCTACAACGATATCTTTATTTATTATCTTATTGTGAGTATAACCGTCTGCTTGGCGCTCATGCTGCTTCCAGCAACGAAGGTTACTCGTAGAAATGTGACGTTATTCGGCCAAATGGGCGAGGTTGTTCGCAATAAGCCGTTTATGATCTTTGTCGCTACAAGCATGCTGATGATGATGTCTGCATCGATTAATATGAATTTTTTGCCATTATACTTTAAGGAAATGGGTTTTGATAAGAGCTGGATCGGCAGTGCATTTGCGATAGCCGCTATTATTGAGGTGCCGATGTTCTGGGTGGCGACGAAGCTAAGCAAGCGAATAGGCAGATACCAGCTGCTGTGCGTCGCGGCTTTGATCTATGGCATCCAATATTTCGCGATGTTTTTCTTCGACAACGTTTCATTGACGCTGGCGGTTCAACTGTTAAATGGGATCGCGTTCGCTTTTGTCGCGGGCACAGCTGTTGAAATCGTACAAAGCTATGCGACTGAGGGCACGAAAGCAACTCTGCAAACGGTATATGCGGCTGTAACCTGGGGACTTGGCGGCATTGTCGGTAATGCGATGGGCGGCGCGGTGGTCGATTACTTTGGAGCGCCATTTCTTTATTTGATTCTGTTTTGTTTATGTCTGACGGCTTCAGTGCTGTTCTTCGCAAACAAGCATCATGAGCGCGGAAGCCAAACGAACTCTATTGTTTAATGGTTGCTCGCTGAAATACATCTAGAAAATAGTCTTATTATCATCGGATGAGCTCATTTTGCTGAAATAGAACTAGAAAGTAGTCTTATTTTTGCCGAGAAGCGACCGGATGGCGCAGTATGCGTGGTTCAGGTGAAAATAGCACTAGAAACTAGTCTTATTATCATCGGATGAGCTCATTTTGCTGAAATAGACCTAGAAAGTAGTCTTATTTTTGCTGAGAAGCGACCGGATGGCGCAGTATCGTGTTTTAAGTGAAAATAAAACTAGAAAATAGTCTTATTATCTTCAAATGAGCTCATTTTGCTGAAATAGATCTAGAAAGTAGTCTTATTTTTGCTGAGAGGCTGCCGAATGGCACTTTAAACTTACATTTACTAAAAAAGGGGCAGTCCCTCATGGTCTGAAATGACCGGAGGGACTGCCCTTTTCCTATGTTTAGAGCGCAATTAACCGAGAATCGGCGGCTCGTGATCTGTCATATATTTTTCAGTCAGTATGGACAGCAACTGAATGCCGACCTCATTGTGTCCGCCTTCGGGAATGATTAGATCGGCATATTTTTTGGATGGCTCGATAAAAGCCTCGTGCATCGGCTTGACCGTCTTCAAGTACTGGTCATGAACGGACTGGATCGTCCGGCCGCGCTCCTCAATATCCCGAAGCACACGACGGAGAATACGTACATCGGGATCCGTATCGACGAATACTTTGATGTCGAGCAGCTTCCGAATGCTCTCTTCCGCGAGCACATGAAGTCCTTCCAATATTACGATATTGTTCGGCTTAAGCTCTACCGTTTCTGTTGTGGATGGAGCATAAGCGGCAAAGTCATAGACTGGCGCGTAAACGGTTTTCCCTTCTTTTAGAAGCAGCAGATCTTGAGCGAGCAGCTCGATATCAAAAGAGAGAGGGTGATCATAATTGATCAATTCACGTTCAGCCATGCTGAGATGCGAATAGGTTTTATAGTAGTTATCCTGAGATATGAAAGTTACTTTTTCTGATCCAAGACGTTCAATGACAGAGCGTGCAACCGTAGTTTTTCCCGAGCCGGTGCCGCCAGCGATACCAATAATAAGCATGGTGATTCAGTAAACCTCCCTAATAAAATTGCCATAGCAATTTCAGTATTGTAGCACAGAATACGGGAGCATGCTATTTCTTACTCATGGTTTAAAATGTTAAAATGAAAAGGACAGGCTACATCATTTAGAAGGAGTGTTGATCTTGAAGTATAGAAGACTCGGAAGCACAGAACTAAATGTGTCGGTAATCGGCATCGGAACCTGGCAGTTTGGAGGAGAATGGGGCCAGGAGTATTCGCAGAACGAAGTCGATTTGATTCTCGATAAAGGGCGTGAGCTTGGCATCAATCTGATTGATACCGCAGAATGTTACGGTGATCACCTCTCAGAGTCACTCATTGGAGATTATATCAGCCGCCGCAACCGCGAGGATTGGATCATAGCAACAAAGTTTGGCCATCATTTCCACGAGCGCTTCACGCGTACCGACGTATTTGACGCCGAAGGTGTTGTAGCTCAGCTTGATGCTTCACTGAAGGCGCTACAGACGGACTATATTGACCTGTACCAGTTCCACTCAGGACCAGACCAAGCATTTGATAATGATGTGCTGTGGACCACTCTGGATAAGCAAATTGCAGCCGGTAAAATCCGTTTTCTTGGGACGTCTATCGGCAGCAATGACAATCTGCATCAGACAGAAGCATCCACAAAGGTGAATTCTCGCGTCATTCAGGTCGTATATAATCGACTCGACCGTCAGCCGGAGGAAAGAGTATTTCCAGCATGCGAGCAGCAGGATTTGGGCGTGCTTGCACGTGTTCCACTGGCGAGTGGCTATTTGAGCGGCAAATATAAGCCGGGGGCCGTGTTCGGTGATACCGATGTACGCCACAGGCATGATAAAGAGAACACGCGGCTTAAGCTGCTGGAAGTAGAACACATTCAGCGTGAAGAGGTGCCGCAAGGTGTCGATATGGCGAGCTGGGCGCTTGCTTGGTGCTTGAAGCACCCAGCCGTAACGGCTGTCATTCCGGGCTGCAAGGACCCGGCTCAGGTTGAAGCGAACGCAAAGGCGGCAATGCTTGCAGTCGAGCCTCACCCGCAGGATCGCAGCAATTAGTCTGTCAATATCTACGAGCAGGTGCTGTCTCATAAAGGATCGCAGTGATAAAAGAGTATAGAATAGCTAAGTCGGCTGGTGAGTGATCATCAGTCTTTTTTATGTCAATTCAATAACTGATTTCGGCAGGCTTGACATACAGGTTGCGAGTGGTTTACAACCATATACAGAGGCAAGAGGAAATTACTATATGCATTTGGAAAATGAAGTAAGCGCAGGAGGAGCAAGCTTGACGACCTTATATCAATTAAATACGATTTTTATTAGCATGGTGATGGAAGCTATTCCGTTTGTCTTAGTCGGTGTTCTTATATCCGGATTGATTCAAACTTTTGTGAAGGAAGGATGGCTCACACGCATCATGCCGCGCAACCGTTATCTGGCTACCGTATTTGGTTGCGGAATCGGTATCTTTTTTCCTTCCTGTGAATGCGGGATTGTCCCCATTACGCGAAGATTAATAAACAAGGGCATGCCGCTGCATGCCGGAATTGCATTTATGCTTACTGGACCAATTATTAATCCCATTGTTTTATTCTCCACCTATATCGCTTTTGGTAATGACTGGGAGATGGTTGGCGTTCGGGCTGGGCTTGCTATCGCGGTAGCGTTCTCTGTATCGATTATCCTGTCGTTTATGTTCAAGCAGCTTCCGTTCCGCATTCAAGACGAACAAGCTGCCGCGGCCATGGAGCCTGGCTTGGAAATACCTGCTGCTTCCCGCGTTTCATCCGGTAAGAAACTTTATGAGGTAGTCGTGCACGCGATTGAAGAGTTTTTCTCCGTCGGCAAATATTTAGTGCTTGGTGCATTTATCGCTGCATGCATGCAGACATTTGTACCGACCTCTTATTTACTTCATTTAGGCAGCAATCCGGTCACTTCTTCATTAGTGATGATTGCTCTAGCTTTCCTTATTTCACTTTGTTCGGAGGCGGATGCCTTCATCGCAGCTTCCTTCAGAAGTACATTTACGGTAGGCTCACTATCGGCTTTTCTTGTTTTTGGACCGATGATCGATATTAAAAACACGCTCATGCTTCTCGGAACATACCGCAGTAAATTTGTCGTTGTTTTAATTGTACTTGTAACGTTGTTTACGCTGGTAGGATCGTTGCTTGTAGGGAGGTTTTTCGGGTGATTCGTTTCGTTATATTGTTCGGATTTTCTTTTATGTTTTTTATGCTGCATTATACGGGAGATATTAATAAATATATCAATATGAAATATGCTTACCTATCTATCAGTGCCGTCGTTATTATGGGTCTGTTAAGCATCTTTGAATTTGTTCGCGTCTCACGCCAGCAGATTGCCGAGGAAAAAAAGGAGGCGGCGCTTGCCGCAGGGGGACATGCAGAAGAGTTGGAATGCCGTCATGAAGCACATGATGATCACACTCATCATCATGATCATGGCCACACCCATGGCAACGATACGAGGCTAAAACGATTTATCAGCTACTTCATTTTATTTGTGCCAATCTTTACAGGGCTGTTCCTGCCTGCTTATGCGCTTGATTCAAGCTTCGTAAAGGCAAAAGGCTTTTCCTTCCCGAGCTTTGACGAAAACATCCAAAACAATCCTGGCGCCCACCAGTTCCTGAAGCCGGATTCTAGCGTTTTTTACGCCAAGGACGATTATGTTAATGTCAAAAATAAAGAACTAGAGCAATTTATAAATCGGGATGAAGTCATTTTGACGGACGCAGATTATTTGAAAGGCATGGAAGTCATCTACAATACCCCAGAGGCATTTATGGGCAAATCAATCGGGTTCGATGGGTTCGCCTACAAAGGACAACAGGTGGACGGCAACCATTATTTTGTTTTCCGGTTTGGCTTCATTCATTGTGTGGCGGATTCAGGCGTTTTTGGCATGCTTGTCGAATTTCCGAAAAACACGCAAATTAAAGATGATGATTGGGTGCATGTAAACGGGAAACTGACGTGGGAGCTTTATCAGCCCTTTAAGCAAACGATTCCTGTTCTAAAGGTGACCGACTGGAAGCCAATCGAGACTCCCAAAGATCCATATGTCTATCGTTCCACTTAACGGGGAAGCAGTAAGAAGCCGATACGTTCAGAAGAGCATTAAAAAAGTCGTTGTCTTGTTGCATTTAGCGACAAAACGACGACTTTTTCAGTATTAGCTCAAAAGGTTTTTAATTAACCTTTTAAACAACTATTATAGCTTAAAGCACCGTTACTTCATTTCGGTACCTTTCAAAATCAGATACCCGGCATTCCAGCTTCATTCGTGTGCCTTCTGCTTCGTAGTCCGTTGCATGCACATGCGCATGCTCGTTAAAGTAAGCAACCAAGCGCCCTTGGTTGAACGGAATCAACAGCTCGCATTCCATATAGTCGTCGAAGACATGATCGCGAATAAGCTGAATAAGCTCATTTAGTCCAATATTCTTTTTGGCGGATAGGTAGACGTTGTTATCACGTACTTCCGGATAATGATGCTCCGTCAGATCACATTTATTGTAAGCATAAATCGTTGGGAGATTGTAAGCCCCCAGCTCCTTTAACGTTTCATTCGTAACCGCAACAAGCTGCTCATAATCGTCATGGGCGTAGTCGACGACATGTACGAGCAAATCAGCTTCAGTTACTTCCTCTAAAGTTGAGCGGAAGGCCTTCACCAGGTGATGGGGAAGCTGGCTTACGAAGCCGACCGTATCTGTGAGCAAAAATGATTTGTTGTCAGGCAAATCAATACTGCGAACCGAGGTCTCCAGCGTTGCAAAAAGCATATCCTTGGCAAATACCTGCTTGGTTGTCTCTGGATTGTATTTCTCAAGCAAAGCATTCATCAAGCTGGATTTCCCCGTATTCGTATAACCGACGAGACAGACGACAGGCACCTCGTTCTTCTGCCGCTGCTTCCGCTGAATTTGACGCCGGGCTACCAGCTTCTCAAGCTCGGCTTGCAAAGCAGTGATCCGCTCTTCGATACGTCTGCGATCCAGCTCCAGCTTCGTTTCACCGGCGCCTCTGTTCTTGAGACCAGCTCCGCCGCCTTGCCGCCCCAAGGATGCGCGAAGTCCGACAAGCCTAGGAAGCATATATTGAAGCCGAGCAACTTCGACTTGCAGCTGGGCTTCTCTTGTTTTGGCGCGCTCCGCAAAAATATCCAGAATGAGAATCGTTCGGTCAATGACCGTCCGCTCCAAAGCGGCTTCCAAATTACGAATTTGAGAGTGGGAGAGCTCATCATTGAAAATAACGACATGCGCGTCATGCGCTTCGAGCAGGGCAAGCAGCTCTTGAATCTTTCCAGTCCCAATATAGTGAGACGGGTTAATGCGTGCTGCCTTTTGGCTTAGCTCATCAACGACCTCGATATAACAAGCGGAAGCTAGATTGCGAAGCTCCTCCATGGAGTATTCAAAGTCGGTTTGATTTTGAAGCTGAACTCCGACGATAATCGCCTTTTGTTTTGGTTGTTCCATTATTCATCATCCTTTTAACGGTTATTTAAAAAATAAAAAACACAGGCAGCTCTGCCTGTGTTCACCGTTATAGGTAAGCGGGTATCAGTAAAAATATCCATAAGGAATCCAATATCCCTTATCAATATGGATTGATGGTCTTCCATATACGCTGAAATAAACGTATGGAAATTCCGCTCTAAAGGCGAATACGCGAGTCGGGATGCTCCCTACAATAGTCGACGTATTCTGTTTATATGGGTTACCTTCAAAATGGGCAGACCTATCCTGAGTCCCCTGCACACAGGCAGAGCTTTGGCGCTATTCAATTAGCAGCTGCGCAAAGACCTAACTCGGATATAGTCTATCACACGTAACCCTCCGTTCATTTAAATTAGCATCAGTGTAGCACAAAGGGCTATTTCACGGCAAGTCAAAAGGAAAAGAGTCCCTTATGAATCGCTCCAATCCTGACGCAAAGTGAAGAGCTCCTTCAGCTCATCGGTTGATAGCTCCGTGATCCAGCCCTCAGAGCTGGAGATGACATTTTCACTGAGCTGCTGCTTATTTTCGAGCATCTCATCGATGCGTTCCTCTAGCGTGCCAAGCGAGATAAATTTATGAACCTGAACGTCGCGCGTTTGCCCCATTCGGTACGCCCGATCGGTTGCTTGATTCTCCACAGCAGGATTCCACCAACGGTCAAAATGAAATACATGGTTAGCAGCGGTCAGGTTAAGCCCAACTCCGCCAGCCTTAATCGACAGAATGAACACATTAGGCTGCTCTTCCGGCGGCAATTGTTGCGACTGGAACCGCTCAATCATGCGGTCACGCGCCAGCTTGGAGGTGCTGCCATTCAAATATAATATCGGCTCCTGCAGCTCCTGCTGCAGCACGCTTTGAAGCATTTCCCCCATACCGAGGTATTGCGTGAAAATAAGGCAGCGTTCGCCTTCATCTCGCAGTTCTCTCACCATGGCGAGCAGCCGCTCAAGCTTAGCCGATCGGCTTATAATCCGCTCTGTATCCATTTGCTCGCCAGCGGGCGCAGAGCTGTCCACCAAAGGTTCTTTCGTTAGCAGCATCGGATGATCGCATAGCTGCTTCAACTGCATAATGGACGATAAAATGGCGCCTTTACGTTCGATGCCTTCAAGCTTTTGCATGCGATCCATAAGCTGATTAACGGTTTGATTATAAAGCGCGCCTTGCTCGGCTGTGAGATGGATATACGTTTTCATTTCATTTTTGTCTGGCAAATCAAGCTGGATCGCAGGGTCCTTTTTCTTGCGCCGCAGCATGAATGGCTTAACGAGCTTCTGCAAATCTGCGGTGCGCTGAACATTGCGTTCCTTCTCAATGGGATTGCTGAAGCGCTGCTGGAAACCATGTGCACTCCCCAGAAACCCCGGATTCATGAAATCATAGATGGACCACAGCTCCGATAAACGATTCTCGATCGGCGTGCCCGTCAAAGCGATACGATGCTTCGCAGTAAAGCTACGAACGGCTGCGGATTGTTTCGTTTGAGCGTTCTTTATATTTTGTGCCTCATCCAAGCAAATCGCTGTAAAAGTAATGTCCTTCAGCATGTCCTGATCAAGAGTAGCGGTTGCGAATGAAGTTAGTATGACATCGGCGCTTCGAATCTCCTCAAGGAAATATTCTCCTCCGAGGCGTCTGCTTCCGTAATGAAGCATGACGCGCAGCGAGGGTGCAAAGCGGCTAATCTCCTTCTGCCAATTGCCCAGTACAGAGGTTGGGCAGATGATGAGCGATGGCATGTGTTGCTCCGACTCTGCTGTGCTCTCCTTGAGATTGAGCAAATAGGCGATAAGCTGAACCGTTTTGCCAAGACCCATGTCGTCAGCCAAGCATGCGCCAAGTCCGAATCGACGTAAGAAGGACAACCAAGCGTAACCTTCCTGCTGATAAGGTCGAAGCTCGGCACGCAGCCCGGCAGGGACAGCAAGCATAGGCCATTCGGTTCGTTGATTTAGCTGGCTGACCAGCGTCATCAAATGCTCGTTCAGTTCAACTTCCAGCTGAATACGATGCTCTTGCTCTGCTTCGTTTTCTTGCTCAGGCTGATCATCCCCTTGCTCGTTGCCGCTTCCCAAAAGATGCAGCTGAAGAACATCTTGAAACGATAAACCTTCGGCGCGGTCAATGCCCGACATCGCTTTGCGAATTTGCGCGAGCAAGGCGGGATCAAGCGATACCCACTGTCCTCGGAAGCGAACGAGCCGCTCATTCCGGGCAACAAGCTCATTAAACTCGGATTCAGTCAGGTCGGTGTCTCCAATGGCAATGCGCCAATCGAATTCGATTAGTGTATCCAGTCCAAATAAAGATTCACCGGAGCCCTCTTCTCGTTTACTTGTGCTGATCTTAGCGCGAAGGCGTGGTTTCTTACGGCTGGCGGTCTCCCACCAAGCGGGAAGCAGTACCTGCCAGCCCGCGTCTAATAAACGGGGGCTATCTACGGCAAGGAACCGCCACGCGGCATCATTTTTCAAGGGGACGTTTAAAATATCGTCACGCTTGCCCGCAAGCAGGTTTGTCGGCAGGCAAGCACGCAGACGCTCCAACCAGCCTGAGGAACGCTCACGAATAGAGGGAGACCAAGAAGCAGGCCATGAGCCGTAAGCTTCGCCTGTAGCAGACAATTTAACAGGTACAATAACCGCTTGATCGAGCTTGTCCTGCAAAATAAGCTTAAGCTGCCACGGGTCATCCACATCAACGGGCTCGATAAGCTGAAGCATTGGCCGAAATGGAGCTTGATCGGCTTTCCAGCCAATGGCGATCAGCCATGCCTGAGCATCAAGTCCGGCGGTTATGCCATCCTTGGCAAAGAGGAGCGGGTATTCCCTGCGCAAATCAGCAGCAGTCGTTTCTGTGCCATAATAAGCGTCAAATACAGCAGCAGAAAAAGCAGCAAGCAATCCCGTCTTAAAGCTATCGTCTGTTTGAGTTTTTCTGATCATGCTCTGAATTTGTTCGTTTATTGCAGCACTATCCCAGCTCCATTGGAGCTTTCCTGTACGGAAGGCTGAGAAGCTTGGTATAAAGCGATGTGCAGTTATTTCAGCTGCTAACAAGGGGGCGAGCGCAACAAGCATTCCAGCTTGCTCTTCCCATATCCATTCCACGTGCTCAAGGACCGTGTTTTCCGCAAAAAAAGGAATAACCTGCTCGGCTGGAAGCAATACAAGCTCTAGTCCTTCAACCTGCTGTACTTCGAGTTCTGTGCCGTAAAAGGAAAGCATATGCCAGGCGAACAAGCTGTGCTTCAAGCTGACGCCGGGCAGGAAGTCGCTCATGCCGCTCATTCCGTATAGGAGAGCATCGCCATGTGTCGTTAAACTAGCGTATACCGTAATTGTTTTTGTAAACTTGCTCATGGTATAAGTTTTCCCCTCCGAAGCTCTTCCTGAAGCGCACGAAGGCGGCTATGGCTAGAAGCGAACGCTGCAATAAACGTTTCCCAGCGCTCCTCGTCTTTCCTTTTCTTGTACAGCTTAGCCAGCCGTTTGAGCAGCTTCACAGCAGTTTTGTAGCCAGGTCTATTTTTGAGCAGCACATATCTTTCTACAGCCTGATGATAAAAGGGCAGCAGCAGCTCCGGCGCATGTTTCTCAATAGGGGCGAACACCCCAACGCGATAGTCAAGCGGCTCGGTTCCCGTGCTGAGCTGATAATCGATCCATTGCTGCCATTTGGCATGACGGAGCAGTTTTCCTTCGTAAATAGAACTAGCATAGGGAAGCGATTGAATGAGAGGCGCCCACATCAGCTGCTCCGCATCTGGAATATGTTCAATTACCCCGTCCCAGTAGCTATAAAAGATTTCCAAGGCGTTAATTCGGCTTTTCTCTACATACGGCTTCGTTTCCACTAACCAATTCGATAACCGCTGCCACTGCTCTTTTTCAGACATCGTGGTTAAGACATGAAATAAGTCACCTGGACGAAGCTCGTTACCGCTGCTTATTTCATTTAGTTTGCTCCACGCCTCTTCGTCGCGTTGTAAGAAGAAGTTCATCCACACCTCGGCAAGCAGCAAAGGGTAGCGGGAGAGCGCTGAGCCGGGCTTTAAAGATGCGGCATTCAATTGCTGCAGCTCTTCTAGACATAGGCTCATATCGTTCTGGTTAGGGATAATCCAGTATTGCCATAACCAAAAATAAGGATCGGAGAAATACGTCTTTGATCCTGATTCCGCCAGCATGAGCCTGCGCAAGAAGGTTAATGTTTCTTCTAGGCACTGCCTATAGTCGGGCCCATCGGTAGGATTGGATTTTTTTTGCATGAGCTCAGCAATAGCAAGCTGTACATCAGAAATAGCAGCATGTGTATGGAAGCCGATAAAGGAGCCGGAATGTCCCTTTTGATCGGGAATAAGATTAAGCAGCAGCATCAGAATATGAAGATGAGCATGCAGCTCGAATAGATTATTTTGTGCAGAAGAAAGCTTAGGCTTTATCTGATTAATAGCTGTAATTGCACTGCGTACATATGCGGCATTTCGAGTAAGGTCAGACAGAGACTCGGTACGAGATTTAAACAGTGCGTGCCACTCTGCGACGTTCATTTGTTCAATTGGTTTCATGACGAAGTGGTCTCCCTAACGAATAAAATCATTTTACGAATCAGCTAATTATACCATTTATTTCGCTTATGGCTTGGAGTATAAAATGCATGTACGCTTCAGTTTGTCTTTCCTAAAGCACCAAAACATTTTACAATATAAATACGGCAACAAATGAACGACTGTCTTTATCGGCAGAAAGGAAAGATGACAGATGGCAATTCAAGAAATCCAAGAAGAAGACTGGCTAAAGCTTAATCGGATAGGGAATGGTAAGGATGCGCTGCTTTTTTCATCACCGTTTTGCGGAACCTGTAAGGTCGCCGAACGAATGCTGGAAATTGTGGAAGCCGCGGAGGTTCCAACGACCTTGTATAAAATAAATATAAATTACGCCCCCCAGCTGCGAAATGCTTGGAAAATTACGAGTGTGCCTTGCCTTGTTTTATTGAAGAACGGAGAACCTTATCAGTTTGAATATGCGATGCGTTCGGTTGATTATTTGTATAAACTTATGAAGAACATGGATTAACGGGGATGATTTCTCCGTAGAACCGCCGAAATATATTTTTATTTACTATAAAATTTTTATCAGGTGAAGATTATAGTGCTGTTCGTGTTATAATTGAGAGGTGCAGTCAATAAAGACCATTGACTATGATAAAGGAGTCGGAAATATGCAGGTAGTATTTGAAGACTGGGATCAAAAAGTAAAAAAAACATTTAACGCAACGAGCAAGCAGGTTGTATTAACCGTTACCGAGGCCGGTGACCTGTTAGGCCTGACTAAGGACCAGATGAAGGTTTATGTGCTTAAGCATAACCTCACTAAGGTTGCGATTAATCGCAGCGTACACAGATATCTATTACTGAAAAGCGAAATAGATGAGATCCTAGGTAAAGCCTAATAATTGCGATAAACCACAGCCAAATATGGGCTGTGGTTTTTTGTTGTGATTATATCGCATCTGAGGAGATGTGGACGTTATATGGAGGATATGGCAGGATGTTTTCGAATGACTGCTGCTCGTTTCCGCTCAGTCCGCCTTAGTCAGCATTATTAGAAATAACGCCACTGGTTGCTGTTTTTCAATAGGAGTCGTATTCGTTATACTTAAAACGACCGATTGGAAAACATTATCTGGAGGGTGATTTTACTTGACTTATATGGACATGTTAGGACGTCGGAGCATCATTTTGAAGCGGAATATCGGCAATTTAATTATTAAAGACAACAAGCAGGGACTCAGCACGCAGGAAAGTCATTTTTACCAAAGCATGCTCAAGGAATGGCATCAAAATGCCAATGAATTGAATTCAGCTAGAAAACATTCTTAGTTGATCGGTAATTATTGAAATTACATTACTTGCAAAAAAAGCCGGGTGTCATTCTGACATTCGGTTTGCTGTGAGTAATTTTTTCATATAGCTATAAATGAAATTCTTTTAGGAATGATGAGTAAATGAACAGGAATGCTTATGGTATACTACATAGATGATAAAGGTTGGCAGCAATAATTAAACGGGGGTTTCTTGCTATGTTGGCGGTTGAAAAAGCGGTGTGCCTCACGATAGATGAAGGTCCTGCTGAAGATTTTATGCAAAAGGTCAATTTTCTAAACGCAAAAGAGATTCGGGCGATTTGGTTTTGTATGGGCGAAGCATTGGAAAGCTGTTCTGAGGAAGCGATAGCTGCGATTAAAGCAGGCCATATCATTGGGAATCGCGGTTATGATCATGCAGATTTCTCTGTTATCGGATTACAAGACGTAAAAAGGCAGATCGAGCGAACCGACCGTATTATAGATGAGCTGTACGATAAAGCAGAAACGATAAGGCCTTCTAAGCTGTTTCGTTTTCCATTTATGCAGCATTTGTTAGATGAAATGAATGATGACCATTTCGAAGGTATTCAACGTGTACTGGATGAGCTGGGCTATCAGCAGCCATTCTTCGAGAATGGCAGCCCAAAAACCGGATTGCATGTGGATTGTACTTGGGATACGTTCGATTTTGAGCCGGCGGACGTTCTGGACCAACATCATGATTTACAAGCAACAAGCGGACAAATTATAATGATTCACGACTGGATCTCGGTTACTCCTTTTCAAGCATTAATGGAAAAGCTGCTTGCAAAAAATGTAGTTTTTCAGCTCCCTAAGGAAACGACTCTTCAAACCGCATCCATTTAGCAAGCAATCGCATGATCAAAAAGGAGTACAGCTCGTCTCTATGGTTTCATAGCAGCGGCGAACGGTACTCCTTTTTTTTGCTGCAAGCAGTTATTGCTGAATACATGCTGAACAAACAAGAATGAACGAAACAAAGTAAGCGCTTCATGCGTTTAAGTAAAAAAGAACATTTATACAAGAGGGGGCGATGGTTGATGCACTGGATTCCCGCTAACAGAAGCGGCAGGTGGTGGCTACTAGCTGGAGCATCCTCCTTGCTTGTTAGTCTGTTATTATGGTTGATTCGTTTTGTTATATTGGGCCAGCCTTTCACAGGCATGCACGCTTTCCGATTTATGCTGCTCGCAGCCATATTATCTTTTTTATTCGGTTTTATCGGCTGGCTTGGAGCGAGAAAGCTATGGCTGTTCTCCAATCTTGGGATGCTAATAGGTCTTATACTGATGGCTATGTATTCCAAAGGTTTGACTGGATGGGAGGACCTAATTAGTTTCCTCGTATTTTTAGAAGCAGTAGCAGGAGGTTTTATGGCAGGGCTGATTGTTGAGGGTGTTTATTTCTTTAGACGGATATCGAAGAAATAATAGGCTGCCATAAAAATGTTGCAACTGGCTGTTGCTTTTTCCCGTCATACAGAGTGAAATGGAATAATGAGGTAAAAATTATTCTAATTTGTTTGGTGACGGAGCTGATCTTATGTGCCAAGAGGCAATGATAAGTTTGGAAATAGAAGAAAAAATGAAGTTGAATGGTGTTCCGGGATTAGGAATTGCCGTTCTTCAGCATGGACAAATGGTGTGGCAAGGAAGCTATGGCGTACTTGAAGCGAGCATGCAGCAGAAGGTGACAGAGGAAACTTTGTTTCCTGCTTGCTCCATCAGCAAGATGGTAACAGCTATTGGTGTGCTTCGTTTAGTCCAAGAGGGCGTACTTAGCTTGGAGGAGGATGTTAATCGTTACTTAGTTTCCTGGCAGGTGCCCGAAAACCAGTTCACTCAGCAAAGGAAAGTAACGCTGCGCAGTTTACTGGCACATCAATCGGGAATTGTGGATGCACGGGGGAGCTATGAACCTTATCAGAAGCAAGACCCTTTCCCTACGCCAAAAGAGCTTCTCTTAGGAGCAACGAAATATCATTCCAAACTAGTTGAAGTTGCTCACCTGCCAGAGAGTCGATTCTCTTACTCGGATGCAGGTTATTCTGTTTTGGAGCAAATCCTTGAGGATGTATCAGGAGAAGCCTTTTCGGCTGCTATGGAGCGGCTTGTTATGAAGCCGCTTGGCTTAAAACAAACTATTTTCTGGGATGGTATCGCAAACGTGGCAGTGAACACATCCATGGGTCATGATAAACGGGGACAGGTGGTTGAGGGGAAGAGAGCGCACTATCCCAATTTATCCGGAGCAGGCTTGTGGACAACGCCTTCTGAATTGCTAGTATTGGCACGCGAGGTCGTGAAAGCTTGGAATGGCGATCCTAATGGTATTTTGCGGCCAGCGATGGCTAGAATAATGCTTACGGGTTATGCGAGCGATAAAGGTGCAGGCTTAGGCGTATTTCTTCCTGATGCTGGAGAACAGCTCTGCTTCGTTTCTCAAGGCTGGGGAGTTGGTTCTCAATGCAAGCTGGTTGGATACCCGCGCCAAGAAAGCGGTATAGCAGTGATGATGAATGCAGAGCCAGGTAAACCTCAAAACGAGTCGTTGATCGGTGAGGTCATTCGGGAGTTGTGCAAACATTATGAACTGCCGATAGTGTAGGCTGCTTATTCGAGAATCATATATCAAATTTTATAATTTGATTGAAAGGTGAATATGGAGAATATTTCAGGTCATATCATACACGTCTTTTTACATTTTGTTGTAGGCGCCAGCTTTGCCTATTTATTTTGCGGGAAAGCGGCTGCATCCACTGTGAATCGCAAGGTTCTCTTCATTTTCGGCGGTGCAGCTGCTATTTCTCCTGATATTTCGAAGCTTTACGGAGACCTGCTTGGTCACTCCATTTGGCTCGTACCTGTGATTGGTTTGTTTTTTGCTGCATGTTATCATGCATTCCAGAAGAAAATTTCGTTTAAGAAGGCTTGGCTGATATTATCTATCTGTGTTTTTAGCCATTTATTTATAGATTTCATCGGCAATGGCGTAGCTCCCTTTTATCCTTTTATTAAAACGGAGTCTGATTTCTTTATTGTAAATAGAAACGACACTGTTCTTTTAATTACGCTGACCACTGCTCTCATTATCGGGGCATCTACTCGGAGAAGAAGGCGTATTTTTTTATCAGGACTAATCCTTGTTGCTTTGTATCTTGGAGGGTTGTCGTTCTCGAAGCTGCAATTGCAGCATGCATTAGAAAAAAAGTATAAGAACGAAAACATCTATGTCATGCTCACCTTTCCAAGAGAGGGCTTTAAGTGGTCATTCATGGTGAGGACGGATGAAACAAGTGTAGACGGCTATTCGCCTATAGCAGGCTTGGACATACATATTGAACAAGAAATGAACAAATCAGGAGAGTGGATCAATGTTGATAAACAGTGAAGAGGATATTATACAGCTTGTGTATAGAGATGAGTGGATGATGAACATCTTACGAGAGGTTAGCACGCTCCAGCTTCCAGATTGGTGGGTATGTGCAGGTTTCGTTCGCAGCAAAATTTGGGATACCCTTCACGGATTTACGGAAAGAACGCCGCTGGCCGATGTTGATGTCGTTTATTTCGATCCTTCCAACCTAGACGAGAAGATAGAGAAACAGCTGGAAAACACATTAAATCAGATGAACCCTCACGTATCTTGGTCCGTTAAGAACCAATCTCGAATGCATGTAATCAATAACAATCCTCCGTATTCCAGCTCCACAGATGCCATTTCCAAATTTCCAGAGACCGTAACCGCTCTAGGCTTGAAAATAGATCAGCATGACAAACTCGTGTTAACTGCTCCTTGTGGAATAGAAGATGTTCTAGAAATGATTGTTAGACCATCACCTTTTTACTTGGAATACGAGGATCGAATCGCCATTTATGAGAAACGGCTTGAGCAAAAGAGGTTTCAAGAGCGCTGGCCTAAAGTACGCCAATGAAAGCACGGTATTATTTGCAAAGAGGAGGGTACTCCATCAAAAGCAGCTCTACCTAAATGTTAGGAGGAGAACGCTGTGAAACCGTCAAAAAGATGGGTATTGATCATCGTAATCATGTTATGGCTTGCGGTTGGCTGCGAGAATAGTGTGCAGCAAGCAAATGAACCAAAGCCTATTCTCCCTATTCTCGATCAGGTTCAATCGGTTACCGTTACAAGTATCAATGGTTTGTCAGAAGGGCTTTCTCTGCTTGAACAACAGGCGGATATAGCCCTTTTGCTGCAGGGCTTGATGGATGCCCATCCGTCTTATATTGATGATCCGGAACCATCTGGTCTGATGTATGAGGTGGAAATGAAGAGTGACAAGCAAGCTCAAACCTATACCGTCAATGATCTGCGCACAACTGACTCGCTTGATACGGGTGTGAAAATCTATACAAAGGACAACGACGGTCAAAGCCATGCATGGACCCTTCCGAGTGAATGGATTCGGTTGCTGTTCGGTATAAATGCTGTTGATCTTGAGGAGCCGATCCTGTCCATCAGTGCGAATGAGGACAGCAGCAGCGTTATTGTGTTATCGAATCGCAATATGAAACGTGAAACCGTCCGCGATGCGATTGCAAATACGCTTGCATTCAGCGGGATGGCAGCGAATGAGCAGCCGAAGTATGACATATATTGGAGTGACTCTCAACGATTTGTTGTCCGGTTTACGAACCTAACAGCAAAGAGTGCTGTGCAATTTCAGCTAGATGCTGTGCAAGCGGAGACGGGGGAGTCGTTTGTAAATAAGACTCAGAAAAACCGGAATCATGCGACTTTGAAGGGTAGATGATGATGCTAAGGACTTCGATAACGCAAGAAGAAAGTTGTCTCTGACATAATGAAAAGCTTTTGTCCGTTTATCCTATTGCCTGTTTGGGTAAGCATAAAATAGCAGTGCTGGGATTGAAAGCAGGCAATAGTGGAATGGTAATGGTAAATAAAATGTTGCGGGGGAGAAAATGGAGCCTAAAGCAGAACGTCAGAGTTTTATGCAGCTTATAAAGAAAGGGAATAAATCTTCCGCTGTAGCGATGATCGGCAATGCGTTCATCGCCGCCATAAAAGGGTTCGCAGCGGCCTTCAGCGGCAGCGGCGCGATGTTTGCTTCCGCCATGCATTCATTGGCAGATGCGATAAACCAAGGGTTTGTTTTTGCGGGAAGCATTCTTGCCGAGAAAAAACCGACGCCGAGGTTTCCGACCGGCTTTGGGCGTGTCATCAATATTTTTTGTATGATTGCCGTCATCGTCGTTACTATTATGGCTTATGAAACGATTCGTGAAGGCTGGCATCTCATTTTGCATCCAGTTGCAAGTGAAGGTTTTTGGCTAAACATTGGGGTTCTGGTTGTTAATTTAGTTATTGACGGGCTTATATTAGTCAAAGCAATGAAGGAAATTATACACGAAGCGGGAGCGGAGGGGAAAGGTCTCGGTATTTTCTCCGCTGCCTTCAAAAATGTAGGGCGTTCCGCTCCTGCTACACGATTAGTTTTCTATGAGGATCTTGTCGCCGTTTCGGGAGCTGCCTTGGCGATGATCGCGGTCATCATTGCTGCATTTACCTCGTTTAAAACGGTTGATGGTGTTGCAACCCTGTTGATTGGTCTGTTAATGGTTGGTGTTGCTTATCGTGTCGGCTACGACAATATGATCGGACTCATTGGTGTTTCTGCCCCTAAGGAAGTAGCAGACAAGGTGTCCCGTATTATTTTTTCCGAACAGAGCGTAACCGATATTTATCAAATGCGCATTCTACAAGAAGGCCGCTATTACCACGTTGAGGGGTACTTGGAGCTGCAGCCTGGTTTAACGCTTGCGGTAGCCGATGATATTAAGTTTCTCGTTCGCGCCAAGCTGCTTGAGGACAAGGATATTGCAGATGTGACATTAGGGATTTTAGAGGATGACGGCAAAAGAAGCTGGAATCCAATTGAATCCAAATAGAAAAACTGCACCTCCAATGTTAGATGGTGTCTAACAAAGGGGGTGCAGTTCATAGGAGCTGGCTTTTGCTATTTACGTGCATTGCAGCTGCCCTACAACAACGATCCGTTCACGGAGTATATCAAGGTATTTCCTCTTATTGACTCAGCATGGGAAACAACTGCTTCAGCTCCGTATCACTCGGTCTTCTGCCATAATCTGCAATCTCGAATGGCTCTGCATACTTTGTTTTTTCTGACTTCCCTTCTTCGTATAGTCGATCCAGCGTCGGAAGCATCTCCGATGAAACCTCAATAAAGCTGCTCCAATATTGCAAAATATAATCCTTCCTTGCATCCCACGTCTGTGGAACCTGATCTAGCAGATTACGCTGCCATGGCGCAAACTCATAGAATTGGGAAGCGTGCGCATCACAGCCAAGCAGCTTCTTCTCAATAACAGAACCAATATCGACGACCAGATCGGGTGAGTAAGCATGCCTCTTTCCGTAGTCCGGCATAAGCAAGAAAAGAGGGGATTGCTCTAAATATGGGGCATCTGGCACAGAATTAGGTACCTTCGCTATAAAATCCGCAGCATCTCTCACAATTCTTCCTGCATTGCGATTATCTACATGTCCTGCACCTTCAGGATGGAAGGTAATGACGACATCAGCCTTCCAATTTCGAATTTGGCGAATAACTTCTTCTCTCACTTCAAAGCTATTCGTCAGACGGCCATCAGATATATTCAATATGCTATAGTCAAGAACACCCAATCGTCTAGCAGCCTCATATGCCTCCTGCGTTCTTCTATCCACGAGCTCTTGTCCGCTAATTGAGTAGTGTCCGCAATCTCCATTGGTTAAGGAAACGAATTTAACTCGGTGTCCCATTTCTGCGAATAAAGCAGAGGTTCCTCCCGCATAAATTTCCGGTTCATCCGGATGTGCAGCAATGACAATTATATTTTTTTGTTGTTGTGTAGACATCTTTTTTCTCTCCTCCTGTATGGTAACCCAAAACCATTATCCCTTTACTGCACCTGCTGTCAGCCCTTTAATAACCGTTTCTTGTGAGAACATGTACAAAACAAGTAGTGGTACGATTGAAATCGTGATGGCTGCCATCATAGCGCCATAATCTGTACCATACGCATTCGATACGAGCGACAAGAGGACAGATATAGGCTGCATCTCTCTTATTGGCAGGTAGACGAGTGGTAACAAAAGCTCGTTGTATGACCAAAGAAAGACCATAATAGACACCGTTGCAAAAATAGGGAAGCAAAGTGGCAGCGTTATTTTATAATATATTTTCCAAATGGTTGCCCCATCCATGACCGCCGCTTCCTCTAGTTCTCCAGGCAAAGAAGCCATGAAGCCTGTTATCATTAGAATAGCAAAGCTCAAATTGCCAGCTACTTGTGGGAGAATAACGGATAAATAGGTTCCATTCAAACCCAGCTTCTCGATGATAACGAAATTCGGAATAATAACAGCGAACTGCGGCAGCAGCATACAGATAACAAATATAGACGTGAAATACCCTTTAAATGAAAATTGAAATCTCGCTAGTACAAAAGAAGCCAACCCGCCAAAAAGGGAAACACCTAATACAACGGATCCCGAAATGATCATACTGTTCATAAAGCCTTTAACGACGTTAATGTTGCCATATTCGTTCAACTTCAAAAAGTTAAATAAAGAGTAGCTTTGTGGTAGAGCGAATGATTGCGTTAAAATTTCTTCGGACGTTTTGAAGCTATTGAGCAGCACCCATAATAGCGGGACGATCGTTGTGCATGCCCATAAAATCAGGAGTGCATATACGCCGAACTTGACCGCACCAGGCTTTACTAGTCTGTTAACCATCTAAAATATCACCTTCTCAATTGGGCTGTTTGTTGTCTATCATCAGTAGCTGACAGCCTCTTTTTTAACTAATTTATTTAACACAACGGTTATGACAATACCGAGTATCATCATCGCAATGACGATTGTGCTGGCATAACCTGCGTTTTGCCCATTGAATGCCTTCGTGTACATGTAAGTACTGAGCAGCTCACTGGAATTCAATGGACCACCCTTGGTCACGATATATACGACATCAAATACCTTCAATGCTCCAGCCGTGGCGAGCGTAAGACAAGAAGCAATGACATCTCGTAATAATGGAAGTGTAATATAGATGGATTTTCTTATTCCTGTAATACCGTCCAGCATAGCTGATTCATAAATATCCTCTGGAATCTTTGACATCCCGGTCAGGAATATAACAAAATAAAATCCAACATACTGCCATAGAATCGGTATGAGTACCAAATAGATCGCGCTTTTCTCCGTTAGCCATATTTGCTCAGACAGACCGAGACCTCTCATAATGGCATTTAAGAGTCCATAGTCGTAGTTGTAAATGAGCGAGAACATGAGGCCAATCGCCGTACCTGAGATAACAATCGGAAAGAAAAAGACCGTTCTAAAAAATTTAAATCCTCGTTTGATGCTGTCGGTTAGCAGCGCAAGGACCAAACCTCCTCCAGCCTGCAGGAATACGGCACCGATCACCAATATAAACGTGTTTTTTAGCGCTATCCAAACAACAGGGTCATGAATGAGCTGGTTGTAATTGCCGAATCCTATGAACGTCTTCGTATTTGAGAAGTTATACCATTCGGTGAAGCTATAATAAACGGATTGTACGAGTGGATATAAAAGAAAGGTGAATAATAATAGCATCGTTGGCGCCAGGAAAAGCACAATGTATCTCTTGTCCCTGAATATCACAACTGAACGCCTCCTCTTCATAAGCAATAGCTTGGATTCCATACTGCCATTTGCCCGGGAGCCGGCAATCCGATATCCCGGGGCTTGTTGAAAAAAACTACTTGTTTCTGTTGTTTAATTTTGTGGCTTCATCTAGAATTTCCTCGGCTGTTTTTCTTCCTGCTGACACATAAGCAATACCTTTTAAGAACTCGGTATACGATTCCCTAGATACGTAAGAATCGATTGGCATAACGAAATCCTTTGCCTCACTCACCATCTTGTTGCCGTCAATCAGGAGCTGTGCGGTGCTGCTGGATTGTTGTGTATCGACTGCATAAGTTCCGCCTATTGCTGCAAATTTGCCAGCCGTTTCAGGAGATGTCATGAATTTCACAAAAGCTAGAGCTGCATCATATTTAGCTTGATCGGTATTTTTCTTCATATACCAACCAGAACCAAATCCAGATACAATCATATTCTCGCCTTTACCGCCCGGTACGAGCGGGAATGGTGTAATTTGAAAAGCAGGATTTGTACTCAGACCAGCAGCTGTCCATGAACCGTTGAACATCATTCCCGCTTTCCCGCCTGCAAATAAAGATTGCGCTTTCTCATCATCCAGCGTGAGTGCATCTTTAGGAAACGCTTTCTTATCGTTCAACTCTTTGAAGATCGCAAGAGCTGGTGCCCATGATGGATCATAAGCCTTTTGTTGTCCCTCTGGCCCAACCTGTGAAAGAACCAAAGCCTCTTGCAGATATGGAGTTGTGAGCGATGTAGCGAATGGTACAATATTATTAGCTGCAAACGTATCTATCGCTTTTATAAAAGCATCGTAGGTTGTTGGAGCTTCGAGTTGATACTGGTCGAATAACTCTTTATTCCAGAACAAGCCTTCATAGAAGCCGATATATGGAAGAGAATAGAGTTTGCCTTCATACTTGACCTTCTCGATGATCCCGCTATTGAATTGCTTCGCCCAATCTGGATCTTTAGCAAATTCATCTTCCCAGGAAACAATTTCTTTCGATTCGGTTAGAATAGCTGTCTCGCTGCCATTGAAATAAAACATTACATCGGCTAGATTGCCAGTTGCTGCATCCGCTTTCACTTTCGTACGCAATGCTTCTTGATTGACCGGCGTTGACTCATCTGTAATTTTGATGCCCTTGTTTTCTTCTTGGAACTGTTTAATAGCTTCCGTCCAAGCTGGAACCCATGGATCAGAACCAGCGAATGATGTCGCTACCCGAAGTGTTATCTCTTTTGTTTTGCTCTCGGATGCTCCATTCTCTTCTTGTTTGGATCCCCCGCATGCTGCCATCAGTGCTGCAAATACTACGAAGATAAGTACTAGTGCAGTTGTCTTGCTTGCCACCTTTTTCCTCATTACTCAACTCTCCTTTTAAAATGAATTCATATATTGAAACTTGAACGCGTTCATTTATAACGTCCAAGGAACAATCTAATTTATCATTGATTAATAAACTTAATTAACTAATTGAAGGGATAGGAGGCTTTAAGCCTCCTGCTCCTCCAGCAGTTCACTGAACATAGTCTCCAATCCAATGGCAATCCCGCCAATCAAAACAGCTTTCGTCTTGAGCGCCGTATCCACGATAGCCGTATTTCCTAACCCTAAACGCCTAACTTCATCCCGTATTGTATCGGTGTAAGCCGAACCGAGGGTGACGAACCCACCACCCAATATAACGGTGTCCAAATCAAGTAAAAATAGCATGTTTGCTACGAAGGCAGCCATAATCTTTGCACAGCGCTTCACATGCTTAATGCTAAGGGCATCTCCTTCTAATGTCGCCTTTATAATGTCATTAAAATCGACCTTAGCAATGTCGCCATTCACAGCTTTAAGCAGTCTGCTTTCGCCCCCAGCCTCCAGCTCTGCTCTAACCGATCTGACCAAAGCTTCTATTGTAACCAAATCGCGCAACCGAGAGCTCTCAAATAAACCATCCTGTCGTTCCGTATTCTCTGATTCTACGTTCACGATGTAATGTTCTATTTCACCTGCCAGATGAAATTTCCCCGGATACAACGATCCTCCAAGCACGATACCAAGACCCACACCCACGTCAACGCTTACAAACACAGCATTTGCGTGTCCCTGTGCAGCTCCAAATTTTATTTCACCTAGAACAGCAGAATTGATATCCTTTTGTACCAGTACTCGAACACCGAATTTATTTAGAAGCGGTTCTCTGAAATTCACAGTGCCGAGTCGCTCCAGATACGATCCGCACTTTACGATACCTAAATCATTATCCACTTGACCTGGTATAGAGATAGATATAGCAAGCAATTGATTTACTAATACATTGCTTTTAACAAGAAGTTCATCAATCTTGCTTATTATTAGCTCCATTAACTGGTTAATGTCATATTGTTCAATATCGAATTTCACTTCTTGAATAATGATTGGATTGAGATTCGAAATGCCAACCGTAATACAAGGATTGCTTAGATCAACGGAGATGATATAGCCAAAGTTATCATTCAACCGCAAACGGCTTGCTTTTCTTCCCACACCTGTGAAGCCATCCTCTGTTTCCCTTAGAATGCCTAACCTAACCAATTGATCTGCGTTCGTGCAAACGCTAGGTACACTCAGCTTCAACAGCTTTGACAGCTCACTTCTTGTAGCGCTTTCATCTCTTCTAATCGCATCTATGATTAAATTTTGATTCATGATTCTTACATGTTTCTGCTTTGCTGATACTTTGGACAAACGACAACCTCTCTTCTAAAATTGATTAATAAATAAACTTAATTAAATAATATGATTTGCCATTATGATTGTCAATAACTATTATTTACATATTCACAAACACGATGGCGAGCAAGCCAATGCCTATTCCGATGATGCCGCCACGAGACATTTTCTCTTTAAATAAAACAGCGGAGAGGATCGTTAGAAGCACAATCATACTTCCATTGACGAGCGGAAACAAATGAAGACCTGACATTCGTCCTGACAAATACGTTATTATCGCATTACCAATACCGGTTGATCCTGCTATGGCTACAATGTACAGGGTTAAAATACGAAGCTGTCGTACGGTAGGAATTGGCTTGCTTTGTCTTTGGAAACCCCCAGTGAAAAGAATACCGCTAAGTGAAAATAAGAGCGCCGAACCAAATCCTACACACATAAAGGGAATCAGCTCATGCCCCTCAAGTAACGTCTGCTGCCATTTCATGATGATTGGCAAGGTACCATTTAAAATAAAGGCAAGAAGACAATAAACTAACCATTTCATTCCTGCTGCTTCATGCCCTTTGCTTCCAAACACATTGATGAAATAGAAGGATAGGATAAAAAGAGCAATACCCATAAATTTCATGCCGGTCATCGGTTCATTCCAAAGTACAACACTTGCAACAACAGGCAGAAGCAGGCTTGCTGAGAAATAAAAAGCAGAGTAAGATAACGGTCCCGTATTCATAGCGCAGGAATAAAACAAAACAGTAAGTACAAAAACAAGCCCATAAAACACTCCAAGCACAAGCGTAGCGGTATGGATGCCATTCAAATCTGACATGAGCCATGATACAAAAAAGCCAATAGCAATTATCGCCGTATAAGCCGAACTTCGTTTGAAAAAGGAGGATAATCCCTCACTTTTATTCGTGCTTCTCATTTGTTTCAAAGCTAGCGTCTGAATAATGAACATCAGAACAGCGCAAAAGGCCAACAATATATTCAATAGATTCCATCCTTTTTATTCATCTACCATAAACAATCTCCAGCTTATGGCTGCCTTCTTCACTATCAAACAGTCACAGCCCACGTATGGGCATTTCATCATATTTATTAATAAAAACCTCAATAATCTCAGGAATGTATGAGGAACCGCCTCCAATAACCGCTATTTTCAACCCTTTTTTTCTGCTCCGTCATGGTTTGGACTCCCTAAATGGTTGTAACACTAAAACATACACATCACTAATCTATATCTGTTTTTTGGTTCACACTCCTATTCAAATCAAAAAGATATTGGCAAGCGCATGATCTTCATCCCGCTTAGCCTTACTTCTATTGTAAAATAAAAAAAATCGTTCTTCTTATGATAAAGAACGATTTTATAATACTATCTTACTGTATGTAGTCCATAGGGAAGGTTCCAACCGTTAGGACAAACAATGCGCGAAATCGAGATGGACTCTCTTAATATAACTATTAATTTTCCAATTATGGTAATATAAATTTGAAAGGCAATTTAGCTTTTTTGGAGGGATCATTCATGACCGTTCACGAAATTGAATTGGCGCAAGGCTCCCTAATTGGCTCGTTTACAACAGAAGTGACTCCGCTGCTTACGATCGAATCAGGTGATTCCATTCGTTTTCAAACGCTGGATGCAGGCTGGGGTACGGGTACAAGCAATCAAGATAGATATAAACCTTTTTCAAGAAGACAGGATATCGATAGTGGTCATGCTTTAATTGGCCCCTTATTTATCAAAGAAGCAAAAAAAGGAATGACCCTTGAGATTAGATTTAATGATATCATTCCAGGATCATACGGCTTTACAGCAGCAGGCCAATATCCAAATTGGCAAAATCAAAAGCTAAAGCTAACCGAATATAAAGAGATTTCCCTCGATTGGAAACTAGACAAGGAATGGATGAGGGGAACCTGTCTCATTAATGACAAATCGTTTACGGTAGAGCTACAACCCTTTATGGGCGTGATTGGGATGCCCCCTGATAGGCTAGGTATTCATTCCACTTTTCCTCCTCGCTCCTGCGGAGGGAATATAGATTGCAAGGAGCTAGTTAAAGGAAGCACATTATATTTGCCGATTTCTGTAGACGGAGGTTATTTATCCATAGGAGATGGCCACGCTCGCCAAGGCGATGGGGAGATTAGTTGTCAGGCGATTGAGTCTCCAATGGATTTGGTTGACGTAACGATAACGGTGAAGGAAGACATCGTTTTGACGAATCCTAGAGCGAATACGCCTTCAGGCTGGATTACGTTTGGCTTTCATGAAGATTTAAATGAAGCCACCGTAGCGGCGCTGGATGGGATGCTAGATCTTATGGGTGAGTTATATGGTTTAAACCGAGTGGAAGCGATCGCACTAGGAAGCTCGGTTGTTGACTTAAAGATTACTCAAATTGTGAATGGCATTAAAGGCGTTCACGCTTGCTTGCCGCATGGCGTGTTCAAGTCATCGATATAGCTGAGATCAAAAAACAGTCTGGAACATGTAGCTATGTTTCAGACTGTTTTTTTGCTTATGAACGGCAAGTTATTTGCAAAGCTGCTGCTCCATCACTATTGCTCCCCCAAAAGTTAACGTTGACGTTAACTGTCACTAAGAGTATGCTTATTGTAGAAAATTCGGAGGTGCTCGACATTGGATTTGCTAAAAATTGAAGAAGTAGCTAAGCGTACTGGATTAACGAAACGCGCCATTCGGTATTATGAGGATTTTGGCTTAATCTCTGCACCGGAGCGGACGCAAGGCGGTATTCGGTTATATTCAGAGGAAAATATAGAGAAAATCAACAAAATACTGCTCGTAAAAGAGGTGCTCGGCTTCTCTCTTGCAGAGCTTCAGCAGTATATGGAGTTTCAATCGCTCATTGAGCAGCAGAAAAGTGAATATCGTACGAGTGAGGATCGCGAAGCGCGAAAATTGAAGCTTTTCGAAATATCACAGGTGCTCCATAAGGAAAAAACGATGATCGACATGAAAATTAAACGTATGGAGCAGTTTAAAGAAGAACTTACCGAAACAGAGAAGCGTGTACAGAAGGCTTTAGATCAATTACAGGAATAGGAGCATGAATGTGGATACCTCGCAAAAAGCAGCTTCGTCATTTTGGACCATTATGATTGCCGTTTTTTTCGGTAACTTCATGGCCTCTTTGAGTACAACTACGATAAATGTGGCATTGCCTATCTTTATGGATGATTTTCATGCCAGTTTAAACACGGTGCAATGGATGTTATCCGGTTTTATGATGGCAACAGGTATTATTGCTCCGATTATCGGTTTTATGGGTGATAAATGGAGCTACAAAAAATTATATGTAATTGCACTAGCCGGTTTTACTTTAACGTCTGCGCTTTGTACCTTCGCTTGGAGTATTGAATCTCTTATTGCGTTTCGGATTTTGCAAGGATTCTTCAGCGGAATTATTATGCCCACAACGATGACAATCATTTACCAGACCATTGAGAAATCAAAACAGGCTGTAGCTGTCAGCTTCTGGAGCGTATCAGCGATGCTTGCTCCTGCGCTTGGGCCGACGATAGGCGGATGGCTTGCTGAAATTTACGGATGGAAATCATTATTTCTAATGAACATTCCGATTGGCATTATTGCTGTGCTTATAGCCGCCAAGTACATTCCTAATTACCGATTAAGCACCGGGATTAAGCTGGATTGGATTGGGTTTGGCGCAGTTCTCATCGGAACAAGCGCGTTGCTGGTCGCATTTAGCGAGGCGCATAATTGGGGCTGGGCGGGCTGGCAAACACTTGGAATGATTGCTGCTGGTTTAGTCGTGCTTGCTTATTTTGTGGTGCGGACACTGCGAGTCAGCAATCCTTTATTAAATTTGCGAGTACTGAAAATACCGAGGTTTACTTACGGAGTCATACTAAACTGCTGTATAACGATTTCCTTATATGCAGGCACGTTACTCGTTCCGATCTTCATGCAAAATATTAAAGGGGAGTCGAGCTTTACTACCGGCATGGTTATGCTTCCAGGTACACTTGCGATGGTATTAATCTCGCTTGCAGTAGGCAGGCTTTATGGCAAAATAGGACCATCGAGGCTAATCTTCATCGGTTTGCTGCTAATGGGATTAGCCACATGGGAGCTTAGCCATGCAAATGTGGCGACAAGCGCGGCATTTATTACGGTATGGGTGGCTATTCGTTATATGGGGATTGGCTTCAGCAACATGCCCGTGACGAACGCTGCGATGTCTGCTGTACCAAGCGTGAATTCAGGTCATGCCTCTGCGGTGATGAATTGGATCAGGCAGGGGACATCAGCGCTATCGATTAGTTTGTTCAGCACGATCCTCTCAGCACAGACGATTGCTCATTTGGAGGACGGAGTATCGTCCAAAACCATTGCGCTGTCGCTTAGCGTTCAGGATGTTTTCCATCTGGGGACGATTATTATTATTTGTTCTATCCCACTTACACTATTGCTGCGGAAACGAAAGGCAGCTGCAGTACAATAAGAAAGAGCGCCGATTGCGGCGCTCTTTCTTATTTCATGTAAGTTAAAATACATGTGCGCCTTCCAAGGCGACCTTAATTTTGCCGTTTGTCTCCAGCACCTTCACCTTTACTTTACGGCCAGGCTGATACTGAGGAATATTAACCATATAAATGGCGGTTTTAATGATGGCGCGATAGGGATCTGCATGCTCTCTTGGAATCGTTAATCCGATAAAAACCTCAGGATGACCGTTAATCTCCGTATTGGTTTTTTGAATGGAGCTCACAGTCGCGTCAAAGGATTCGCCATGTTTCAAAATAAATTTAGTTTCCCGAGTATCCTTAAACGATTGCCGAATGACGATGAAGGCAAGCAGGAAAAGCGGCACGGAAATGAGGGTAATGACAACTAAGGTGATACTTTCATTTGTACTCACGAATCACCAACTTTCATGGATCATGAACGGTATAGCTTCATGCTGACTCTAAGCTTTTATAATCCTAGAAGAAGCATAACACAACCAATTCAACATGAAAATATTTCCAAAGCCTTATTAAGGAATAGGTACTTTAGCAGCTGTCAAAGTCGTAAACAGTTTATTTTGTACGATAAAAAAAGGCTGTTTCATGAGGTCATTTGACCCGAAACAGCCTTTCTGCTCCTATTCTAGTAATATTTCTATAGGAATGGCGTCTTTTTTACAAAGCTTTGTGCGAGATGGTCAGCATGTAGATCTTTGTCGTTTTTCTTATAGTTTTCAAGAACGTCGATCAAATAATCGTCTTCTGGGTTGTTGGAGCGGAAAATAAACTGCTCTTCATTCTCGATATGTACATCATGTCCGCATTGTTTCAGGACTTCTTGATAATCTTGAACAGTTGGTTTTGTGTTTTCTTCTAGGTACATGAGTCCGGTTAGCGTCTTGGTTGCCGAGCCATGCATAATTTTGAAATGAACGGTATGTTCTTTTTTCATACCCATTCCCTCCTAAGTGTAGAAACGATGTGTTGTTATTATTATAATATGCTCCAAAAGGCATAGGAAAGCATGTCATTTGTGAAAGCTTCATGAAAGTATCGTTATGTTGAGTCGTTCGGGCTGCATTTATATGAGTAAAAAGCTGCATCGTCCTCGGACGGCGCAGCTTTTTGATATCATGCCATTTTTGGCGAAATAATTACTTATACTTGTGCTACTTTGATAAGATTGGTTGCCCCTGCTTGGCCGATTGGCACGCCAGCGGAAAGCACGATAATATCGCCTGTATCAATAAGCCCAGTCAGCTTGGCATTGCGGATAGCGGACTCGAACATTTCGTCTGTTGTTGTTACTGCATCGCCTTTAACCGGAATAACGCCGGAGAGCAAGCAAATTTTTGGAAGCACATGATCATGCTGCGTAATCGCGATAATTGGTGACATCGGACGGTACTTGGATACCATGCGAGCAGTAAAGCCGCTTTCCGTTGAAGTAAGGATTGCTTTGGCGCTCAGCTCAAGCGAGGAGCTAACGACACCTTGGCTAATTACCTCCGTAATGTTCGTGCTTTGCTGCGATCTCTTTTTATCGAATTGCTCTTTATAATCGATCATGGATTCCGCTTTTCTTGCGATGGAAGCCATTGTCCGTACGGATGGGATGGGGTATTTTCCAGCAGCTGTCTCGCCGGAGAGCATCACGACGTCAGCGCCTTGAATAACCGCATTGGCTACGTCGCTTACTTCAGCCCGAGTTGGACGCGGGTTAACCTGCATCGATTCGAGCATATGTGTAGCAACAATAACCGGCTTGCCTACAAGATTACATTTGTTGATCATCTCACGCTGCATCATCGGCACGTCTTCGATCGGTACCTCAACGCCTAGATCACCACGAGCGACCATAATGCCATCGGATGCTTCGATAATTGCATCAAGGTTTTGCATGCCCTCAGCGTTCTCAATTTTGGAAATGATTTGTACATGGCTTGCATTTGCTTCTTCAAGAATGTTGCGGATTTCCAAGATGTCCTCTGCTTTTCTTACGAAGGAAGCAGCAATGATCTCAACATTATGTTTGATGCCAAAGTGAATATGCACCACATCGCGCTCCGTTACGCCTGGCAGCGTCGTTTTGATGCCTGGCAGGTTAACGCCTTTGCGAGGTTTCAATATGCCGCCGCTCACGATTTTGCAACGAATATCGTTACCTTCCACCGACAGTACCGTCAGATCAACAAGTCCATCATCAATGAGAATCTGGTCGCCTGTTTTTACGACAAGCGGAAGCTCGGAATAGTTTACAGGAAGACGAGTCGCATCGCCGAGTACATCCTCCGTCGTGAGAATCAATTCTTCACCGATAACCAGCTCGCAAGACGCTTCCTTCAGCTTGCCGATCCGCACCTCAGGACCTTTAATATCCATCATAATGGGAACAAAAGTGTTCAGCTCGCGTGCAGCCTGCCGTATATTGTTCATTCGCATAACGTGATCTTCTAATTCGCCGTGAGCCATATTCAGTCTACCAACGGTCATCCCTGCTTGGATCATTTCTTTAATCGTCGAAACGGAGTCGCAAGCGGGCCCCATTGTACAAATAATTTTTGTTTTTAGCATGTTGTAGGCCTCCTTATTTTTTTCATTGTAACGTGAAAAGTCGAAAGGAGATAAGAACTATAGTACAATGAATGTACAATAGTACGGTTCTAAGGAGCGTTCATTATGCTGGCAATTATGGATGTGCATCAGGACAACGGGGCGGATTGGTACGAGGAAGGTGAGGGGCGCATGTTATCCTTTCATCTCTCGTTAGTGACTTATGGGAAATGTGTATATTGGGTGAACGAGGAGAAGGTGATTTTGGAAAAAGGAGATTTGCTCCTTATACCGGGGCATATTCCATACTATGGTAAAAGCGTTCCAACGGTCGTCCACACGAAGTATGTGGTCAATTTTTGCAAAATCGCTTCCGAGTGCAGCCTTCCTCTGCTTCAGCTGGAAGAGCCGTTAAAGCAACGGCTCGGGCGCTTTGAAGTTATACAAGAGAGGCTGCGGGGAGTTTGGACACAATACAAAGAGAAACCGCCTTACTATGAACTCATGGCAGAGGCGCTGCTTACGGAAGCACTGGTCTATCTCAATCAAGAGAAGGATCGCGGAATGATTTCCTCGGACAAGCATCGGCGTGTTGACAGCATGAAGCAATATATTTCGACGCATTATCGCGAGAGGGTGACGAAGGAGGAGCTGGGGGATGTCATTAATACGACACCGAATTATGCGGCTACTTTGTTTAAGGCGGTTACGAACCAGACGATCAGCGAATATGTACACAATCAGCGAATGAAGACGGCGATCTACATGCTGACCGAATCGCAGCTGATGATTAGTGAAATCGCCGACTATTTAGGATATAACGATGTTTCGTATTTTTACCGTATATTCAAGCGCATTGTTGGCAGCTCGCCATCTGATTTCCTGCATGAGCGCTCTTCAACCGTTTAATTGATTTTTATCAAATTTAAAAAACTTCACTGACGGAGGATGTCAGTGAAGTTTTTTTATAATAGGGGTATTCAGATATTACAAAAGGAGTGTTTATTATGCAGACAAAAAAAGTATATCTTTATGTTTTTGATACGATGGCAGATTGGGAAGTAGGTTATTTAACTGCTGAACTTAACTCGGGGAGGTATTTTAAAAAAGAGGTAGCACCTTTAGAAGTTATTACAGTCGGCGTGGATAAAAATCCTGCTACTACAATGGGCGGATTGAAAATATTGCCTGCTATTTCTATTGAAGAGTGTAGTTTGGAAAGTACGGATGTACTCGTTCTTCCAGGCGGAGATACTTGGATGGAAGCCATTCACGAGCCTATTTTGAAAAAAGCATCAAAAGCATTAGAAGGAGGAACAGTAGTTGCAGCGATTTGTGGCGCTACAATGGGACTTGCAAAGATGGGAGCGCTCGACTCAAGAAGACATACAAGTAACGATCTCGATTATTTGAAAATGATTTGTCCTAATTATACGGGAGAAAAATATTATGAAACGGAGCCTGCAGTAACAGATGGAAACTTAATTACTGCATCAGGTATAGCCCCGCTGGAATTTACGATGCATGTACTGCAGCTGTTGGATGTTTTTGCGCCAAAAACATTACAGGCTTGGTTCAAGCTTTATCAGACTCATGAATCAAAATATTTCTTCGAATTAATGGATTCTGTATCGTAATGAATCCCGGCGCCGCCGGTTCAGGAATACCAAAGACAACGCAATGAGCGTGAGGATAATTCCAAGCACGTGAAATCCCTCGAAGCTGAACGTATCGCCCATAACGATACCTATCAGCAATGAGGAGAGGATGGTTCCAAAGTATCTGGATGTATTAAATAATCCGGATGCTACACCGATTATTTCTTTTGGAGAGCTTTGGAACAAGGATGCTTGCATCCCAACATTGTTCAGCCCGTTGCTAATGCCGAATGCAGCCAAAGCGAGACATACGCTGATAACCGGTGAATTTTGATTCAATGTGACGAGCCACACTGACCCAAGTGTCATGAGAATGGCAGATACCAGCAATGCTGGTCTTGGTCCTGATTTATCGATCCATCGTCCTGCGATTGGAGAAGTAACTAGCGAGCATAAGCCTAAGCTTAGCATGAGAATCCCGGTTTGGAACTCACTGACATGGCGCACCATTTGCAAGTAGGATGGTAGCCCGAAAAAGAGCGAGTAGTATAGTACGTTAACGAGCATGAATTCTACATTAACCCAAGTCATCGCAGGATATTTGGCGAATGTGCGCAGTGGAATAAAAGGTGACGCCGCTTTTAACTCATGTCGTACGAATGCCCCCAGCGCAGCAAGGCCGATCAGCAAGAAAATACCATTTCCGAATGAGAGATGTCCAGATGATTTGGCTGAGAGCAATGAAGCGAGCAGGGCAACCAGACCTACTGTAAAGAGCAAGATTCCTGACGCATCTATCAAATCCAACCACATACGAAAAGACATGTTCTTGGCAACGTGCACTCGCGGTTCATCCTTAGGGATAGTTCTCCAAGCTAATAGAAAGCTAGCCACCGCAAATGGAATATTGACGAAAAAGATAGCCGTCCAATCCCACGAATGAGTCAAGATCCCCCCAATAAAGGGGCCTATGGCTGCCGCTCCCGATAGAAAGATGGACAAAACAGACAGCGCAGTCGCTTGTTTCTCCGTAATATGAATGCGTACAATAGCCATTCCAACGGCAACCATCATGCTTGTTCCAATGGCTTGCACAACGCGGAACACTATGAGCCATCCGAAGTTTGGTGATAGCGGAGCTAGTAATGATGCAACGAAGGCTACAACAAGGCCGGCAAGGAAGATTTTCCTGCGCCCGAATAAATCGCTGGCCTTTCCCATAATAGGCTGAGCGATGCTGCTTGCAATGTAAAAGGAAAAAATAATCCAAGAAACACTTGTAAAATCAAGTTGGAATACATGCTGCAGACGTGGAATAGCAACTGAAACCATCGAAGAATTTAATGGGTTCAATAGTATCCCTAGACCAACGGAGATCATTAACCACCTGCTGCGAACACTCATTTTTGAATCGCCCCCAAATCGTATTAATGTCATCGTACTTGAAATCATTTATTCATTCCAACGCATTTGATGCTATAATCTCATTGACTTGAGGGAATGAATGGGGGCGCAAAATGGAACTTCTTCAACTGCAATATTTTCTTACGGTAGCTCGTTTGGAGCATATGACCGAAGCTGCACGCAATCTGCACGTTACTCAGTCTTCACTAAGCAAAACGATTGGGCGCTTGGAGGAGGATTTAGGGGTTCCCTTATTCGATCGAATAGGGAGAAATTTGCGATTGAATGAGTATGGCAGCCTATTCCTCCGCCGTGCAGAAAGGGCTTTGTTTGAATTGGAGCAGGGGAAGCAGGAGCTTAGCGATTTATCCAGCCTGGAACATAGCACGCTCAAATTAGCAGTGACCACTGCAAGCAAATTGCCCAATATCCTTCGTGAGTTTCGGAAAAAACGTCCTGATATTCAATTTCATGTGCAAATGCTCGCCACACAGGAAATGGTTACGCTTCTTGATAGAGGAGAAGTGGATTTTTGCTTGTCCTCGCCTCCTATAGAAGGGGATGATATCGAATGTCAAATCGTGTTTATCGACCCGATCCTTGTAGCTGTTCCAAAGGGGCATCGGCTGGCAGATCGAAGCAGCGTATCTTTGGCAGAGCTAAGGGATGAATGGTTTGTCGGAGTGAAAAGAGGTTACGGTACGCGCGATTTAGTTGACTCTTTATGCGAATCGATTGGATTTGTACCAAAATATGTGTATGAGGGGGATGAACCTGCAAGGCTTAGCATGCTTGTAGAGGCCGATATAGGTATAGCCTTCTTACCCAGCACGGCAAGGAATTCGCGGGAACAAATCCATTATCTCCAAATAGAGAATCGCGAATTAGTACGGGAGATAGCACTATTATGGCATAGGAATCGGTACATTTCGCGAGCTGCTCTGGAATTTCGTGAGGTCGTTGTAGCGTATTTTGAAGCGTTATCCAAACAAAGCATTTAATCGTGCTTCTCCACTAATTCATCATAAAAGGCTGCCGGCGACGGCAGCCTTCTTGTTTGCATGATCTGGCTTTTCCAAGCTAATCAGAAATATTTCGGGTATAGTATTCGATGATATCTTTACGGCGAATAATACCAAGAAAGACGCGATCGGTGTCTACGACGGGAACGAAGTTCTGATCGGCCGCCAGCGCCAGCATATCGTCCAAATCGGCGTTGATCGCGACACATTCGACTTTCATCCGTTTTTTGATAGAGACGACAGGAATTTCGTGCATCGTATCGAAGGTGAGGCCGGGTGTGGCTTTCAACTTCCATAATAAATCCCCTTCGGAAAGTGTTCCGAAATATAAGCCATTGTCGTCCAAGATCGGAATGGCTGTATAGTGGCTAGCCTCTAATTTATCTATGGCTTCTTTCATATTAGAGGATGTCATGAGGTATGAGACCTCGTTTTTTGGAAATAAAAACGATTTGATGTCCATTGAATCACGCTCCTTTGGTATATTAAAGCATATTTTGTCCGATGGTGCATGTGGAAGTGACTGGGCACGTCTAAAATGATCGAATAAAAATGCTAAAAATTATGCTTATTTCCATGAATACTTGGCTGCAGTTGACTTATTAGAACATTCGAATTACAATTTAGCCATAAATAGGCATTGACCAAAGACAAGATTACCTTATACGAGCTGTCCAGAGAGAGAGGCTAAGGCTGAGAGCTTCTCCAGCAACCGAATGTGTAATTACCCCTTTGCAGCCGTGTTATTGAACCCGCTGTTTGCATAAAGCGATTGTAAATAACACCGATTCATCCTCGTTACCGGGTGCTCAATAAGGATCTTGCTGTAACTTTAAGTCTGGCGGATAGCCAGTCATATAAAGCAGCAGATCGAATGAGGGTGGAACCACGAGCTGAACGCACTCGTCCCTTGGTGGGAGAGATGTGTTTTTTTTGCGTTCAACTACATTCGATCGGAGGCTGCATGATGAGTATTGCAATTACATTACCGAATGGAACAGTTAAGGAGTATCCACAGGGGACAACCGCCGCGCAATTGGCGGAATCAATCAGTACTGGCCTTGGCAAAAATGCAGTCGCGGGAAAAGTCGATGGCAGGCTCGTCGATCTGAACGAGCCCATCCAAGCAAGCAGCAGCGTTGAAATTATTACGCTCGATGGTGCTGATGGTTTAGCGATTTACCGTCACAGTACAGCACATGTTATGGCACAAGCTATAAAACGTATTTACGGGGAAAAGGCAGTGAAGCTCGGGATTGGTCCTGTTATTGAGGATGGTTTCTACTATGACATTGATATCGAGAAGCCGTTGTCTACAGATGATCTTGCTGCGATAGAAGCGGAGATGAGCAAGGTTATTCAAGAAAACCTGCCTATTACGCGTCGTGAAGTGAGTCGCGAGGAAGCGACAGCTTTATTCGCACAGGAGGAAGAACCGCTCAAACTGGAGTTAATTCGTGATTTGCCGGACGATTCCATTATTTCGCTGTATGAGCAAGGCGAGTTTGTTGACCTTTGCCGCGGTCCGCATTTACCTTCCACAGGACGCATCAAGGCGTTCAAGCTGCTAAGTGTAGCAGGCGCTTACTGGCGTGGCAATTCGGACAACAAAATGCTGCAGCGGATATATGGCACGTCCTTCCCGAAAAAGGCTCAGCTTGATGAGCATTTGCACCTGCTGGAGGAAGCGAAGAAGCGTGATCACCGCAAGCTTGGCAAGGAATTGGAGCTGTTCATGTTCTCAGAAGAGGCGCCGGGCATGCCGTTCTACCTTCCGAACGGCATGACAATTCGTACGGAGCTGGAGAGCCTGATTCGCGAGAAGCAGCGGCAGCGGGATTATGAGGAAGTACGCACGCCATTTATGATGAACCAGCGGATGTGGGAGCAATCGGGTCACTGGGATCATTATAAGGACAATATGTATTTTACAAATGTGGATGACACGGCTTATGCGCTAAAACCGATGAACTGCCCGGGGCATATGTTGATTTTCAAAAACAGTCTGCATTCGTATAGAGAGCTTCCGATTCGGATGTCGGAATTTGGCCAGGTTCATCGCCATGAGTACTCGGGGGCTCTGAACGGCATGATGCGGGTGCGTACGTTTTGCCAGGATGATGCACATATATTCGTGCGGCCTGATCAGATTGAAGCAGAGATTAGCCATGCAATCGCATTGATCGACCATATCTACGGCGTATTCGGTTTTGATTTCAAAATTGAGCTGTCGACTAGACCAGAGGACTCAATGGGTTCCGAGGAGCTATGGGATCAAGCGGAGCAATCGCTGCGCAGCGTACTGGACAGCCGCAATATTCAATATCGCGTAAATGAGGGCGACGGTGCATTTTATGGGCCGAAAATCGACTTTCATATCCTCGATGCTTTGAAGCGGAGCTGGCAATGCGGCACGATTCAGCTTGATTTCCAAATGCCTGAGAAATTTGATTTATCCTATATTGGCGAAGACAACCAGAAGCATCGCCCTGTCGTTATTCATCGTGCGGTATATGGATCGATTGATCGTTTTATCGGTATATTGACAGAGCATTATTCAGGAGCATTCCCATTATGGCTCGCACCTGTTCAGGTTAAGCTGCTGCCTGTCTCGGAGAAATATATCGATTATGCCTTGCAGGTGAAGGAAGCACTCGCTGAAGCGGGCATTCGCACTAAAGTGGATACTCGGAATGAGAAGCTGGGTTATAAAATTCGCGAGGCTGGCCTTGAAAAGGTGCCTTACACATTTGTACTCGGTGAGAGTGAGAAAAATGCGGGCAGCGTTGCTATTAGAAAAAGAGGCGAAGGTGATCTCGGATCACTAGCGATTGCTGAGGTTGTACAGCGGATTAAGGATGAGGTGCTGGCTAAATCGTAAGATGGCTAACGCGGCTGCAGCATGGTGCAATAAAGGAGCGACAGCTGTTCCACGTTGGAATTGGTCATCCATGGAAGAGCTAGCGCTTGAATGACAAATAAAATCGTTGACAGAAGCAATATATATAATCTATAGTAAGCTCATCGGAATTATAAGGAATTGAGCTGATTAGACGACTAAAAGCTCTTATTTCACGGAACGGCGCAAACAGCCGGCATCGTGGAATAAGAGCTTTTCTGTTTTTCTAGACATGTAATCAGCTTGAAAAACAAATAGGAAGCAGGGGAGATCATATGAAACAAAAGCTCGTATTGATTATGCTGACACTGGTATTAACCGCTGTGCTTGCCGCGTGCGGCAACAAATCAGAATCCAAAGGTGCAGAGGGAGAAGGAGAGAAAGCAAAGCTTAAGGTAGGCATTTCGGCAGGCGTTGAGGAAGAGATTTGGAAGCAGGTGCAGGAAGTTGCGGCTAAGGATAACCTTGATATTGAGCTTGTTGTATTCAATGACTATGTACAGCCGAATAAAGTGCTGGCGGAAGGCGAGCTTGATGCGAATGCATTCCAGCATGAGCCGTATCTCGATCAATTCAAGAAGGATAACAACCTTGATTTGGTGAAGATCGCGAACACGCTTAATTTTCCAATCGGCTTCTACTCCAAAAAAATCAAAGACGTTTCTGAAATAAAGGAAGGCGATGTTATCGGCCTGCCTAATGATCCGACGAATGGCGCACGCGCGTTGATCCTATTTGAAAATGCTGGACTGATCAAATTAAAAGAAGGCGTTGGCATTAAAGCGACTGTTCGTGACATCGCAGAAAACAAGCTCAAATTGAAATTTGAGGAGCTGGATGCAGCATTCATTCCGAAAGCGCTTGGCGATCTGACGGCGGCAGTAATCAACACCAACTATGCGGTAGAAGCGGGTTTTGTGCCAACGAAGGATGCCATTTTTATTGAGCCAAAGGATTCTCCTTGGGTAAATATTATTGCAGTAAGAACCGAGGACAAGGATAAGCCGGTATTCCAAAGATTGATTAAGGCTTATCATTCCGACCAAGTCAAGAAATTCGTAGAAGAAAAATACGGCACGTACATTGTCGCTTCTTGGTAGCTCGAAAATAGACCTTGGTCTCTTCTTAGATGAAGAGACCTTTTTAACATTTTAGCAGAGGCGGGGTTGTACAGTGATCTGGATCGAAAATGTCAGCAAAACGTATCAACAGGGCAAACAGAACATCCATGCAATTAAGGACGCGAATCTGCATATTCGTAAAGGGGAAATTTTCGGCATTATCGGCTACAGCGGAGCAGGCAAAAGTACGCTTCTGCGCTGCATCAACTATTTGGAGCGGCCGACTGCTGGCAGTATACGTATAAACAACACGGATCTGGCATCGCTTAGCGAGCAGGAACTGCGCATTATGCGGCGGAAAATCGGGATGATTTTTCAAAACTTCAACTTGCTTATGTCGAGTACCGTCTATGAGAATATAGCCGCTCCGCTCGTGCTTGCAGGTGCCCCCAAAAAACAAATTGAAGCAAGGGTAAACGAATTGCTGAAGCTTGTGGATCTTGCGGATAAAAGTGACAGCTACCCCGCTCAATTGTCTGGAGGGCAGAAGCAGCGTGTGGCGATCGCAAGGGCACTTGCCAACGAGCCGGAAATCTTGTTATGCGATGAAGCGACATCAGCACTTGATCCGCAGACGACCGATTCAATCCTGCATTTGCTGCTCGACATTCATCGTTCCTATGGAATTACGATTGTGTTGATTACCCATGAGATGTATGTATTGAAAAAGATATGCGATCGAGCAGCCGTTATGGAGAACGGCATCATTGTAGAGCAGGGCTCTATTTTGGAGCTGTTTACGAAACCGCAAACGGATACGACCAAAAAATTTACGAAAAGCGTGTTTGATGCGGATTTGCCGCAGGAGCTGCTTTACAAAGCCAACCACCCTGCAGAGCCAAAACATCTGCTTCGCATCTCCTTCATTGGCGATACGGTAAGCGAGCCTATACTCGCAGATTTGACGCTGCGCTATCAGCTTCGGCCAAGCATTTTGTACGGAAATATAACGAAAATTAAAGATACCGTATTTGGTTTTCTCTTAATTAGTCTGCCGGGCGAATCGACTGCCATAGAAGAAGGAATTGCATACATGGTACAAAACGGAATGCAGGTGGAGGTGCTTAAGCATGCTGGATAGCTTCTTCAGAAGCCTCGCCGAGAACCATGATCTATACACAGAAGCGCTAGGGGAAACGGCGGCGATGGTTGTCTATTCCTTGTTTTTCTCCACTATTATTGGCTTGTTTCTGGGCATTTGCCTAGTCGTGCTGCGCCCAAATCATATTTATGAGAACAAGGTGCTCTATCATCTGTTAAACGCAGTCATCAATGTGCTGCGGTCTGTCCCGTTCATCATTATTTTAATAGCGATCATTCCCATTACGAAATGGATTGTGCATACGACAATCGGGGTGAGAGGAGCAATCGTTCCGCTTGTCTTTTATACTGCGCCTTATATTGCGAGGCTTATCGAATCGGCTTTGCTGGAGGTAAATCCCGGTGTGATTGAAGCATTTCAAGCGATGGGAGCTTCGCGCCGGCAAATCATTTGGCGGGTTATTTTGAAGGAAGCAAGACCTGGAATCGTGCTTGGTTTAACCATCGCAACGATTGGATTAATCGGCGCAACAGCGATGGCGGGTGTACTTGGCGCAGGCGGTTTAGGGGATGTGGCGATTAGGTACGGCTACCAGCGCTGGGAGCCCGACGTGATGTACGTTTGCGTCATTATTCTTATTTTGCTCGTGCAGCTGATGCAGTCAGCGGGAAATCGCATATCGAAGAAGCTGCGCAAGCATTAGTTGAGACGTTTTAGCGGCCTGCCCACATTCTGCGAATGAACTCCTGAAATAATCGGGAGTTTTTTTTTCGTTTATCCATCCTGCGATTGCAAACCATTTCGCAGCTTTAACGGCTTTTTTATAAGCTGCTTGTATGGTACTATCGATGGGCAATAAAAGAAAGCGCTTCATTATAGCTTGCGTTAAAATAGAAATGAGGACAACTGGGGAACGAGGGGATACGGTGTTCAGATCGCTTGATAAGAAAATGAAAATTATTTTGCTATCGGTCATTGTTTTATATGTAATCTTGTCCAGCATGCTCGTATTTCGGACCATGGAGAACAGAAGCTCGGAAATGCAGCGTCAGCTTTCCCTTCAATATACAGGCCAGCAGCACAAAAACGCCCAGCTGTTTATGAAATGGATGGAGGAAATGGCTAGTTTGGTGACAAACAATACAGCCGTTCATGCTTCCCTCTCAAGCAGCGAATATGACAATACCATTCCGCCGATATTGGACGGCATGATTTCATCCAACCTCTATATTTTAGATATGGTGATGTACGGGAATAGCGGCAGCGTGTACGCATCAAGCAATGTATCGGCGATACGCTCGTTCCAGGAGACCCAGAAGCTTCCCGAATATACGAAGTTTTTAAGCTCAGATTTAACGTCCGAATGGATTGTACAAGCTTCGAGCTCGCTCGTGTACAAGAACACAGATCCACGCAGAAAGCTGGTTTATGTGGCCAAAATCATCGATACAAACGAGAAGATAACGGGTCTGCTTCTCATGAATGTGGATTTGAAAAAGATGAGCAGCTTCTATCATGCCGACGATCCTGAATTGTATGGCCGTCATCCTACCTATATTATTACGCATGATCATGCGATTTTGAATGCAAATGGCTTGCAGGAAGAGCCTAACGATGTGATTTGGGAAACGCTGCAGGAGGATACACAAGAAGAAGCGAATGAGGAAATGACGATCAATCAGACGGCAGAGGGCATTGTTTTGTTATATCGCTTGTATCATTCCGATGATCGAATCGCGATTCTAATCTCAGGCGAGCCGATCAAAAGCGAACTCCGACTGCTAAGAAATACGCTGATCGGAGTTGGCGCTTTTATTTTGGCACTATTTTTTATACTGATTAAGCGGCTGTCTCGCAGCATTCTAGATCCATTAAAGGATTTGTACAAAAAAATGCGCAGACATCATGAGATTTGATCTAAGCTGAGGCGAATCCGAATAAGGGCAGTCGTTCCTTTTCCGGGTTCGCTCGTTATCGTGAGTCCCGATTCCTTGCCGTATTCGAGCTTAATCCTCTCGTCAACGTTTCTCAGGCCGTAACCGCTTTGAAACAACACATTTTTGTCGGTGCTTTGAATGTTGGATTTGCTTTTAAACCCTACCCCGTCGTCCTTAATTTCAAAATAAAGATAGGTCTCGTCTCGCCAGCTTTTAACCTCGACTAATCCTTTTCCTTGTTTCTCACTCATGCCATGTTTAATGGCGTTCTCCACTAATGGCTGAAGAATAAGCTTCAAGATGCGAATTTTCCGAAGCGGCTCCGGGATATCGTAGGTGACATCATATTTGTCTGGAAAACGCATCAGCTCAACGGTTACAAAGCTTTTTACCAGCCGAATCTCTTCCTCAACGGGAATATGCTTGTCCCCTTTATGCAGGCTGATTCGGAAGAAGGTTGCTAACGCAGAAATCATTCTCTCGATTTCAGGTTGTTTTTTCAGCCTGGCCGTCCAAGTGATCGCATCGAGCGTATTGTACAAAAAATGCGGATTGATTTGCGATTGCAAAGCGGTTAGCTCCATCACTCGCTGCTTTTCCTTTTCCTCATTGTTCTCGTGAATGAGGTTGTTAATTCGGTCGATCATCGTGTAATAGCTGTTTTCAAGCTCACTAATTTCATCGCTCGGTTTATTTCGATCATTCATGAGCTGCAGCCCGGACTTTCCTATCGCACCCAGCTTCTTTGTCAAATTGAAGACAGGCTCGGTAATTTTGGACGCCAAATAAAAAGACAGAGCTAAGAGACCAACAAAAACGAGCAAAGCGAAAAACAGCGCATTTCGGTTTCCTTCCGTAATCGCGGCAAACAATTGTGGCCGCGATACAACGGAAACAAGCTTCCAGCTGACGCCGAATCGGTTCAGGCGGTCGCTCAGCGGATATGTGCTCAAAACATAGTTTTCATGCCCCGATGATACGTTGCGATAACCTGCCGTTTCGCCGGGATGGAACGAATCCGATTCCAGAAGAGTATTGCCGACCACCCGTTTATCGGGATGTGAAATCACTTCATTAGTGACCGAGGCAATATAGGAATAGCCTAGCCCCTCAAACGCTGGCTTATAAAGATTAAACAGCGAAGATTCCTTCACATAGACGAGAATGGTTCCGATGTTTTGGCCTGTATTGAAATTGCGATATTTTTGTCCGAAAACGATATAGGCGTCACCTTTAGCGTTATGCTTCACCTTACCGATAACAGGTAAAATAGATTCCTCGATTTTGGATAGCAGCAGGTCATCCGGATCTTCAAAAATTTCCGTATCGGCGACATATCGGTAACGGGTGCCTTCCTTTGTAATGATCACCACGTCGCCGATCAGCTCGTTCTTGGCGACGATGCCTTCCATCAGCGAACGAATACGCGTTTTTTTCTCATCCTCTGCAATGGACGAGTCGCCGATCAGGCGGTAAATGTCCGTATTGACGAGGAAACGGAGTGAAAGCATTTGGATATCATCGACGATCAGCTCTAAGCTGAGTCCAATCTCTTTTTGAATATTGCCAATGTGATTGTACAAATTGTTTTTGAGATACGTGTGCGCGTAAATGTTGAACACACCCAGCATCAAAGTGAGATGCAGCGTCAATCCGGCGATGATGACAAAGACGATTCGGGTTCTAATGTTCATTTTACGCAAAATAGAGGACGACTTGTCGCTGCGATCCTGCTTATTGTTGATATTTGGCATATTCGCTAGGAGACATCCCGGTCATTTTGCGGAAAATTTGGCTGAAATATTTGGAATCGCCGAAGCCAACATGCAGACCGACCTCATAAACCCGGTAGGAGGAGTAGCGCAGCAAACGCTTAGCCTCATCGATGCGATATTCCGTCAGGCATTCATAAAACGTTTTGTTCAGATCCTTCCTAAACAAATGCATCAGATGAGTTGGGCTGACATGAACCTTCTCGGCAACCATGTCGGCTGTAATGTTATCTGCATAATGAAGTCTAATATAGGCGAGTGCGTCCCGAACCTCGCGTCTTGAGCCTGAACGTTCATTTTCTGATTCGAATAAAACGCCGCCTAATCCAGAGATGGATTTGCGTGCCGCCTCGCGTGCTTTCACAAACGCAGTGTGTATGCCCGCATAGCGGTCAGCTGCTTCAGTGAAGCCAACCGTCAGTTGGAAGCCGGCGGAGTCTTTTATTTCATTAATGACAGCGTAACCAAAAGTGTACATGGTGGAAGCAAAATCGGTGATTGGCAGGCTCGAAGCTGCGATGACTGTCCATTCTGTCGGTGCACTTTGCAAAACAGCTATAGTGCTCACTGAATGGTTGTTTAAGATCTGGCGAATTTGCTGTTCAATTGCTGACCATTTGGATTGATCAACAAAATCTATCGCTGTAACGGTGTCTGGAATGATAGAGATGACAGCAGCAATCAGCTTATTCTCAGGCGCAATCGCGATACTCAGCCAATCATATTTCTCCTGAATCAAATTGGTGTCAGAGAGTCGCCCGTAAAATAAATCAAGCCAAAATTGCGAGGAGATGGCGCTCTCTTCTTTTTTATATTTTTGAAATTGCATCCGATTTGCTCGTTTTTCAATCGTTTGCCGCCCAATTTGCTGGACCGTTTCTGCCAGCTCATCGATATTTACCGGCTTAAGCAGATAACTGGCTGCGCCATGGCGAAGCGCCTCCTGGGCATACTGAAACTCATCGTATCCACTGAGCACAATAACGCCGCAATGCAGATTATGCTCTTTTATTTTCTCCAAAAACTCCAGCCCGTTCATATAAGGCATACGCACATCAGTCACAATGACATCCGGCTGATGAAGCAGTGCGAGCTCCAGCCCTTCCACGCCATTGCTTGCATCTCCAATAATCTCTACCCCATATTCGGCCCAATCGATGGTCTCGCGGATTCCTGTGCGAACTAAATATTCGTCGTCGACGATAAGCGCTTTCAACATGGTGTCCGACTCCCCCATAACCCATTGTTGTCGATCCATTTTATTATAATATATCGTCCTTATTTCGTCAGTGCCATGGAAGGTTCCGACAGAATAATCCACCCTTTCGCAGGATAACAACCTACTGGCAAATCTTTTTACTGTGCTACCATGAGCTAAAGCAGCGATTGTCATGAAGAAGGGAGAACAACGTTAGCAGCAATCGGCGCTTATATTTCACACCATGTCAAACCATTTCGCAGGGTTGAAGGATGTCGCTCTTCGCAAGGAAGCGTTATCATTTTAATTAAATACATCATTTAGGAAAGGAAGCCAACATGAGCGTAAACGCCGGTACACCCACGTATACTCCTAAGCAGAAAAAATCGACTTTTTTTATGTATTGGATGAAGGAATGGTCCTCGTGGCTTTTAATTATTCCTACGCTGCTTTTTTTCTTTTTCTTTTCATGGCAGCCGTTATTGTCAGGCATTTGGTTATCCTTTTTTAAGACAAAGGGATTTAAAGCGGAGTCATTTGTCGGGCTGCAAAATTATATCGATGTCATTACCAATTCGGTATTCCAGCAAACCTTGATCAATACGTTTATGTACGTTTTTTGGTCTCTTGTTATTGGATTCGTCATTCCGATCGTCGTTGCTGTCATGATTAATGAAATGCGGCATTGGAGCTCTTTTTTCCGGTTTTCGGCTTTTTTCCCAAGCATGATTCCGGGAATTGCAGCATCGATGCTGTGGATGTTCCTCTTTGAGCCAAGCGAGAACGGTTTGGTCAATAAAATAATAGGCATGTTCGGTATTCACCCGCAGGGGTGGCTGCAGGACCCAAGCTTGACGATTATTACAATTGTGCTCACGATCACATGGAGAAGCTTCGGGGCAACAACGCTTCTATTTCTAGCCAGTTTACAGGGTGTGAATAGTGAGTTGTATGAGGCGGCTTCAATTGATGGAGCCGGCATATGGCGAAAATTTTGGAACATTACGCTACCGCAAATTTCACCTTTAATCGGTTTAACGCTGATTTTGCAAATTAGCGGCGTATTCCAAATTTTCAATGAGCCTCTCGTTTTGACAGAGGGCGGCCCTAATAATGCGTCTATGACTTTGCAGCTGCAAAGCTACTTCTATGCCTTCCGTTATTTCGAGGCGGGTCATTCGGTGGCACTGGGCGTCATTACCTTTATGATTTTGATGGTTATGACCGTCTACTATTTCAAATTGCAGAAAAAATGGGACAAGGAGTAAGGAGTGAGTAAATGAAAACGGCTAAATCATCAGGAATTATTGGGGATCTGGAATACAAAATACCTAAGGTTAAAATTATGTATTGGCTATTTTTTGCGATCATGTTGATCATTTCACTCGTATGCCTTCTGCCTCCTGTCTGGGTTATTTTGTCCAGCTTCAAGGATGTGAAGGAGTTTTACGAAATTCCGCCTACCATTATTCCGCGGTCGTTTCACATCGAGAAGCTTTGGGACACATGGAATGAGTTCAAGTTTATGCGTTATTATTTGAATACGTCCTATGTGACAATCGGAACGCTTGTATTTACGGTGTTGTTTAATGGATTGGCAGGTTACTTTTTCTCTAAGCTGAAGCCAAAAGGAAGCGCCTTTTTCTTTTTGCTCATTCTTTGGACAGTGCTACTGCCGAGTACAGTCGGAATTGTTCCTTTGTTCGGCAATATTGTCGATTTTCCACTGTTTCATATTAACTTTACGAATACGTATTGGCCTTTATGGTTTTTGGCGGCGGTCAATCCCGTTGTCATTCTTATTTTCAAAAACTTTTTCGATACGATTCCAGCTTCCTTGGTCGAATCAGCTCATATTGACGGTGCTTCCAAGCTAAGCATTTTTTTGCGAATTATTTTGCCTTTGAGTGGACCCGTGCTCATCACGATCTCGATTTTAACGATCAACGGCGTATGGAATGAATTTTTCTGGCCGTATATGATTCTGAAAGACCAGTCGCAGTGGACGGTCATCGTCGCTATTTTCAACTTAAAAGCTACGCTGCCTGCAGATATCCAGTTCCTTGGATTAACGTTTGCCATCGTCCCGCCGGTTCTACTATTTCTAGTCTTCCAGCGCTATATTATGCAGGGCTATTCGATTGCCGGAAGCATCAAAGGTTAAGGAAGCGCGCAGAATATTAAACTGTTTCGCAGATTTGTGCCCTACTGAATGCGATAATGAGTATGATAGCATTTAGTTGCCGGCAAATAAGAAAGCGCTTCAAAAGTTCGTAATGTCATCATTCCAAATAGAAGGCTGGGGGATTACAAATGAATTTGAAAAAAAGAAACACTTGGCAGCTTACGTTTATTATGTTGTGCGTGTTTGTTCTCGTTATCGCAGGCTGCGGCAAAAATAGCGGCAATAATGCTGTGGAGCCGACGGCAAGCAGCAATAGCGGCGAAAATAATCCAGCAACGGAAGCGCCTTCCGAAGCGAAGCCTATAACGATCAAGGTCAGCAACTGGCCGAAGCCGAATGAGGAAGCTCAGGTCAAAATTTACGCCGATTATGTTGCCAAAATGAAAGAGAAATATCCGCTTATTACAGTGGATAAGGATGAATGGGGCTATGATGTAAGCTCGTTCCTTCCGAAAGCAGCAAGCGGTGAGCTTCCTACCGTGTATGAAACCTTTTTTACTGAAGCAGACAAAATTATCAAGGCTAATTATGCCGCTGATATTACGGATATTATGACTAAAAATGAGTTCGACAAAGCGCTTAATCCAGATTTGCTTAAGCTGGTGCAAAAAGACGGCAAATATTACGGCATTCCAAAAGACGGATACGTGATGGGCCTTATGTACAACGTAAACCTGTTCAAGCAAGCAGGTCTTGTAGATGACAAAGGGGTGCCAAATTTCCCGAAAACCTATGAGGAGCTTGCGCAAACCGCTAAAACGATCAAAGAGAAAACAGGAAAGTCCGGCTTTTTCTTCCCAACCAAAAACAATCAAGGCGGCTGGATGTTCATGAATATCGCATGGGCATATGGCGCTGACTTTGAACAGCAGGTAGATGGCAAATGGAAAGCTGTATTTAATTCCCCAGAGGCTGCTGAAGCGCTTCAATACGTAAAGGATTTAAAATGGAAATATGACGTGCTTCCTGCAAACAACCTAGTCGATGTAGGTACTGATTTATTCCAAATGTTCGGAACAGAGCAAGTGGCGATGAGCTTTGGCATATCCGATTGGGGTAATGCAATCGTTCAAAATATGAAAATGCCAAAGGATAATCTGGCTATGTCTGCACTGCCGACAGGACCCAAAGGAAATGCGACGCTTCTAGGAGGCGGACTATACATGTTTGCGCCGGATGCGACACCTGAGCAATTAGATTCAGCCTTCAAATGGCTGGATGTAAAAGGCTTCTCGCCGCAAACGAGTGAAGAATCGCTGCTTGGACTTGAAACGCAATCCAAAACAGCTAACGAGCAAGGTTTAATCGTGGGCCCGCACGGACTTCGCGTATGGGTGAACGAGGATCGTATTAAAGCAGAGCAAGCTATTCTTGATAAATACACCAATGTAAATATGGATATGTTCAATGATTACATGACGAATGGTTCGGCTGGTCTTCGCCCTGAGGTGCCAGTCAATGCGCAAGAGCTTTACAAAACGCTTGATGTGGCCATCCAAGCTGTATTAACGAACAAGAATGCAGATCCGAAAGCACTGCTTGAGAAAGCAGCTGCCGATTTCCAAAAGGACTATCTCGATAAAGTGCAATAAGCATCGAAAGTTTTCGGTGAACTCTAAATCCCCAAGGGCAGTCAGCCTTGGGGATTTACAATCAATAGGGCAGCGGCGGAGCCTCTGCGAATGGCAAAGGACAACAGGTGGTTGGAAGGAGAATGGATGTCGTGAGGAAGCAGAAGGATCAAACGATAAAGGGGCTGCGTGCGAAACAAAAGCAGTTTTTCATTTTATTTTTATTGATAACGCTTACAGCGGTTTTCTTCTTGGTCGGCGCTTCGCAAAAACGATCGAGCATTGCATCCGAACCCTTAATCGTTAACGGCCATGCAGCTTCAGCAGAACAATTCGGAATGTATTTAGGGTTGAAAAAAGCACTCGTAGCTGATTATTTCAAGCAAACCTATGGAGCTGAATATATGGATCAGTTCTGGACGACTTCCTACTCCGGCGAAATGCCTTTGCAGAGGTTAATTGAGGAAGCTAAAGCGGAGCTGACGAAAACGATAGCTTTGCAGCAGCTGGCGAAGAAAAGTGGGATTGCTGTGGATGGCAGCTATGAATCGTTTCTTAGCGGGATGGAAGCTGAGAATAGCAGGCGCAGCAAGGCTGAAGCAGACGGTGAAATCGTATATGGACCCACTTCCTTCGAAATCGAAGCTTATTACAGTTATTACATGAGCAATTTGGAAAGCGCGACACTTGAAGCACTGCAAAAAAGCGGCAAGCTCTCTGTTTCGGATGACAAAGTAAAACAGGCATATGAAACGGATAAGCAGACGAAGTATTCGCTCCCGGGGCATGTAAAGCTTAAATGGGCGGTGCTGCCTTATGGAGATGGAGCCTCTTTAATTAATAAGAACGAGGCTCTCCACGTTATGGAACAGTTGAAAAAAGCAGCCGTAGACCAAGCAAGCTTCATCGATTCTGCCAAGCAGCTTGGGATAGAGGTAATGGATGCAAGCTTAACGAGTGCAACTCGTCGTACCGCGGCTCTAGAGAGTCCAATAGCGGTGCAGCAAGCAGAGCGTATCCAGGCAGATCAATTGAGCGGTATTTTCGAAGAGAACGGGGAGCTGCATCTACTGTATTGCATTTCTAAAGGCGAACCAATTCTCCAATCCTATGAGAAAGTGAAAGACGCGATCGCAAGCCAGTTGTTGTCTGAACAATTTCGCGAAGTCGCTCAGCAGGAAACAAGTCTAGCGATGGTTGAATGGGATAGCGAGCGTGCAGCACGCCTTGCACGAAGCTGGTTAGGCATAACGAAATTATAGCTTTTCACTAATAAATGAATTTCTATTATTTTTTAAGAAGGAGCCATGAAAAATGTTGAAGAAGTGGATGAATGCGATGCTGATCCTCACGCTGCTCAGCATGCTGGCATTGCCAGCGGCGAGCGTATCTGCGCATGATGCAGTATCGATTGAAGATGCGTTAACGGATAACTCCAAGATGTTTGCGAGTTCGCCAAACTGGACATTTGACAATACGAATCCGCATTTTTTTGGAGGCGATGAATCTAGGGCGGTTAGAACGTCAACGACGACGGAGTATGCTGTATATAAGCTGGATGGCATTCAGTCCTTTGCCTTGCAAGCTTATTATTTCTCCGGATCAACTGCGGTCGTTACGTTTTATGGCTCAGCGGACGGTTTGGCTTGGACAGAAATTCCTTCTCAATATTCAGATCCTGTAGGAAAAGGCTCCGGCTGGTATGGAACGGAATACAGCTCCTCGGGAGCACTGCCAAGCGGAATCGATTATTTGAAAATTGAACTGAGCGGAGATATCGATACTTGGCTCATGCAGCTTGGATCGATTACGGTTTCCAATCTGTCAACGGCACCTCAGACGATTGACGATAAGCTTGATGACATTTCCAAGCTTGCTTCGTTTACGGCTAATTGGTCAATAGACAACACGAATCCAGCTTTTTTTGGCGGGGATGCTTCTAGAATTGTGAGAACGGCCGTATCGGATGAGTCAGTCGTTTATCATCTGCATGGCATTAAGCATTTTGCGGCAAGACTTCACTCCTTCGCAGGTTCAACGGGTGTTATTACGTTTTATGGCTCGCCGGATGGCGCGGTGTGGACAGAGCTTGCTGCTGTACATGATACGCCTGAATCGACCGGGGACGGGGCTTGGTCAGGGGCTACATATACGCCGGCTGATCCGCTCCCCGCAGACATTAATTATTTGAAAGTAGAATTATCTGGCGATCTGGCGAATTGGCTCATGCAGCTGGGCTCTGTAACGCTTGCGAATGTGGTGCCTGGAAACGGCGGCGGCACAGGAGGCGATGGCGATTATTTCGTAGATGCCGAGGCTGGCAGCGACAGCAATGACGGCAAATCGCAAAGCACGGCATGGAAATCGTTTGCCAACGTCAATAACACGACTTTTGCAGCGGGTGACCGCATTTTGCTCAAAAAAGGCAGCGTATGGAACGAGCGGCTGTATCCCAAGGGTAGCGGGACAGCGGAAGCGCCGATAACAATTACGTCTTACGGCAGTGGCAGCAAACCAATCATTAACGGCGGCGGCATGGCCGGGGGCGCTGTATATCTTCGCAATTCTTCTAACGTTGTTATCCAAAATTTGGAGGTAACCAACTACGCCGCTGAACGCGGAACGACGTACCGAGAGGGCATTCTTGTTGAAAATGCAAACGCGGGTACGCTGACAAACATTCAGATTTTGGATAACTATGTGCATGACGTATCAAGCAGCTTCAGATATCCGACTGAAACAGGAGCAGAGGGCGGACCACATGCCTTTGGGGGCATTTCCGTATATGTAGGCGGCACCACCGTAACGGATAAGTTCGATCAAGTGCTCATTCAAGGAAATACGGTGGAGCGTATTGGACGAACGGGCATTGTCGTATGGGATCAGCGCTGGAATGGGCAGGATTTTGCTTCAACTGGTGTGAAAATCCGTCAAAACTATGTGAAGCAAGCCGATAGCGACGGCATTCTTACTTTCGGCGTAGATGGTGCGTTAATTGAACATAATGTGGCAGAAGGCGGCGGCAATTACTCTGAGGTTGGTGAGTTTAACGGTTCAGCTGCAATTTGGCCGACTCGAGGCAAAAACAATGTGGTGCAGTTTAATGAATCCTTTAATACGAATAAGCCAGAAGGTGACGGTCAAGGCTTCAATTTGGATATTGATACGAACAACAGCGTCGTTCAATACAACTACAGCCACGACAATAAAGGCGGCTTTATTCTCTTTGTGGATGCGCGCTTAACACCGGGCGTACTGATCGGCTCTTCAAACAATGTGGTTAGATACAACATCAGCCAAAACGATCTGACTCATACGTTTAACTTTGCGGGCGGAGTTTCGCCTAATACGCAAATTTACAACAACAGCATTTATATCGGAACGGGTCAAAATACAAAAATTATGGATCATGAGTGGAATGAAGCAGGGGATCTGCAGGCGGCTTTTTCATTCAAAAACAATCTTATCTATAATCTTGGAACAGGCGATTATCATGTGCCGGGCATGAATGGCGTTTTTGACCATAACTTGTTTTACGGCAACCATCCGATAAACGAGCCTGCTGACCCGAATAAAGTTACGGCTAACCCGATGCTCGTTTATCAAGGCGGCGGCAGCAAAGGCTGGAATACGGTTGATGGTTACAAGCTAAGAGCTGGCTCTCCTGCTTTGGGTGCGGGTACGCTCATTGCCGACAATGGCGGTCTTGATTATTGGGGGAATTCGGTATCGGGCACGGAAGCTCCGAATATTGGCGCTTATAATGGAGCAGGCCTAGATCCGGCGACGCTGCCGGAGCCGCCTGTCGATGATTTGAGACTGTATTTCCAAGGCTTGAAGGTCATACCTAGTATTACCGACGATGATAGCGGCAGCAAGTCGCTCCGTCTTCAGTTCGTAAACAGCTCTGAAAAAGACAGCTTAACGGTTGGAAAGATCGCTTGGGAGGTCGGCAAAGGTTCGGGTCTTGGCACAATCAGCGGCACGGATACGAAAGTCCCTGTCGTCGCGCCAAGCGGGCAATCGACGTATGTTATTCCTTTGCCAGGCTTGGCTGAAGGGGTTAAATATCCGCTTGATTTGAAGGTTGAAATTGCCGGATATGAGAACATTCATATGACAAGAGAGATTGATTTTAACCGCATATTGCATGAAACGGACAGCCGCCAGCCTATAACGATTGATTTGGCGAATGGCAGCAATGTGATCACAGGTTTTCAAGGCGACGATGACTTAAGCGGTACAGCCAAGCTGCGCTGGGATGAAGGTTTTTTCTACCTCTCAGCAAGCATTAAAGATGATGTGTTTAACCATGCAGCCTCAGGCAGCTCGATTTGGCAAAACGATGGTATTCAGTTCAGCGTAGCGCCTGGTGTTCCCGGCGAGAGCCAGTCCTGGTATGAATACGGCATTTCGCAGACGCCGGACGGGCCGCAAATTTATCGCTGGCTTACGATGCAAGGCAAAGCAACAGGTTCAGTAACGAACGGAACGCTTAACGTAACGCGAAATGAAGAGACGAAGATAACTTCCTATGAGCTGAAGCTTCCTTGGAGCGAGCTTTATCCGATCCAAGCCGCTGCGAATCAAGCATTAAGCTTCTCGATGCTGGTCAACGATAATGATGGTGCAGGCCGCAAAGGATATATCGAGTGGGGCTCGGGAATTGGCGGAGTGAAGGACCCGGCGCTATTCCGTACCTTCCAGCTGCTGGCTAAAGCAACGGTCACTCCACCGACACCAGGGGGAAGCACCGGCGGCAACGGCAACAATGACAGCTTGAACACGATTGACAAGGGCATTATTACAGCAAAAGGAGCTAGTATCGACAAGGGGATTGCTCAAATCAATATTTCCAACGAGGAGCTTAACAAAGCACTCGAAGGGGCGAAAGACGGACAACTGGTCATTTATGTGGTACCGTCTGGAGCAGATGCGAAGGGTGCTGCCATTCACATTTCCGCAGCAGCGCTAAAGGATGGGAACGATAAAGCGAAAACCATAATCGTCACCGCAAATGGTGCATCGCTTTCCATTCCAGTAGAAGCTCTCTTAGGTAGCCTTCCAGCTGGCTCGAAGCAGTTGGAGATCTTAATTGTCCAGCAAGGAGATGCCTCGCTTCCGCAAAGCTTACAGCAAAAATGGAAAGGCAATCCGATTTACGATTTCTTCGTTAAGGCTGATGGAGCAGCGGTTGGCAAGTTTGATTCGAAGTCGCCTATGACGGCGACAATGAAATACGAGCTGAAGCCAGAAGAGCAGGCTCATCAGGTTGTTGTATATACGATTCTAGAAGATGGCCATGTAGAAGCGGTGAAACAAGTAAAATACGATTCCGTTAGGGGGACGGTAACTTTCCAGACTAATCTTTCTAGCCGTTACGCAGCAGCCTATGCGAATGTACATTTTACAGACGTCAACGCTGTATCGCGGACGATTATTGAAGCTTTAGCAGCTCGTGAAATTGTAAAAGGTGTGGGGGAGAGCAGGTTTGAGCCTAACCGTTCCATTACCCGCGGCGAGTTTGTTCAGCTTCTCGTCAATGCCCTCGATTTGGCACCTGCTGCTGCGGGATCTAGCAGCTTTACGGATGTCCGTAAGGAAGCATGGTATTATGCTGCGGTTTCCACGGCTCAGGCGCTGGGTATTGTAAACGGAAAAGGGGACGGCTCGTTTGGCGTATCGGATGTCATTACCCGTGAGGAAATGGCTGTCATTGCTTTCCGCGCAATAGAGGCGGTTGTGAAGCTGCCAAAAGCAGCTGGTGAATCGGATATTTTTAAGGACCAGAGCCAAATAAGCGGTTACGCTTTGGAGGGAATTATTGCTTTGCAGCAGGCGGGATTCATCAAAGGGTACGAGGATGGATCATACAAACCAAAAGGCTTGTCTACCCGCGCGGAAGCAGCAGCAGTTATTTACCGTTTAATGGGGTTATAGGTTTGTTGAAAGGACTGCACTCTTGTTGAAAAACAGGAGGGCGGTCCTTTTTTCTATTTTATAATCGGCTGGTTGCTGGTAATTTGCAAGGAGCACAAGGATTTTGTAGGAAATTAAGCAAAAAAGGAAGCCTACTAAACCATTTCGCAGGGTTGTCGGATGTCATCCTACGATATAAAGCGCTATCATAAGATGAAAATGGCAGGCCAAATCAACATTAGCCAACTACTCGGAGGTCGTTTCCATGAACTATTTGTCTTATGTTAATCCGCTGCAAGGAACGGATTCTGTGTATACGTTCTCGAACGGAAATACGCTCCCGCTCGTTTCAAGACCTTGGGGTACTGCTTCATGGAGTCCGCAATCCCATGAGGACGGAGCGGGGTGGTTTTACCATCTCTCCCACCGCAGATTTCAAGGCCTGCGGCTAACGCATCAGCCTAGCCCGTGGATAATGGATTACGGGCATCTTGTTCTCATGCCGCAGAGCGGACCTATTTATTTAGATGCGGATTCCCGTGCTTCCTCCTATAGATCAGATGAAATGGTCGTGCAGCCGCATTATTTTCGAATTCGGCTACCTCGTTACGAAGCATCGCTGGAGCTGGTTCCGGGAATGAGGAGTGCGCGCCTTAAATTTACTTTCGACAGGAAAGAGGACTGCAGAGTTATCGTGTCTCCTTTTGAAGGGGAGTCCTCGATTTCAATTGATAGCGCCAATCGCCGCGTGACGGGCTTTACTCGTGCTCATCACGGGGAAGTACATGAGAATTTTGCGATGTACTTTGTTATGGACTTTGATTGCGGTTTGCAGGAAGAGCAAAGCGGTACATTTAATGGGGATTTTACTGCGCGCGAGCAGCTGGCAGGAGCGGGAGAACGAGTAGGCGCATTCGCTGGACTTGCTGTCCCTGCGTCTGGAATCGTCAATGTTCGCTTGGGCACTTCCTTCATCAGCCATGAGCAGGCGCTTTGGAATATGCAGCAGGAGCTGGGCGATTTAAGCTTTGCGCAATTGCAGGAACAAGCTGCACAGGATTGGGAACAACGACTGAGCACAATAAAGGTGGAAAGTGAAAATAAGGATGAGATGAGCACCTTCTATACATGCTTATATCGCACCTGTCTATTTCCTCGTACATGGCATGAATACAGCCCTGCTGGGGAACAAGTGCATTTTAGTGCTTATGATGGTAACGTTCATAAAGGCCCTATGTATATGGATATTGGTTTTTGGGATATCTATCGTACGAGCCTTCCGCTGTACAGCCTTTTATTCCCCTCCTTGCTTGGTGAAATGACAGAAGCATGGGTTCATATTTATAAGGAAAGCGGCTGGATGCCCAAGTGGATTTCGCCTGCGGAACGAAGTGCCATGCCGGGTACATTAATCGATGCTGCAATAGCGGATGCTTATGTGAAGGGCATTCAAGGGTTTGATGTGCAAGCGGCTTACGAGGGACTGCGCAAGCATGCCACACTCGCATCAAGTGATGGAAAGCATGGACGAAAAGGTCTGGCAGCTTATATGGAATATGGCTATCTGCCGGATAATCTTTTCCACGAAAGCGTGAGCAACGCCTTGGATTATTATTACGGTGACTTCTGCATTGCTCAGATGGCGAAAGGCCTCGGCAAAGAGGAGGATTATCGTTTCTTTATGGAGAGAGCGGCGAACTATAACAAGCTGTTTGATGCTGACGAGGGTTTCATGAAAGGCCGCAATGAGCAAGGGCAGTGGCAGGAGCACTTCGATCCTTTGCAATGGGGCAACCCGTTTTGCGAAGGCGGGGCTTGGCAGTGCAGCTGGTCCGTACCGCATGATATAGCTGGGTTAGCAAGGCTGATGGGCGGAAATGATGCTTTTGCGAAAAAGCTCGATGAACTGATGACGATGCCTCCTCTGTTCAAAACGGGCACGTACGGCACGGAAATTCATGAAATGTCGGAAATGGCTGCGATAGATTTCGGCCAGTTTGCCATTAGCAATCAGCCTAGCTTCCATATTCCCTATATTTATACCGTAATCGGCAAGCCGTCTCGAACGCAATATTGGGTGAGAAAAGCGATGAAGGAGCTATTCAGCAGCAGGCCTGATGGACTGCCTGGCGATGAGGATAATGGGAGCTTGAGCTCGTGGTATATATGGGGTGCGCTTGGGATGTATCCATTCTGTCCCGGAACTCCGGAATATGTCATGGGCAGCCCCTTGTTCCGTAAAGTGACCATTCAATTGGAGAACGGCAAGGAGCTTGTCATTGAAGCGGTGAACAACGGCGCTGAAAATGTATATTGGGATAAACTGAGTGTAAACGGCGAACCGTGGCATAAATTGTCGATCAATCATGATCAGCTGGCGGCTGGAGCGGAGCTTCAATTTCATATGGTGGACGCGCCTTCTGGGTCGGTAACACTAAGTAATTCTTTGCCATACTCAATGAAAAATGAGGCTGCTTATGAGCTCAAATAATTTGATTTTTGCTCCTGGTCGTTATGTACCTATTAGCCCGTTTACTAGTCTTGACGGTACCTCGTCGTTCGCAGATATAAAGGTGAACCCGAAGCTTTTAGCAGCTCTTACGGAAAGCGAAGCAACGATTAAAGCGGCTCGTTATACGAATAAAAAGGTTGATTATTTGGAAGTAGAGCAGGTGGATATGGATTGCGGGGTAGTTCGCATACCATCAGTGACAGCGGGTAGTTATACCATTGTCACAGAAAAGCTGTATAATGATTTTCCGATTGTGACGAATTGGAATGCCGTATTAAATGGCGGCAGAGGCGCTCCACAGGCAGGCGGTACCGATGGAATCGGCGTTCTTCGACTGCATGAGGAAACGGGCGAACGTGAAGTCGAACTTCCGCTGCAGGACAATGATATCGCTAGTCCTTATTATTACCGGACGGATGCTTATGCTTTGTTCGCAGGGGAAAGGGACGGCGAGCATCAAAGGACGCCAGCCTTTGAACGCTATATTGGCGAGACGTATAGCGTGGTTCGTGTGACGGATGAAGTAGCTTTGAAGCTATCGGATGAAGTGATGAACCTTACGGGTTATCCTGTCATTTTCCGCAATCCGGGTACAGCGCTTAACAAATTAGAGGGAGTGCCTGCCTTTCAGCTTGTGCATGGACGTATTGCAGGTCAAGGCGAGCATCGCAGTATGGTTAGCTACATCCTTCCTCCGGAGTGGTCTAGTACACCTGAAGTACGGTATCCTGCTTTATTCAGCGGGTTTTATGATCAGAATGAAAATGTGTTTGCAAACGTTGGGCCAGCTCTTCTAAACGTGCTTGGCCAGACGTTATTGGACACAGGGAAAGGTGCAGTCGGAATCATATGGAACGGCGGAGGTTCGTTCGGTACAAGAACGATGCATGGCTCCGTGTATGAGAACTTGGACGATCTGTTCCTGACCGCTATCGAGCAGTTCGCCGTGGATGGGAATGCTGTTGTGACGGTTGGCGGCTCACGCGGAGGCATAACAAGCTTAATTGTGGCGGGTAATCCGAATAGCAGTGTGTACTCCGTTCGTTATGCCATCTGCTATAATGTGCCGCTCGCTTTTGGAGAACCTTTTAAGGAAATGCTTAATCCTACCTGTCCGGTATGCTGGCGCGCGGTTTGTGAGGATACGGGTTATAAATACGCGTGGCAGCCTGGATGGCAGGATGCGGACGGCCGCAGCGCAGTTGATCTATTCTTCACAACGCTGCTTGGTACTGATGATATGGAGCTTATTGCGAGTGAGCGAAGCCCTGCGTCGAATCAAATCATACATGCCTTGAAGTCCAAAGGGACTAAGGTTTGGCTGACACACGGAACGCATGACGCGTATACCTCAAGCTGGCTGTCCTTTGAGTGGGCTGATCGCGCCCGCAAGCATGGCGTGGACGTTAGGCATGAAATCGGCTACCGCTACGGACATAACAATTGTACAGATCCATTCCAAAGCGCAAAAACCTGCTTAACAGCTCTTCTAAATCAAGTGGATTTGCCGATAGATGGGACATGGCATTATCGCAGGGCTAGCGAAGTGCAGGAAGAGTGGGAGCGATCGGAGCTATTCGAGCCGACACATCAGCCTGTATTTGTGGAAGCGCCCAAAATTGCTGTTGTGGGACTGCCTATTCTACTTATCGTCTATGGCGAGCCGGGCATGGAATACGAATTGATTTTGCATCCTTCGAGCGAGGTGGAACGGGCGGAGCCTGTTGTTCTCATGGCAGGTACGATGAGCCAATTGGAAGGCTATCGCATGACATTTTCCTTTGAGAAAACCGTTCAAATCGTGTCAGAGCAGATGAAGCCGGGGTTGTATGAATACCGTTTGCTTTTTAGAAGAAATGGCTCGGAGCAGTGGGAGAACACGGCTGTACATTGCCCGCATCCCGGCTTTGAAGGACAGTCGACGCTTACGGTAACAAAGGACATTCCAAACTTCGCAAGCAATGAGTGGCTTGAACAGACGACAAAACATGCAATCGGGTGGGGACTGAGCGATGCTTAATGATAAGGGGATGCTCCTTAAGTAGACTTTTCTACTTGAGGAGCATCCCTTTTTTATAGGCTTGAATAACGCCTAAAAGTAGGCATACGGGACATAAACACAAAGAGAAGCAGCTTCATATGATGAAGAGTATAGCCCGAGTAAAGGATGCGCGTAGGAGGAAATAGGAGTCGTGGGAGGGATTGCAAATGGCGTTGTATCACAATATCCACGCACTAATTGGCAATACGCCGCTAGTTGAGCTTACAGGTTTTGCGCTGCCGGAAGGTGTAACGCTTTATGCGAAGCTTGAGTATAAAAATCCGGGAGGAAGCGTCAAGGATCGGCTTGGCGTCGAGCTGTTGAATGCCGCATTCGCAAACGGACAGCTGAAGCCCGGAGGAACCGTTATCGAAGCGACAGCAGGCAATACGGGAATAGGTCTGGCATTGGCGGCGATCGGACGGGGAGTATCGACGATCTTTGTTGTCCCCCACAAATTCAGCATAGAGAAGCAGCAATTGATGAGGGCGCTTGGCGCACAAGTTGTAAATACGCCAACAGAGCTTGGCATAGCAGGTGCGGTGCAGAAGGCGGAAGAGCTGATGAAGGAAATACCCGGTTTCTATTCGCCAAGGCAATTTTCTAATGCAGCAAATCCGTTAACCTATTACAAAACGTTAGGCCCCGAGCTATGGCATGATTTGAATGGTGCGGTTGATGTTTTTGTTGCCGGAGCGGGAACAGGGGGCACCTTCATGGGAACAGCGCAGTATTTGAAGGAGCAGAGCCCAAAGGTGAAGACGGTTATTGTTGAGCCGGAAGGCTCCATACTTGGCGGCGGAGCACTAGGGCCGCACAGGATAGAGGGAATTGGTGTGGAGAAGCTGGCTCCATTTATGGATAGCAGCTATTTCGATGCCATTCATACGATAAAGGATGAGGATGCTTTTACAAGGGTGAAGGAGCTGGCGCAGCTCGAAGGAATGCTTGTCGGCAGCTCATCGGGCGCCGCTCTGCATGCTGCGCTGCTTGAAGCGGAAGCAGCTGCGCCCGGCAGCCGAATCGTTACTATTTTTCCAGATGGCAGTGAGCGGTACTTAAGCAAACAAATTTACAACGGAGGTGCTTAAGCTGAGGCGAAAAACAAAGCTCATTCATGGAGGAAGCCCTTTTGACCCTTTTACAGGTGCGGTCAGCGTTCCCATTTACCAAGTGAGCACCTATAAACAGGACGACATCGGCGTTCATAAAGGCTATGAATACTCACGTACGGGCAATCCAACGCGTCATGCACTGGAGCAGTATATTGCTGATTTAGAGGAAGGTGCAAGAGGTTTTGCTTTTAGCTCAGGCATGGCAGCAATTAACGCTGTGTTTTCGCTACTGAGCGCTGGCGATCATATTATTTTGACGGATGATGTGTACGGGGGAACGTATCGCATTGTGACGAAGGTGCTGAGCCGACTGGGGATTGAAGCGACCTTTGCGGATACGACGAGCCTAGAAGATATGGAGAAGGCGCTTCAGCTGAATACAAAAGCATTGTTTGTGGAAACACCGACGAATCCGCTGCTTAAAGTAACGGACATTGCAGGTGTAGCCGCTTGGGCCAAAGCAAGGCAGCTGCTTTTCATTGTGGACAATACGTTTAGCACGCCATATTGGCAAACCCCGATAACACTAGGCGCTGATATCGTGCTTCATTCTGCTACCAAATATATTGGCGGGCATAGCGACGTTGTCGCTGGTCTTGCTGTTGTGAGCAACGATAAGCTGGGGGAAGAGCTGCATTTTGTGCAAAATGCGACGGGAGGCGTGCTTGGTCCTCAGGATTCGTGGCTGCTCATCCGCGGGTTGAAGACACTTGGCCTGCGCATGGAAGCTCATGAAGAGAATGCTGAGGCAATTGTCGCTTATTTATCGCGTTTGGAAACCATTCAAAACATCTATTACCCGGGGCTGCCGAGCCATCCGCAGCATGAGCTTGCGAAGAGGCAGGCACGCGGCTTTGGCGGCATTATATCATTTGACGTAGGCAGCGCGGAGAAAGCGTCTGCGATGATCAAAAAGTTGAAATATTTTACGCTTGCCGAGAGCTTAGGTGCTGTAGAGAGTCTTATTTCCGTTCCCGCGAGAATGACGCATGCATCTATACCAAGCGAGCGGCGGAAGCAGCTTGGCATTACGGATGGTTTAGTGCGAATATCAGTTGGGATTGAAGATAGCGAGGATTTGCTTGAAGATCTGGAGCAGAGTCTTAAGTCATAAAAAAATTAGCCATATGCAACTTATATTCATCTTTGTTCGTTAGTTTGGGTACGCACCAAAAGACTAACAACAAAGGATGGTAGACAAATGGCCTTTAAACAATTGTTAAATAAAAACCTCATGATAGCATCTCTTTCGTCCGCTTTATTTCTTAGTGCAGCAGCTAGCGGAGCAACCGCTTATGGCGCTTCAGCCGTTTCACCTGCTCCTCTTCAATTTCAAATAGGAAGCACCAAATCGATTGATTACCGCGGAGAGCATAAGCTTGCGGTGGCGCCTTATTTACAGAACGGCATTGCGATGGTCCCTGTCAGAGCGCTGGCTGAGGGATTGCAAGCAAACATTCAATTGGATGCGGCAGCGAAACAAATTATTTTAACCCGTGCTGGACTTGCAGTGACTCTCACTCAGAATAGTGATGCGGTAGTTGGGAGCTTCATTAAGAACGTGAAGCTGCCTGCCAAAGTTGTTGTTATTAAAGGCACGACCTTCATACCAGCAAAAATGGTAGCACAGCTGTTAGGAGCAAAAACGAGCTGGGACGCGAAGCAGAAAAAAGTTACCGTGCAAACGAGTGAGGCTGCGCTATCGCTTCATTATAACTTTGACCAAGGCGAGGAAGGCTGGAAGGGAGCTTTTGCCGATCTGCCCGTAGACTACAATCCGGATATTTATGAGCTGCAATATGCTAGAGAACTACTTCCTCTTGCGAATAACAAGACCAATTACGCACTGAAGCTTAAAGGGATGAATCGCAGCGATGATTTGTTCATGTTCGCGACGAAGAAGATCGATGGGCTGAAGCCAAATACGGTATATCAAGCATCATTATCCTTTAAGCTGTATACGGATCAATCGGGCGGTATGATGGGGGTTGGCGGAGCTCCTGGAGAGGCTGTCAGCATTAAAGCAGGCTTTGTAAGCAAGGAGCCTCAAGCTGTCAAGGTTGATAGCGGTGGCGATCATTACTATCGAATGAATTTGGATAAAGGCAATCAGAAGACCGAAGGTAAAGATATGAAGATCGTTGGAAACATGGTGCAGCCGGATGATTCGCTGAAAGGCTTTCAGCCAGTCGCCATGGATTATACGGCAACATTGCAAACCAACGAGAAGGGTGAGCTTTATGTCATTGTGGGCAGCGACTCCGGCTATGAGGGTCTGACAACTTTGTACCTCGACGACATGAAAATTGAGCTTTCGCCAAAGGGCTAATCATAACATTGCATAACATTGAAAAAAAGCGATTTCTTAATGGTTTTTAACTATTAAGCATCGCTTTTTTTTATTTTAGGATTGATTTGGTGCAAATTTCGAACGAAGGAATGTCGTTTTTTGGGGTCTCGACGCTGATTTTGGAGATTATTGTAGATAATAAGTGATTTTTAATGAATTTGGGAAGGAATATGCCAGGTTAAACTAGAATATTGGATAATGTCCAACAAAATGGAAGCTAGCTGTCCTGGAAAGGTTAATTGGTATACCATATGATAAATAACGATTTAATCATAGAATCACATCGAAAATGCGAGCGGTATGGACTTAATCGTGATGAACTGCCTATATTTACCCAGCGGTTTACGGATGCGGAGCTTAAAGCTCAGCAGGGCCATTATAAAGAAACGATTGAAGTTATCAGCGTGTTTGTTGAAAAATTTTTATCGACCGTTGCAGATGACCCTTTTTTCCTTGCCATATCAGACAATGAGGGGTATATCCTTGAGTTCAGAGGCAATGCTTCTATTATTAATCAGGTGCGCCAGCTAGGTATTGTTGAAGGCGTGCGATACTGTGAAGAGATCGGTACGAGCTCGGTTGATCTATGTTTGCGTGAACAGCTGCCTATTCAGCTCGTAGGCGAAGATCATTATCAGAAAGTACTGCATCAGTTAGCTTGTTATACAGCTCCTTTTTTTATGGAGGACAGCGGTCAGCTGCTTGGTTCGATTTCGATCATGACGGAAATTCAGTTTGCCCATCCTCATTTGCTTGCACTTTTATGCACAATCGTTGATTCTATCGAGCGAGAGCTGCTGCTCCGTAAACACAATACACAGCTTCAAATCTTAAATCAGGTTCTTCTGGAAACGGATTATTATGGTGTCATTATTGCCGATGCGCAGGGTGCAATTGTAGAAATAAACAAATACTGCGCTGCGATATTGAACAATTCGGATCATGAAACAAATGGCTGCTTAGGCACAAGTGTATTTGAAGTCGGCATCATTGGTACTTATTTTGAACGAGTTATGAAACGCAGTGAGTCCTGTGTAGGAATCGAGCTATCTATTCTGGTTGAAGAGAAGCTGCGCTACTACATGCTGGATGTGGTTCCTATCTACGACAGCGAGCGCCAGCTTACGCGGGTTGTCGGCAGCTTGCGGGATATTACGGAAATGAAGATCGCGGAAGAACTGCTTCGCAATAGTGAGAAGCTTGTGTTTGCAGGCCAGCTGGCTGTCAGCATCGCACATGAGATTCGCAATCCTATGACTACAGTAAAAGGCATGCTTCAATTGTCCAGCAAAACGACGAACCCCCATCATTACAACTTGATGATGTCAGAGCTGGAGCGGATGAATGCGATTGTGGGCGAATATTTAATATTGGGAAGGCCGCAAGCGATTCAGTATAAAGAAGAAGATTGTGATGTTATTTTGCAAGAGGTCATATCGGTGTTCGAGCTTCAATTTGAGATGAACGGCATTCAAATACGGAGCGCAAAAGTAGGCGAGACAAAAATTCTATGCGACCGTGACCAAGTCAAACAGGTATTTTTAAATATTTTAAAAAATTGTATGGAAGCTCTGCCCTTCGGCGGAGAAGTTAACATTAAGCTCGATGTGGTGGACAATTATCAACGCATTCAATTTATCGATAACGGCGTAGGTATGACTGATGAAGTGATGCGGCGTATTGGACAACCGTTCCATACGACAAGACGGGACGGGAACGGCTTAGGCATGATGATTGTAGATAAAATAGTATCGTCGCATGGGGGACGATTATCGTTGTCCAGCGAGCTTGGTGTAGGTACTATTGTTGAGGTATGGCTCCCTACTGTATAAAGATGACGAATCATAGATGGAAGCGCGTTTCGGATGCCGAGACGCGCTTTTTTGCTGTGCTGTACTTACTTGATAGCTGCTATTTGCGCGTCGACTTTAGCTATAATGCTCATCGTCTGCTGCTCATAGTTGTATGTTTTTTGTTTCTGCTCGTTAATTTGCTTTGTGTAAGCGAGCATGCGAGTAAAAGAGCTTGACGTTGCTGTTGAATCGCCTTTTTTCAACACTTGATTCAAAATGGATGTCTCCGTCGTGAACTGTTTCTTTATACTGCTGATGGTGCTCTTGGATGCTTTAATTTTCACCTTAAGCGGGTCGATGCCGCTCAGCAGCTCTCGCAAATCTTTAATCGTTTTGGCGGTGCTCGCTTTGGCTGTTCTAAGCGCCGTTTCTTTGCTGCGTATATCCAGCTTGGCGAGCTGAACGGCAGCTTTAGTCGTTTCGACCTGCGGCTTCAGCGCATTCGTAAGCCATTTATCTTTGAACGATTTGGCGAGGCTCAGCTGTTGATTCAAGGAATCATAAAGATTGAATAGGGCTTCGTACTTTTTTTTGGTTTGCACGACAGCTGCCTCTAGCTGAACCAGCTTCTCCGCACCAACTTCCTTAATCCGCTTGCGAGTAGCGAGAACGGTCTCCGCGTTTTGGTAATGGAGCTTGTCTATCCGCACATCCCAATCAAGGGTCAGCTTCTGAATTTCTTGCAATTCCGTGTATTGAGACGTTAACTTGGCAGAGGTACCTTTATCCGCAGTTCCTTTCATTTTGTCAAAAGCTGTTTTGGCAGTAACGCTGAATTCAAACGGTGCGGCAGCAATAGTAGCTGGACTGAGAAACGCAAGCAAGAGCGCAAACAAAACTACGGTTAATTTGGAAGCAGATGGCATGATCGATAAAACCTCCTTTGGTTTTGGGCAAACAACGCAAAAAAAGCACCTGCAAGATAGGCGGTATACGCCTGCTCTTACGGGTGCTTCCATCGTAAGCCGTGCTTATTTTATTGATTTTTATAAATATACAGGATCATTCAAGCCTCAGTCAAATTGGCTAAGCAGCAGGCAAACTACAAAGCTTGTCGCTTTGCATATTCATCAGGCGTTTTCCCAATAATGGATTTAAAGTCCTTAATAAAATGTGATTGATCATAATAGCCAAGCTCGGCTGAGAGCTTAAGTGAATCATAATGAGTGCTCTTATCGATCGCTTCTGCCGCATTTTGCAGCCGGTACAGCTTAATCACCCACTTTGGCGTTATTCCGACATATTGACTGAAGAGGCGCTGCAGCTTCCTTTTGTTAATATCGAAGGTTTCGCATAGCTGCTCTACCTTGGTCATCTCTTGATCCTCGTGTATTCGTGAAATGATTTGATTGACGAGTGTAATCGACTCATCCGGCTGCGGGAGTTGACCTAGAAGTAAGGCCTCGGTAAGTGCGATCATGCCGGCAGGATCTGCTGCCAACCTTAGCTGCTGCTCGTACACGCTAGCTTCCGTCCCAAAAACAGCTTGAATCGACAACGCTTGATCCGTAAGCTCTGCTAAAGGCGAGTTTAGAAAAGGATAAAAACCGCCAGGCTGAAACTTAATGCCGAATACTCGTCCTTTGCCTTCAATTTTTTTCGTATACATTTGACTGGCAACGCCATAAATGCCGCTTTGGTGGTCTTCGATAACGAGATTGACGCAGGGATTCGGGACGACATCCTGAAAATAAGGAGCATGGCCTTCTAAATCCCAGTTTATTATCCAGTAATGCTTAATGAATGGAAGGAGAGGTTCGGAAGGAGCGTAACGGGAAAGCTGAAATTTTTTCTCGCTCTCACTCCGCTGTAAAATACCCAAACTGCGTTTTTGGTCGATAGTGTTCATTACTATATCACTCCTATTGATCAATTTGTCGCGTTTTTACAATACGATCCTAGCAGATAGTTTTATACTACGAGTAGAAAACGTCAACCATTTTAAATAGAAAAAGGAGTGCAACACATGGACTTTAAATATGAGTTTTATATTGGTGCAGTGCCCGAGAAGGTATGGGATGCATTCGTATCGCCTGAGGGAACGCGTCAAACGTTTTTTGGCTGTATTATTGAATCAACTTTCGAAGTAGGCTCATCGCTTAAATATGTTGGGCCAGGTACGGAAGGTGATGAAACCGTTCATATCTATGGTACTATTTTAGCATATGAGCCAAGCAAAATACTTAGCTTTTTGGAGCATCCAGGTCCTTCTTATCGATCAAATCATGCAGAGCTGGAGTCAAGGATCACTTTTACGCTAGAAGAGGTTGGAGCTACGACGAAGCTAACTTTGGTTAATGACCAATTTACTGAAGACCATCCTTCGATTCCAACGACGGATAGTCAGTGGTGGATGATTCTAAGCAATTTGAAAACCTTTGTTGAGACGGGCAAGGGACTGGATTATGGTTGGTAACGATATTAAAAATTTAGTAGCATCAGCACCCGCTGGTGCTATTTTTTTGTTGAATTCGTTAAACGCTTGTCGAAACTCTTAACAACAATAAGGTCAACGGACATGAGATGCGTTATTTTGCGGAATTCCCCTCTAATTGCTTAGCTTACGGACATACAGGCCCTTATTTGGGTTAAAAAGCGCATTTAACACCCCAATCTGCCCGTTTAGCGTATCGTATGTCCGTTACCCCACCACTTTTACCTATATTTCATGAAATAGCGAAACCTATGTCCGTTAGATGATAAGTGCCATGCTGCATGCTGCGCGCTGTGAGGCAAGGCTTTTAATGGCGGGTAGAGCTTGCAAAATAAGGCGAAAGATTTCTTTTCATGGCTTAATTCTTTATACTGTATAAAAAGGACAGGCGTCATACGTCTGCGACTACGGATAGGAGAGAACAGAGAATGGGGTATAAAATCGTTTTTTTTGATATCGATGGCACGCTGATTAATGAGCATAAGGAAATTCCGGCAGATACGATCAAGGCTATTGCGGAGCTGAAGGAAAGTGGAGTGGAGCCGGTTATTGCAACAGGCAGAGCGCCTTACTTTATAAAGCCGCTTGCTGAGCAGCTCGGCATCGAGTCATTCGTATGTCTAAACGGCGGATACGTTGTGTACAAAGGAACTCCGCTATATAGACGAGAGATCGAAAAAGGCCGTTTGGAGCGACTTGTAAAGGTTGCAGCTGAGCATAATCATGGACTCGTATTTGAAGGGGAGCATAACTTTTTTGCGGACAAAGAGGATCATCCCTTTATTATAGATTCGGTAAATTCATTAAAGGTAGATCTGCCAGGCTATAATCCGGAATTTTGGAAAACGGACGATATCTTCCAAGTGTTTTTACACTGTGAGAGCCACGACGAGCATCTGTATGATGGATTGCATGACGAGCTGAAGCTTATTCGCTGGCACCCTCAAGCGATTGATGTTCTTCCCGCAGGCGGCTCCAAGGCTCAAGGGATTGAGGCATTGCTCGAGAAACTCGGCTATACGACTGCCGATGCGGTCGCTTTTGGCGATGGCTTGAATGATGTTGAAATGCTGGAAACAGTAGGCCTAGGCATCGCAATGGGCAACTCGCATCCAGACCTGCTGCCATTCGCAGATTATGTGACAACGCATGTGGATGATCAGGGGATTCGCAACGGATTAATCAAGGCTGGTTTGTTAAAGGGATAAGACTGGATTTGTGTGATTATATGCAAAAATAGCAGTAAACAAAAAAAGCTGGCGCGTACTTATAGCGTTAGCTTTTTCTTATTAGTAGCCGCTTGAATCTACATCCTCAGATAGAAACGGTGGAATCCTTTCGCTTCCTTTTTAGCCCCTTACCCGTTATAACCTTTAAAAAACGCTTTCTGTGCTAAGCGGCTATAACTGTTCTTTACCTTGCCACCAGTCCTCTCCTCATTTTAAGATAAATATGAAATATATGGATGGTGTGTTTGGAGGCAATAGAAAATGAATATCCCCATTAAACAATATTGGAGACTGTTAAGCACTTATTTAAAGCATGAGCGGCACAAGCTCGTTCTGCTCTCTATACTGCTGCTTGCCAGCATTGGTTTGCAGCTTTGGAATCCGCAAATCATACGGCATTTTATTGATAGCGCGCTGCAGCCTGGCATTCAGATTAATGAACTTATCGGCAGCGCTTTGCTGTTCATTACAGTTGCGCTACTGCATCAGCTCGCTAGCGTTTCCTCAGGCTATATTGGAGAACAAGTCGGCTGGACAGCAACGAATGAGCTAAGAGGTGATTTGGCGAAGCATTGCTTGCACCTCGACCAGAGCTTTCATAAGGAGAGAACGAGCGGTGAATTAATTCAGCGGATCGATGGCGACGTGAATGAGCTGTCGCATTTTTTCTCCAATTTCATATTTGTGCTGGTTGCGAATCTGCTGCTCATAGCAGGTGTACTCGTGTTAATGTTTCGCGAGGATTGGCGCTTAGGGGCAGGCATGACGGTGTTCGTTGTATTGACGATATTCGTGCTTCAACGAATACGAACGGCTTTTTCGCCATTTTGGGTGAAATCAAGCGAAGTGCAAGCGGAGTTTTATGGGTTTGTTGGCGAGCATTTGGCGGGAACAGAGGATACACGCGCAAATGGAGCAAGCGAATTTGTGATGAGGCGATTTCATGGACTGCTCCGCAAAATATTTCCGATTACGCTGAAAGCAAGCATAGGCGGATATTCGATGTGGGTATCCACTATTTTTGTATTTACGCTTGGCCGATCACTTGCGTTATTATATTGCGCATATTTGTGGACAACGGATTCGATGAGCCTCGGCACGATTTATTTGGTCTTTACGTATACCGAGCTGCTCAATCATCCGCTTGAGCAAATCCGTACACAAATTCAAGATTTACAACGGGCGGATGCTAGTATTGTAAGGGTTAGCGGGCTATTCGCTACGGAATCGAAGCTAAAAGAGAAAGAGATAGCGGCTGATATGCCTGAAGGCGCGCTTTCAGTAAACTTTTCGAATGTCGCATTCGCTTACACAGGTGAGGACGGGGATGGGGAGCGAGTGCTCCACGATGTCGATTTTAATCTTCAGCCCGGTCGAGTGCTCGGTTTGCTTGGTCGAACGGGGAGCGGTAAAAGTACGTTGGCCAGACTGCTTGTTCGCTTCTACGATGTGAAAGCAGGGTCTATTGAGCTGGGCGGTACAGATATTAGGGATTATACGCTAGCTGACCTGAGAGGCCGAATCGCGATGGTATCTCAAAATATTCAGTTGTTTCAAGCGACCGTGCGAGATAATCTCACGCTTTACGATCCAACAATTTCGGATGAGCGGTTGCATGATGTATTAGAAGATTTAGGGCTGGGCGCCTGGTTAGCTTCGCTTGGCGAAGGGCTTGATACTCAGCTGGCCTCAGGAGGAAGCGGTTTGTCGGCAGGAGAAGCGCAGCTGCTTGCATTTGCCCGTGCTTTTCTCTCTAATCCGGGTCTCGTCATTCTTGATGAGGCGACTTCAAGGCTCGATCCTGCTACGGAAGCGCATATTGAGAGAGCGATCGATAAGCTCCTTGAAGGGCGCACTGCCATTATTATTGCCCACCGGCTTGCAACAATTAAACGAGCGGATGACATCCTTATTTTAGATGCTGGAACGCCTGTGGAATCCGGCAATAGATCGCAATTAGCGGCTGATCCAAGCTCAAGGCTATACCAATTACTGCAAACCGGCGCTGTGGAGGTGCTTGTATGAACAGCAAAGAAATGACAACGGTGCAAGCCATGTGGCGGCTTATTTGCTATCGCCCGGTTCTCTATTCTGCCAATGCTATCCTTTGGGCGACCATTCATCTATTCCCATTGCTGCCCGGCTTAATCATTCAGCAATTTTTTGATTCGCTCACAGGTCATGCCAGCTGGTCGCTTAGCGCATCAAATCTAGCCATCTTGTTAATGGCTGTAGCTGTCGCGAGAATCGTTACGATTTATGCGGGTGCTTTGACAGATACGATCCACCGCTTTAGTATGGGCTCTTTGCTTCGGTGGAACATGCTGCGCTGGATTTTGCGTCAGCCGGCAGCGGCGGCCATTCCAATCTCGCCAGGCGAGGCCGTTACACAATTTCGCGACGATGCCAATCAAGCAGAGGATGCCATCAGCTGGACGCTTGATTTCATTGGCAAATTGTTATTTGCGGCAGCGGCAATTTTCATTTTACTGCGGGTTAACGTCAGCATTACTTGTTATGTATTTCTGCCGCTTATACTCGTTGTATCAGTCACCCAGCTTGCTTCCAAGCGCCTGCAGGCCTACCGTGCCACCAGCCGCGATGCTACGGGCAAAGTTACGGGTATGGTCGGTGAAATGTTCAGCTCGGTGCAGGCCATTCAACTTGCTGGCGCGGAGAAACGGTTTATCGACAGACTTCGCTTATTGAATGGGCAGCGCAGGCAGGCTGCGCTTAAGGATCGATTATTCACCTCTATACTTGATTCGGTATTTTCTAATATCGTGAATATAGGAACAGGATTTATTTTGCTGCTGGGCGCTTCTGCTATGCAGCGCTCGGAGCTGAGCGTTGGTGACTTTGCATTATTCGTCTATTATTTAACGTTTGTGACCGATTTCACTGCGTTTTTTGGCAGATTTTTAGCTACTCTGCAGCAAACAGGCATTTCGTTTAAGCGAATGGTGCAGCTGCTGCAAGGCGCATCAACCGAAAAGCTTACCGAGCATACCCAATTGCAGCTGGGCGGTGCATTTCCTGAAAACCATCGCGCTTCAAAGGAGCAGGAGGAGGCTCCATTTCGTACGCTTTCAGTACGGGGACTCAGCTATCGGTATAAGGATTCCGGCAGAGGAATTGAAGATATAAGCATGGAGCTGACAAGAGGCAGCTTCACCGTTGTAACGGGGCGGATAGGTTCTGGTAAAACAACGCTGCTCCGCTCTGTACTTGGGCTGCTGCCTCCTCAGGCGGGAGAAATTTGGTGGAATGACGAGCGCGTAGCAGATCCGGATTCATTTTTTGTTCCGCCGCGCAGCGCCTATACCTCGCAGGTTCCTAATTTGTTTAGCGAAACGCTTGAAACGAATATTTTGCTTGGTATGCCAGATATACCAAGCCGCACGCAGAAAGCCATTCACACCGCTGTGCTGGACAAAGATATTCTGCAGCTTGAGCATGGACTCGAAACGATGATTGGACAACGCGGCGTGAAGCTGTCTGGCGGTCAAGCACAACGTACAGCGGCTGCACGCATGTTCGTTCGTGAGCCGGAGCTGCTCGTATTTGACGACTTATCGAGTGCGCTGGATGTGACGACAGAGAAGCTGCTTTGGGAACGAGTGGAACAGACGCCGCATGCGGCATGCCTGATTGTTTCCCACCGCAAAGCCGCTTTGCAACGTGCCGATCATATTATCGTCATGAAAAATGGGAAAGTAGAAGCGCAAGGCAGTCTACAGCATTTGCTTGCGGTTTCAGCGGAAATGAGATTGTTATGGGAAGAAGAAAATATGGAAGCAGCAGAAGAGTAAGGGGATGATCGAATTGCGTGAAGACATGCAAATAAGAGCGATGGAAAGTAATGATGTCAATGTCATTTTTCATGCGATTGAACATCAAGATATTAGTAAGCGATTAGATTATATTGCAAGATGCTGGGAAGAAAATAAAACGGGACAGCGCGTCACCCTTGTCGCTTTCTACAAGGGTCAGTTCGCTGGATGGCTGCATCTGCTGTCACAATCGTATTATCCCTATTTTCAGCAAAACAACATTCCTGAAATAAACAATTTTGATGTGATCCCAGCCTTGCGGCGCAAGGGGATTGGAAATGCTTTGATGGATGGCATTGAGCAGATCGCATTTGAAAAATACGGAATTGTCGGCATCGGAGTAGGGCTCTACTCTAGCTATGGCAGTGCACAGCGCATTTACGCTCGCAGAGGCTATATTCCTGACGGTAGAGGGATTTCGTACGAGAATGTTATTGTGAAGCCCGGCAGCATGGTTCGTGTCGACGATGAACTAGTGTTATACATGGTGAAGGAAGCGCCTAATTCCTCTTCGGAAAATAGTTAATAGATTGCCCATACGATTCATTGTTCCTCTATCGGGGTAAGAAGTAGTAGACCGATAGCTTGACCATAAGAAGCTATAACTAACAGCTTTCTAGGAGGTGCAGGCAACAATGGATACAGATAGAGACTTGTATGGCGAAGTAGAAGAGGAAATATTGGCACAAAAGCAAGGCAACAGCTACGTTCTGACAACAACCAAAGGAACGATCGGTAAGATCACTTACACGATGGTCGACGTAGACACCTGGGTCATTGACCACACGTATGTGGATGGCGACTATCGCGGCCAGCATTTGGGGCGGCAGCTGCTTGATTTTGTAGTAGAAGAGGCTAGGGAGAAGGGGAGACGGATTATTCCTTCTTGCTCCTATGCGTTAGCCGAGTTCAAGCGGAATCCAGCATATGAGGATGTATGGGATAAAACAAACACGGAATATTCCGATTCGTACAGCTCCAGCGGAGCGGGTGCAGCAAGCGGCGGATTGTCCAACTAATAAGCAACAAAAAAAGAGCTGTCTACCTACAAAGGTAGATGGCTCTTTTGCTGCCTATAACGATTACTTCGCAGTAGTTACTCTAGCTTGTTCATTCAGCTTAAGCAGGTTTGAAAATTGAAGAGGTTTGCGGTCGGTTTTATTGTTTGCATTTATTCTTGGTGGATACATGTAAAGACCTCCTTTAATAATAGAATATATTCACAGTAACATATGGAATAAAGTGGCGTCAATTGTCATTTTTTGTTCGATTTAAGTAGTGAAGAAGTTGGTTGAAATCAGTGGAATAGGCATTTTCTATTTCATGGTACCCATCTCTTTGTCCTACTATAGTCGCAAATTTGGAATAAAGTCTGTTCAGATAGGCATGGCTTGCAAGCGCGTGAAATTCAAATGTCCTGACCTTCGGATTCTCAGCGGCGATATGGTTTGCTAGAAAACGAAAGCCGTTAATGAACAATCGGCCGCTTCGATAGGCGTCGTTTATAATGACGGAATCTACGAAAGCAATTTCCCCTTCGCGAACAGGCTCATATTCCGTAGACAAATATCTATAATGCGCCCATCCAATCGTGTCGCCCTCCAGGCTTAGGATTAGCATTACTTTGGATTGCTGTAGAGACTGTAAAATATGATATAAGGTATCCGGAAGCGAAAACTTGCTGCTGAAATCGGTGCGATGCCTGATGAAATATAGGGCATACTGTGCTAAGTCAGCATCATTCTTACAAACGCGGTACTGCGCAAGCATCGATAAGCAACCTCCTTCTATTTTCGTTCCTTCAGCGTTTGCCTGACTCGGTTATTGATTTCAGGATGTTTAGATAACACGTAATGAAGCCCTTTCCGCTGCAAGGTAAGGAACACGCAAGGCGTAATGGCTGTGATATCGGCTGTACGCGGCACATTGTTAAGCAAAGCAATTTCACCAAAATGGTCTCCGTCCTCTAATATGGCAAGTCGAAGCTTTCCATCAATCGCATTTGCGTCCTTGCGTGATACTTCAACCCGGCCGCGTGCAATTAAGTAAAATTTCTCACCCTGATCTCCGGCATGAATGACAGGTTGGCCTGCGCTAAATGTCTCTGTGTTGAACAGGCTTCGAATTTCTTTCAGTACCTCGTTATCAATACCTTGAAAGAAAGGAAGCTTTGCAAGCCTTTCCTCATCAATATCAGCTTCCTGCCCGCTATTTGAAATCAGCATACCATTCTGCTTTTCCCATAATTCTTTATAATAGCCTTCGCGTGCAAGCATTTCCTCGTGAGTCCCAATGTCGACCAGCTCACCCTTATCAAACACAAAAATGCAATCTGCACCTGTTATAGAAGATAAACGATGCGTAACGGTTATTACGGTTCGATTGCGTGACAAATCCCTAAATGTACGGTTAATAGATGCCTCAGCTATCGGGTCTAGCGCAGAGGTAGCTTCATCCAACAATAATAGTTGGGGATCTTTTAATATCGCGCGAGCAATGGCGAGCCGCTGCCGCTGCCCTCCAGACAAATTAGACCCATCATCCAGCACCAGCGTATCGTAACCATTTGGCAGCGTCATGATGAACACATGAATTTCAGCTTGTTTGGCAGCTTCTATGATTTCTTCCTTCGTTGCCGTTGGTTTGCTGATGCGAATATTGTCCATAATGGAACCTCGAAAGAGAAAGTTATCTTGAAATACAACGCCGAGCTGATCTCGGTAAGAGCTTCGACTTAGTTCCTGCATGGGAATACTATTGATTTCGAGTTGACCTGCACTTGGGTCATAGAAGCCCAGCACCAGCTGTACGAGCGTGCTCTTGCCAGAGCCGCTAGAGCCTACGAATGCAGCTGTGGTTCCAGCTTTAATATGTAAATTTATCTTTTTAAGTGCTTCCTGCTCCTCGTTATAGCGAAAGGAAACGTCTGAAAAACGAATATCCGGCAAATGATTTAGGGGGCTCGTCATAAGTGCTTTACCTGTTGTTTCCTTAGGCGCTTGCAACAGCTTGTTCATTCGCTCAATGCTGACGGAAGCATCCGTAAAGACTGGAATCGTTGCGGTTAAATTAAAAACGGAATTCCCCATTGAAGTATACATCGTAAAAAAGGCAACCAAAGCCCCGATCGTAATATGCCCGTGAAGTGCGAGATAAGAGCCAAGCCCAATAATGGATAAATTGATCAGGAGTAAGCTGATCAGCGGAATTCGCTCCAGCTGAGCGTTAATCACATTTTTTCGATAGTGAATGAGATACATCGTTTGCAGTCTGCCCACAAATTTATGTGTCATCGCCTGCTGGAGATTAAAACCTTTGACTACTTTTTGCGCTCTAATGTTTTCCTGTATGTCGCCTGTTAAATGATCGAGTTGCTCCTTATGAGCGACGTTGATGGCCTGTGCGCGAGCGCCCAGCAAGTAAGGACCGGCAAAAATAAGGGCTGCCCCAAACAATATGGCTAGTGCCATACTCCACTGCAAATAAAACAAAACGGCGGTGCTAATGACTACAACGGAAAAAGATTGTATTCCTACCGTCAGAATTGCATTCATTGCTCGCTCAATGGCAGGAAGATCGACTGTGAAATAGGAGAGCAGCTCACTTGAGCGCGTCTTCTGGAAGAAAGCGAGGTTCACTTGCTGCATATGCTCAAATAATTGCTTGCGCAAATCCTGCTGCACCCTTGCACTCAGCTTGGCAAGAGCATAATCGCTGAAAACGCCAGCGCTGAGGCAGAAGATGCCGCTAGCCGCCAGAATGATGATGATAAGAGAAAAGGCATGCAGGTCCTTAGGAAGGATGGCTTTGTCGATTAGAAATTGAAAGCTCAATGGTGCTAATGAAATGAAGATGAGATCCAAAAATAGCGTAACGAAAAAAAATATAGCCAGAGGCTTGTAGGCACGCATATAGCCTGCTAAGTGCTTAAGAACAATAAATACCATGACGGATTGTGCTCCTTCTGAGCTTAAAAATAAATTTCATGAGGGTATTTCATTACATCATCGTGCCATTGGGTGAAATCCATAACATACTCTTCAATAACGCCATGATCCGTATCCTGAACCGCCACTTTCCTGGCTGATTTCGCGCAAAGGCGCTGAAGCTTCGGCTTTGCGGGTATCCAGAACCGAAGCTCTGTAACAGGCTGTTTCAACTGGGCTAAGTATTGAGCGAGAAACTGTGAAGCCTGGAGAAACAATCGGGTGCTTCGATAGCTTTCCTTAATAAAAACCGTCTGAATCTGAACGATATGCTCATTTTCATAGTTTTGATCTCCGGTGCCGTGTATGTACCCTATTGCGCCTATGATTTCATCATCGGGATTGCGAAATAGAATAGATTCTTTCTCCATAAACAGAGGGCTTGAAAGGTAGCTGAGAGAGACAGGAAAGGAATAGGGCAGGTTTAGCTGCACGAAATGTTCCAGCAAAAAAGTGATGTAGGCCTCTTGATACTTGGCAGTAGAGCAAATGTTGAAATAATAGCTCATAGGCTAAATTACCTTCTTTCAAGATAATGACCAAATTATACCATGATCTGACAATGAACAGAAGATTGATTGTGTATTCGACAACATTTGCAGCGTCCCTATTCCGCATCCATACTCACATTTTTTTAATTTACACGTACAATAACCTAATCGATTTGGAATGAAATGGAGGAAAACTAAGGTGATACTTGTTGCGGGTAGTCCTACGTTTTCGATTAATCCTTTGACGTTATCGGAGATTGAACGAAAAATACTGCAGGAGAAGCAGAAAAGCCAGGTTGTCTATCGCTATCCATCGGTTGATGCGCTCGAATTTGAGCTGAAAACGCGCATGCATACGGTTGAAGCAGCCAAAGCGCTTTATGCCAGTGGAGTGAGCTTTGCGACCTTCGCAGGGTCAAAATGCAATGAGCAATACTGGACGCGTACAGAAAACGGCGGCTTTCAGCTAAAGGGAGGCGTACTGCCTTCGGTTGGCATTAACGATATTTTTGAAAATGGACATTTGTACGGTTTTGAATGTGCAGGCGCCATTATTATTATCTTTTATAAGGCAGTGCTTGATACGGTTGGCGATGCCGTGTTCAACGCTTATTTTAAAAACCTGTTTTTAAGAGACTGGCAATACGACCGTGATTTAAGCTTAATAACTACCTATGATAAAAATGAAGCCTATCCCGGCGACGCGCTCTACTTCAAGAACCCTCACCATGATCCGGATACACCGGAATGGCAAGGTGAGAATGTCATCATGCTGGATGATGATTTGTATTTCGGCCATGGCATCGGTATTGAATCCGGCCAAGACATCATTAATGCGCTGAATCGCATGCGCTATGAGAATGCCTCTATATCTGCGTACTTGCAGGATATTGTGGTCCATCCCGATTATGAATATTTGCGAGGCTTAAACGTTAGGGACGTTTGGTGGGATGGGGGAAGCGGTTCCGAACAGCTCGGCATTGCGGCAAGAATAGGCACGGGCTCGGCTAGATATTAAAATGATTCGTATCCTTGAAATTTATGAAAAGGCACCTGTAGGAGATGCGTTTGCTGCTCTCGAATACAGGTGTTTTCGCTTGGCGTGCATGAAGGAGTATAATGAAAACAGCAATGATAAATATGATCATTTGTAGGGAGCAAGCCAATGAGAATGCATGTGTTAATTGTAGATGATGATCCTTCTATTCGGGAGCTTTTACGTTTTGTTTTGGGAAAAGACGGCTATGTCGTTCTTGAAGCGGAAAATGGACAAGCAGCGTCCATCCTGCTTGAGAACGAGCAGGTACATCTTGCTGTCGTCGATATTATGATGCCCGGTAAAAATGGGTACGAGCTATGCCGCGAAATCAGAGAGCATTATGACATTCCTGTTATGATGCTGACTGCAAGAGCGGAGATGGAGGACAAGGAGCAAGGGTTTGACTCCGGGACGGACGATTATTTAGTTAAGCCGTTTGAGCCAAAGGAGCTTTTGTTTCGTATAAAAGCGCTGCTGCGCCGCTATCGCCTTGTATCCTCTGAGGTTATCAAGCTCGGGAACGTCTCCATTGATCGAAGAGGCTATGAAATTAAAATAGGCGATGAAGTTATAACTCTGCCGCTGCGGGAATTCGAGCTGCTGTCACAGCTTGCAAGCCACCCGGGCCGCATTTATACACGGGAACAGCTTATTCAGCTCATCTGGAGCGCTGATTTTAAAGGAGACAGCCGCACGGTTGATGTTCATATCAAACGGCTGCGCGAGCGCTTCACGGATTGTCAGGACGATTTCACGATAACAACGATCAGGGGTCTCGGCTATAAGCTGGAGGTGCATGAGGGATGAAGTCGCTGTATGTTCGAATTGTGTTCACGTTTGTGATGGTCGCTATGATTAGCCTCATTCTAGGCTTGCTATTTACGGGGCTTTACTACCAGAATAATCAGCAATCCAGCAATGAGCATAAAATGATCGCAATCGCACAAAACATCAGCACCCAATATGAGCAAAATCCGCAAATGGATCTGGATAGCTATCTGACACATATTGCAGCACTTGGCTTTCAAATTTATTTGGTTCATGACAATTTGCAAGGACAAGCCTACGGCTCGCCGTTTAAGCATGGAACGCTAAGCGAGCAGCAAATGCATTCGGTGCTTGACGGAGCTATTTATCGGGGGCTGGAGGAGCAGAAGGGACGGCTGGAGCTGTTCTCTTATTTCAAAAATAGTGTTTTGAACACAGCAGGTATGAGAGTTCAGACGCAGGATGGGTATGCAGCGCTGTTTATCCGCCCTGACTTGCAGCAGCAAATTGGCGAGATACGTATTATTGCAGCGATATTGATCGGTGCTACCTTCGTCATCAGCTTGCTGTTAATTGTGTTCTTATCGCGCCTTATTGTGAAACCGGTCAACGAGCTTACGAGAGCAACGAAAAAGATTGTTGCAGGTGATTTTGAAGCAGGGCTGCAGCTCTCGCGCAAGGATGAGATCGGCGAGCTGGCACGCAACTTCTCGGTGATGTCGGTGGCGATTAAGCAGCTGGACCAGATGCGGCAAGAATTTGTGGCGAATGTCTCGCATGAATTTCAGACGCCGCTTACGTCCATGCAGGGATTGGCTCGGGCAGTGCTCGATAAGGAAACGACGCCGGAGCAGACGGACAGCTATATGGCCATTATAGAAAAAGAAAGCAAGCGTCTATCCCGTATGAGCAAGCAGCTTCTAACACTTGCTGCGCTCGACAAGGATAATAAGCCGCTCCATAAGACAAGCTTTCGCTTAGACGAACAGCTGCGCCAGCTGTTAATTACACTCGAGTGGCAATGGTCGGAGAAAAATTTGCATTTGGAGCTTGAACTGCCGGATACGACGATCCATGCTGATCAAGAATTGCTCTATGAGGTGTGGTTAAACCTGATTGCCAATAGCATTAAGTTTTCGGATGCAGGCAAGCCGATCAGCATTAAAATAGTGGAGAGCGACGTCATTACTGTTGTCATCGAAGATCAGGGAACAGGCATATCAGAGGATGATCTCCCATTCATTTTTGACCGTTTCTATAAGGCGGACAAAGCTCGCAATGATGCTACTTCAGGCAGCGGGCTTGGACTCTCTATCGTGCAGAAATTGGTGGCTTTGCATCAAGGCAGTATCGAGATTCAAAGCAAGCGTGCAGTTGGAACAACGGTTACCGTTACCCTTCCACGAGCATAAGTTTTTATGTAATTATCGTTGTCAATATAGAAAATGCCTCATTCCTTTAAAAATAAGGGGAATGAGGTATTTTTATTTTGTAAATATGTATCTTTTATGTGAGGTTATTCGGTTGCAAATCTTGTAACATGAATAAAAAAAGGTTTTTAATTGTTTAATCTTATGTTAGTTTTATGTCATTTACATGCTTTGTGAAGCTCATTTTCATGCCGAGGAGTGGTTTTTATGACAGAGTTGTTAAATATGGATATTCCGAAAGAAAAGCTCATATTGGCTAAGCATTATCCCATTCAAGTATTGGAAACGATAGGCGTCAATGCGACCTATCAGAAGCTTCATTGGCATGATGTGCTTGAAATCAATTTAATTAAATCAGGAACCGGCTATTACATCATTAACGGGCAAACGTTTGAGTTTCAAGAGGGTGATATCTTGCTTATTAACTCGAATGATTTGCACTGCGCTTACGAAACCAAGGATTTGGTCATGCAAGTGATCTGCTTTGATGCTTCTTGGCTGCTAAATATTGTCCGTTATGATTCAGAAATTTTGCATCCCTATAAGGAAATGGGGGTCCATTTCACTAATTTGCTGGACCGCAATGAGCCTCATATGAACGAGCTTAGAAGCCTGCTTCTTGAAATTCAGGATGAACATGATCAGGAGCAAACCTCTTACGGTTCTTTGGTTTATTCAAATTTAATCCGCTTTCATGCATGCGTAAATCGTTACTTCCGCAGAGAGGGGTTAAATCGGGGAAAGGATAGCATCGGTGCAAGGCAGCTGGACAAAATGCGCAAGGTCATTTACGACATGCAAAAAAACTTTGCATATCCATGGACGCTTGAGGAACTCGCAGGACTTGTTTACTTAAGCCCCTCCCGTTTTAGCGATATTTTCCGGCGTACAGTAGGGACGCCTCCGCTGCTTTATTTGATTCATATTCGCTTAGAGCATGCCGTCATGCTGCTCGAAACCAGCGATATGAAAATTACAGAAATCGCACTGGAATGCGGTTTTCGCAGCTTATCTAATTTCAACCGTTTATTTAAGAAGCACATTGGCTCCTGCCCGAAAATCGCAAGAGGCTAAATCATTTGGAAACAGTAAGATAGTGTTAGTTATCAATCGTTTAAGAGGAGAATCAACACAGCGGAAAAGATAAAATAAACACATGACGAATGGATAACGCATTTATGTTACTTTAACTAACATTAGAAAAAAAGGGGGGGAGCATGCTGCAAACAGATCTACAAACCAAACAGCATGTGTACAAGCAGCCCGGGCAGACGAAACGCTTTATCAAACAATGGGATATTCAGCTCATGGTTATACCAGCGTTGCTCTTCATTTTTGTCTTTAACTACATTCCCATGTATGGGGTGCTGATGTCTTTTCAGGATTACAGCATTTTCAAAGGGTTCATGCACAGTCCGTGGGTAGGGTTTAAACATTTTGAAATGTTTTTTAATGCTCCCGAGTTTTGGGTGGTTATGCGAAATACACTCGTCATCAGTTTGCTGAAGCTGGGCATTGGATTTCCAGCGCCAATCGTATTGGCACTGATGCTGAATGAGATTAATAACCGTACGTTTAAACGAATTATTCAGACGGTTAGCTATTTGCCTCATTTCTTGTCATGGGTTATCGTATCGGGCTTCGTTATATCGATGTTATCCACCGATAACGGAAGCTTAAATATGCTGCTGGAATCCGTGAATCTCATTAAAGAGCCAATCAATTTCTTATCCTTGCCGGAGTATTTCTGGGCGATCCTTGTCACAACCGGTGTTTGGAAGGAAATTGGCTTTGCTTCTATCGTTTATTTAGCTGCTATTGCAGGCATTAACCCGCACTTGTATGAAGCGGCTTCAATTGATGGAGCCAGCAGAGTGAGACAAATAGTTACGATTACGATTCCATCGATTATGCCCGTTGTTGTTGTGTTCTCGATATTAGCAATTGGCAACCTGTTGAATGCCGGATTTGAAGATATTTTGCTGCTAGCTGGGAACCCTGTGCTGCGCGATGTAAGTGATGTTATCGACACTTATGTGTATAGGCTGGGTATTCAAAATTCCCGTTTCTCTTATGCAACGGCTGCCGGTCTATTCAAAGCGATTATTAGCGTCGGTTTATTAGCAGGAGCAAACTATTTGGCTCGCCGGTCAGGCAACAGCTTGTGGTAAAGAGAGAAAGGGCGGCGAAACGATGAAATTATCCTTTGGCGACAAAACATTTATGGCAGTCAACTATTTTCTATTGTTTGTGTTAGGCTTCACAGCCTTCTATCCATTCTGGAATGCTGCAGTGATTTCCTTTAATGCGGGAACCGATACGATGCTCGGTGGAATTACATTTTGGCCGCGCGTCTTCTCGCTAGACAATTATGAGGTCGTTTTCAAGGACAAACGACTTATAGATGGATTTATTATTTCTATTCTTCGTACGGTCATAGGTACGCTCCTATCCATTGCAGCAACAGCGATTTTTGCTTACGGAATGAGTAAGCGAAATTTAGTTGGACGAAAGTATTACATGATCTTTTGCGTGTTGACCATGTACTTTAGCGGCGGATTAATTCCGAGCTACCTGCTCATACGTGAGCTTCATTTGATGAATTCGTTCTGGGTTATGATCATACCGGGAATTATCAGCGTATGGAACATGATCATTTTCCGAACCTTCTTTCTTGGCATACCGAATGGACTCGAGGAATCGGCACAAATTGACGGCTCCAGCAACTGGGGTATTTTATTTCGCATTGTTCTTCCTCTATCGGGGCCTGTCATTGCAACGCTTTCGTTGTTCACGGCGGTGTATCACTGGAATGATTGGTTTTCACCGAGTCTTTATATTTCAGATATTAACCTATTGCCGATTCAAACGAAGCTGCAGCAAATATTGAACTCCAATATTATGCTGGAGCAAATGTCCCAAATGGATTCAGCGGCACAAGGCCGAATGAGTGCAATGAAGGCGGTAACTTCAAAGTCGTTATCCATGGCAACCATGATGGTGGCGACTGTTCCGATTTTATGTGTGTATCCTTTTGTACAAAAGTATTTCGTGAAGGGCGTTCTCGTTGGTTCTTTGAAGGAATAACCAAGGGTTTAAAGCGTCAGCTTTAACCATAGATAGACAAGCAGAAGGGAGTTTAAGCGATGGCTAAATTCAGTAAAGCTTTTCATGCAGCATTGTCAATCACACTTGTCGTTGTACTTGCACTAACAGGATGTTCAAGCAATAATGGGGCGAATTCCGGGGTAAAGGAAGGAACCGACAACAAGCCGGATTCAAGCAAAGCTGCGTTTGTGCTGGGGGATCAACCGCTCGAGTTTTCTTTTTACGGCCATTATGATTGGTATACGATGCCTCCTTGGGGCGACGATTTATCGACGAAATGGATTAAGGAGAATAAGAAAGTAAATGTGGTGCCAATCAGCTCAGGAGGCAATGCGAAACAAAAGTTCAACACGATGATTGTAGCGGGAGAACTGCCTGATGTGATCTGGATGGAGCGCAACGCAGACGTAGAGAAGCTGCGCTCGGAAGGAATGCTCGTTGCTTTTGACGATTACTTAGATAAATATCCGAATTTAAAGAAATGGGCTGGTGAGGCTACGCTTGATATGCTTCGCTCATCCGACGGCAAGCTGTATCAGTTTCCAAACTGGTATACGACGCAGCCTAATGGCAATGCAGGTTATTTGGTAAACAAGAAGATCCATGATGAGCTTGGCAAGCCGAGCTTGGAAACAACGGACGATCTTTATGCTTACTTGAAGCTGGTGAAAGAGAAATATCCGGATGTAGTCCCTCTGGAAGTAGGACAAAGCGCTTCGGGTATCGATATTATGGCATCCGCTTTTGCTGAAAATCGTCCTTATACGTACAATGCAATGATGGCTGTACCGTCAGGCGATAAACTGGTATCGATCTTTACAGATCCTGTCTACCGGGAATCGATTCAATACGCAAGCAGATTATACCGTGAAAGACTGATTTCGCAGGATAGCTTTACGCAAAAGGCAGAGCAGGTCGAGCAGAAGATTGTAACGGGGAAAATAGCGGTTTACGCGGCTTCCAGCCCGACGGAGTATGGTGCGAAGGGGAATGCGCTATTAGCGGCAAAGGACCCAAGTGCGGGGTATTTCATCACATGGCCGGTTCATAAAGCGGGACTTGATAAAAACAAAATATTCCCTGGCGATTACAAGCAGCTAGGCTGGAACGTCAGTGTCATTACGAAAGCGGCCAAAAACCCAGAAGCGATCTTCGCATTTTTGGATTGGTTCACGGGTCCAGAAGGACAGCGCCTTAGTATGTGGGGACCGGAGGGGATTTATTGGGATGGAGTGGATGCTGATGAAGCGCCATTGTTCACCGATAAGTTTGTAAATGACGTGGAAGAGCGCGAGGCATTAATGGCTTCAATCGTTAACTTTCAATGGGTAGGAAATACGGTATATGTAGACAACTCGAAGATGAAGTTTGAATCCACGCTGCCTGTGGAGAAACGGAGCTGGGAAACGTACTGGCAATCGGAAATTACGTGGAAAACGCAGCTCGATACGACAGAGTTCGTTAACTTGGACCCTGCTGGAGATACAGATGAGGGCATCGTTGGTTCAAGCGTATTCTCAATCTATGAGAAGTCGAGAGCGAAAGCGATTATGAATGCATCCTCCGATGCAGAAGTTAATCAAATTTTGGATAAGGCTGAAGCCGATGCACAGCAAGCTGGTTATGAGAAGCTTTTGAAATACAAGACAGAGAAGTGGCAAGAAAACGTAAGCAAATTAAAAAAATAGTGGTTTTAATTACAGGCTAGCTGGCTACAACTGCAGCAGTGGGATTGGAGGCTATATTCTCTATTGTTCATGCTTAAGCGATTAGTTTGCATGCATGGCGAGAAGAGAATAGCCTTCAAAACCAAGTATTCACATGGGAGAGAATATAATTGACATATTATTTGGGTGTGGATGGTGGAGGCAGTAAAACGATCGCTGTTGTATGTGACGGAATGGGGAGGGTTGTGGGCGCTAGTGAGAGCGGCTGCGGCAATCATCAATTAGGAGTAGAGCTTGCTAGAAGCAATATTCAGGCAGCTGTTATCCATGCCATGATGCATGCAAAGGTAACACAGGAGCAAATTGCGTACGCGGTATTTGGTTTGGCGGGAGCAGATCGCGAGGCTGACTTTCAAATATTAAGGCCGATGATCGCGAAGCTTGGGTTTGAAAACTACGAGATCGTTTGCGATACGGTAATCGGTCTGAGAGCCGGTACGAAGCAGCCGGATGGGGTTGTTGTCATATGCGGCAGCGGGACAAACAGCTTTGGCGTTAATCGCCATGGCGAGAGCTTGCAATGCGGCGGATTCGGTTATGCTTTCGGTGATTTTGGCGGAGGAAGCTTGCTGGCAGTGGAAGTTTTTCGTTCAGTTATACGCTCATGGGAGGGGAGAGGGCAAACTACCTTGCTTACGGATCTGACCCTTGAACAACTAGGCTACGACACCGTTGAAAATATGTTCCACGACTACTTGAATCAGGGCAGGATGATTCCTCACCAGCTTGCGAAGCTGCTGTTTGAAGCGGCGGAGCAAAAGGATGAGGTAGCTTGCAGCATTCTGCAGAGGCAGGGTGAGGAGCTTGGCATGACGGCGAGTGCTGTCATTTCGAAGCTGAATATGAATCATGATGTATTTGATCTCGTTATGGTTGGCAGTGTGCTAACCCGCGGCGACAGCCGCTACGTTGCGCCTTATTTGGAGGAGCATGTGAAACGGGCAGCTCCAAATTGCAGCTTGACCGTGTTGACGATGGAGCCTGTGGCAGGCGCGATTTTATTAGCTATGGATAAAACGACTTCTTCTATTGAAGAGTCTGTATATGCTTGTTTACAACAATGTTTATCAGTGAAGGAGGCGCAAGCAGAATGGGTGATCGATTAAAGGTAGTCGTTATTGGCGGAGGATCTTCTTATACGCCAGAGTTGATTGAAGGTTTTATATTAAATTATGCGACCTTTCCTGTGACGGAAATTGTGCTGGTAGACATACCGGAGGGACGGAATAAGCTGGCTATTGTCGGTCAGCTTGCCAAACGCATGATTGAGAAATCAGGCTTGCCTATTAAGCTGGATTTGACGCTGGATCGACGCTCGGTGCTGGCGGATGCTGACTTTGTAACGACGCAAATGCGTGTCGGCCGATTGGAAGCGCGCGGCTGGGATGAGTCTATCCCGCTCAAATACAATATGATTGGGCAGGAGACGACGGGTGCAGGCGGGATGATGAAGGCTTTGCGCACCATTCCTGTTCTTCTTGAAATCTGCAAGGATATGGAGGAGCTTTGCCCAGATGCATGGCTGCTTAATTTCACGAACCCGGCCGGCATGGTTACAGAGGCTATCCATAAGCATTCACGCATCAAATCGATTGGGCTATGCAACTCTCCAATAGCAGCATATAAATGGCTGTCATCATTGTACCAAGTACCGGTAGAGCAAATCCAATGTGAATTCGCTGGGCTTAATCACCTGCACTGGATTAGCTCCATTACAGTTAATGGTGAATCCAAGCTGGATGAGCTGCTGAATGACCAAGACGGGTATTCCGCCAAAAACGTACCTCAATACGCTTGGAATGGCAGTCTGCTTCGTTCATTGCGAGCAATCCCGTCCTATTATTTAAAATATTTTTATTTGCAGCGCGAAATCTTGGCCGAGCAGCAAACAGCGGCTGCCAAAGGTGAAACGCGGGCGGAGACGGTTCAGCGGCTTGAGGATGAGCTGTTCGAAATTTACAAGGATCCGAATCTGTCGGAGAAACCAAAGCAGCTTGAACAGCGTGGCGGTGCTTATTATTCGGAGGCGGCTGTAAAGCTGATGAACTCGCTGTATAACGACAGCGGTGATATTCAAACGTTAAACGTGCCAAATCAAGGGATGCTGGACTTTCTGCCGGATGATGCTTGTATTGAAGTAAACTGTCTCGTTACGAAGGAAGGTCCAATTCCGCAGCCTGTAGCTATTGTGCCAGCGGCAGCGAAAGGACTCATTCATGCTGTGAAAGTGTATGAGCAGCTGGCTATTGAGGCTGCTGTATCCGGCAATAGGGATACGGCATTGCTGGCACTCGCGCATCACCCGCTCGTTGATTCAACGAATGACGCGCAGCGTATGCTGGATGAAATGCTGGAGCAGAACAAAGCGTATTTGCCGCAGTTTTTTGCAGAGTAAGCAGAATATGAATGAACGAAGACGTCTTCGCCGAATAGGGTGAGAGACGTCTTTTTTTGCGCTTAGTAAGCTCAGTCGCAATCGCCCGCAATAACTGTTACATTAGAATTAAATATGAGTTAGGCATAGGTTCCGTATAATTTCAGCTTGTTTATAAGCCTATATAATGGAGGGTTGCGTATATGTCATCTTTTAAAGCGCTTGTGATTAACAAAGTAGAAAATGAGATTATCGCAAACACGCAGCAGTTGGACTTAAACGATTTGCCGCAGGGTGAATTGCTTATTAAGGTTGCGTATTCCAGTGTGAATTACAAAGATGCGTTAGCTTGTTTGCCTAATGGCGGTATTGTAAAAAGCTATCCTTTTGTACCGGGCATTGATTTGGCGGGCACGGTTGTATCAAGTGAAGATGAGAGATTCCAAGAGGGCGACGAAATTGTGGTCACGGGATATGGGCTCGGTGTCAATCATTTCGGCGGTTTTAGTGAATATGCCCGTGTGCCTGCGGAATGGGCAATCAAGCTGCCGCAAGGTTTGTCGATGAAGGAAGCCATGATACTGGGGACGGCAGGTTTTACTGCGGCATTGTCCGTATATGAGCTTGTGCAAAATGGCATTCGGCCTGAGGATGGTCCTATTCTCGTTACTGGTGCAACTGGAGGAGTAGGCAGTATTGCTGCTGCAATTGCGGCTAAGCTTGGGTATGAGGTGGCAGCGAGCACGGGGAAACTGGATAAGCAGCAGTATTTGCTTGATTTAGGCGTGAAGCGAATTCTGCCTAGAGAAGAGCTTCTATCTGGTTCCAAGCAGCCTCTGGACAAGCAGATATGGGCAGGAGCTATTGATTGTGTGGGCGGGGAGACATTAACCGCGGTGCTGTCTCAATTAAAATATGGCGGCACCGTAGCGGCGAGCGGTTTGACAGGCGGAGCGGGCCTTTCGATGACCGTATACCCATTCATCATAAGAGGAGTACGGCTGATCGGTATTGATTCTGTCATGGCAGGGATGGAGATTCGCAGCAAAATATGGGCGCTATTGGCTGATGCCTATAAGCCAAGTATGCTGGGCGAACTATTCTCGGAAATTAGTCTGGAACAGGTGAGCGACCAGGTAGCTACTCTCTTGAATGGGCAAGCCAAAGGCAGAACCATTGTAAAGCTATAACGATACAAAAGAGCAATTGCCCTCATGCGGGCAATTGCTCTTTTGTGTCAAAACTAACCTCGCTTTAATCGCCGTGCGCGGAATTGCTTGTATTGAAAATAGATTGTGCAGCCGATGCAAAAGCCAAGAATGGCGGCTAGCGCAGCAGCTCCCATCATTCCAGCAAATATATAACCAGCTGCAGACCAGCCGAGCATAAAGCTAAGCAGCGAGAAGGTGAGGAAACCTACACCTAGGGAGTTGTTGAAGCGCTGCAGCTCAGCTGCTTCTGTTTGTGCGGAAGAAATTCGACCGTTTAGGAAAGGGCGAGCCGCAATAATGAATAAATTAGCTTTGGGACCGAAAATAAGTCCAATTATTTGAATAATCCATAGTGCTGCAATAAGCCAAGGCAACTGCAGGCCTATCGCAAGAAGAAGTACGGAAACGATACCGACTTGGTTACTTCGAACAAATGGAATGGGAATCTCCTTCATTATAAAAACCAACTTTCCTTATTGGATTTATATAATTTAATAGTAGATAATTTAAGCTCTTTTGGCAATAACCAAATGATTAATCGATCAAAAATATTATTAAATGACAACTTTCGATAACTACCAATTTTTTTCAATATTCATATATAATAGATTAATAATACTAAAGAACTAATTTCTTTGATAAGAGGTAGATAGATTAGTGAAGCTCACAGGTATCGATATGTTTAAAGGGCTCTCTAATGTAGAGCTTGCGAAGCTGCTGGGGATGCTTGATAAACAACAGATTCCTGCGGGAACGAGGTTGTTCCATCAAGGCGAGCATGGCGATCAAATGTTCATCATAGAAAGCGGCACGATTGAGCTATTCTCAAAAACGGATGACAGCGTTCGGCGTTCGCTTGCCGTGCTTGGGCCAGGCGAGGTTTTTGGTGAAATGGCTCTGCTTACTGGGGAAGCGCGGTCTGCTGAGGCCGTAGCTGCGGAGGATGCTGTACTGCATATCATTGACAGCAGGATGTTTGATCGCCTTGTTGCTGAGAATGCAATTTTCTCATCCTATTTCATCAAGCTGCTTTCGCAACGATTGATCGCAACGAATGCGAAGCTTCAAGCATCTAAGAAAACGGAATCCGAGCGAATTGCGTATGAGCTTGGACAATTGCGCGAGCTATCGGCTCGGTTTCTGCAGTGGTGCGCACATGTTCCTCTTATTAGCAGAGGGCTTGTGGAGCATACCTATGGCATGACAATGCAAAGGGAGCTTTCAGACAATCTCTTCCTTCGGGAGTGCTTTCAAGATGATCCATTAACATCGGAATGGTTAACTCTTGCAAGCGGTATTAAGCCGGTTCTTAATGATATAAGCAAGGAACGTTATGGGTACGAGGAGATGGCTGGTTGGCTGGAAAAAGCGACCTCGTGGTATGTTTCTCAAGGCAACTGGGTGGCATTCATCATGATCCAAGCGGATAAAGGGAACTGGCCAGCAGCGCTAGACACGTATGCTCGCATAGAAGGAGAGGTTACGGATCATCAGCGCGCAGAACTTTTTCGTACCATTAGCCGCTGTCCTAGAGATATACTCGCAGGAAATTACACGGTGCTGCAAACCTATCTTCCTTACTGTGAGGAAAATGCGCCGGAAATTGGGCTTGCTGTTATAGAAGCCTCTTTAAATCAGCCTAACAAATTTCAATCGCATGAGCTTTTGTTTTTGTACGAGTGCGGAACGGAGCTTAGCAGACGTGTTGGCAGAAACAATCAAGCGTTGGATTACTTGAAGCTGGCGGATGCATTAGCAAGCACTTTATCCTTCAATAAAGTTGAATTGCCGGATGCTGATCGGGCGTATGGATTAGCCAAACAAAAGCTGGCTAGAAAACGCAGCGAGGTGCTCGTGAAAGGCGCCGGACGTTTGTTGAAGGGGAATCGTGCTGCAGAAGCAGGGGCTGTCATGGCGGCGCTGCTCTGCATCATACTTTCTTTCCTATTAGATCCTATTGGCGGTTTATCTGAGGCGGGCATGCGGTTTATCGGAATTGCGCTAGCCGCAGTCATTATGTGGATTGTTCCGATTATGCCGGATTACATTGTGGCGCTTGGCATGATTATGCTGTGGGTGCTGGGGGGCGTTGCCTCTCCGGAAACGGCACTCTCGGGATTTGCGTCAAGCTCGTGGCTCTTCATGATTTCTATTATGGCGATAAGTGCGGTAATAACAAAATCAGGAATTTCTTATCGCTTTGCGCTCCATGCTTTAAAAAGATTTCCTGCCCATTACCGCGGACAGCTTTGGGGCATTATTGCAGGCGGGGTCCTGCTTAATCCGCTGCTTCCTTCATCCTCTGCCAAGGTATCGCTTGGCGTTCCGATGGCACAGACGCTCGCGGAATCGCTCGGCTTTGAAGAGAGGAGCAAGGGAGCCGCTGGCCTTGGGCTGATTGCTATGATTTTCTTTGGCTTTACCGCGCCTTTTGTTATGACAGGCTCATATACCAATATTATGGCTTATGGCCTTGCTTCTACAGAGCAATCGGTATCGTGGCTGCAATGGTTATTGTATGCGCTGCCGGGGTTTGTTATTTTTGGCACTGTGTTGATTATCGTATTGCTCTTTATGTTCCGTAAGATCGAGCCTGCCAAAGTTGTCACAAGCGAAGTGCTGAGTGAACAGCTAAAGCTTCTTGGCCCGCTAACAAAGGATGAGCGAGTATCGGTCTGGACGATTATATGCTGCATTGGGCTTATGGTGCTTCAACCGCTTCACGGGATTGAGAGTACATGGATTATGTTGATGGGTTTTGCGGTTTTGGTTATTAGCGGCGTGCTCGATAAACAGACGATTTCTACCGGAATAGATTGGACTTTTTTATTGTTTCTAGGGGCTGCATTTAGCTTTGCGGGCGTCGCCGAGCAGCTAGGAATTGCTGAGCTGTTATCCTCCTTTCTTGGAGAGCATATGTCTGTTTTTGTCAGCACGCCTGCCTTATTCCTTGTTGCAGTCATTCTCGTTTCCTTTATCGTTACGCTAGTCATTCGAGATGATCCAGCTGTTATTTTACTTATAACCGCTATTGTTCCTTTAGGAGAAACAGTAGGCATTCATCCTTGGGTGCTCGTGTTTGTCATATTGCTTGCAACAGATCCGTTTTTCTTTGCCTATCAGTCCCCTACCTATTTAACTGCCTATTACAGCTCGGAGGGGAAAGCGTTTACCCATCGTCAAGCCGGGAAGCTTGCACTCGGTTATGCGTTTGCAGTGCTGCTTATAGCTGTGCTCTGTGTTCCATATTGGAAGTGGCTTCATCTCATTTGACGGAAAAGAAGGGAAAGGAGGATATTATGAAAATAAAGCTTATACATATTATGGGCCTGCTTGCTGTGCTGGCTATTTTCTTCCTGTATAGAGGAACATTTGATCGAATGGACTATTTTTTCCAAGATCGTTTTATGCAAAAGGAAAGCCCTGTCGAAACTCAAATTGCCATTATCGCTATTGACGATGAAAGTGTGAGTGAATTTGGGAGCTGGCCTTGGAATCGAAATGTTCATGCTCAATTGGTCGATATGCTCTCCGAAGGAAAACCGGCAGTTATTGCGTTTGACGTCACTTTTCCTGCACCGTCGGCAGATGATCCATCATCGGATGAAGCGCTAATCAGCGCAGTGAAAAATGCGGGCAATGTCGTTTTTCCCGTATATGGAACATTTGAAGCTTCAGCCAAGCAGGGCGCAATTGATGCACTTGAAATATCCGAGCCGTTTCCGGCACTTAAGGAAGCGGCAGCGGCGGTTGGACATATCAACACGATACCGGACCGCGACCACGTTGTACGCAACTCTTTATATCGTTTTATGTATGAAGGCGAGCAGGTTGAAAGCTTTTCTTGGACAATTTATAAAATGTACATGGAGCGCCAAGGCAAAAGTGTAAGTGCGGATATGCTTCCGCTTGATGCATTTGGACAGTTTCATATTCCCTATACGGAGCGGCCGGGGCAATATGAAGCGATTCCTTACGCTGCTGTACTGAATGGGGATGTACCTGCGGAGTATTTTCAGGATCGCATTGTGCTTATTGGACCGTATGCCACGGGCTTTAAGGATGAGTACCTGACGCCATTGCAGGTGAAAAAAATGATGTACGGGGTGGAAATACACGCAAACATTATACAGGCTCTGCTCGAAAATGATCTTAAGCATGAGCTTAATTGGAAATGGAATGCGTTGATTTTGCTCCTTGCGGCTTCGCTTGCCTACTTTTTATTCCGGAAGTGGAATATGCTTATCTCGTTTTTGGCGGTTGCGGTTATTCTTGTTGCGTTTGTAGTAGGAAGCAGCTACTTGTACGGTCAGGGAATCATCATATCAATCGGCTATGTGGTGCCGCTGCTGATTATTAGTTGCATCATTGTCGTTGGGTTCCATTACGTAGAGGAATTGCTGGAGCGGCGCAGAGTGACGGATATATTCGGCAGATACGTGGCGCCTGAGGTCGTTAACCAGATTTTAAAAAATGGTGAAGAGGGCCTAAAGCTGGGCGGAACGCGCCGTGAGTTAACTGTGCTTTTTGTCGATATTCGCGGCTTTACGCCTCTCTCAGAGAAGGCGGAGCCGGAGGAAATCGTTGAAATATTAAATGAATACTTGGATCTTGCCGCTAACTGCATCTTTAAATTCGAAGGTACGCTGGATAAGTTTATCGGCGATGCAGCCATGGCAATTTTCAATGCGCCGCTGCTTCTTGAAGACCATCCAATGCGAGCGGTGGAAGCGGCGTGGGCAATGAAAGAGGGCTCAGCCGCATTGGAGCGCAAGTTAATTGAACGATTTGGCTTTGGTGTGAAGTTTGGTCTTGGCATTCATACGGGGCCAGCCGTCTTCGGCAACATAGGTTCCAAGAGCAGGATGGACTACACCGCTATTGGAGACACGGTTAATACGACAGCTAGGCTGGAGAGCAATGCAAAGCCCGGACAAATAATTATGAGCGATGCGGTCTATCAGGTGGTTAAAGATCGTGTTATTGCGAACGCTCTTGGCGAGATCAAGGTAAAAGGAAAAGAACAGGGCATCTCAATCTATGAATTGGAGGGACTAAAATGAAGACGTTAAAGCTAGTTTTTGTGACTTTGCTAGTCATGGCCATTATTATGCCGACATCTGTTTTTGCGAAGGATACGGAAAAGGCGGGGAAAATAACGACCATTTCAGGCAAAGCGGAAGTGAAAAAGAGCGGCGGGTCCAAGAAATTTAATGCTTTTAAAGGAATGGCTATAACAAAAGGCGATACGATACTAACCGGCAGTGATGGGAAAGTAACGATGGACCTGGACAGCGATAAAGAAGTCACGATTGGCACGGATACCACGCTTGTTGTGAGTGAGCTGGTCAAAAGCGCAAAGGCACTGGGCGGCAAAACTAGCCTAAGCCTGCTAAAGGGAAAGGTTCTTGTCACGATTAAGAAGAAGCTTGACGGCGATTCTAGGTTTGAGATCGAGACACCAACTGCCATTATGGGCGTTATGGGGACGCAGTTTACCGTTACGTATGAGAATAACGAGAGCTACTTGGGTGTATTTGAAGGCGCAGTAAAAACGAAGCATGGTCCAGGGCTAACGGATGAGACGACGGTTAATCCGAATGAACAGCTGCCACTGAATAAAGATGGGGCAGGAGTAAAGGAAAAGCTGAATTATCTCGATCTTCCGTTGGTCGGCCTGGAGCATTATCTTCTGCTGCTTCAAAAGGACGCCAAAGCGGATAAGGCATTAATTGAGCAAGTTAAAGCACTAATTGAAAAGAAAAAACAAGAGGCGGCGGCAGCTGCAGGCGGTAGTGGAGGTTCACAATCCAACTCTACTATTGTATATGAGGACAATGCGGGAACAGGCGGCAGCAGCGGTGGAGGCGGCAACCCAGTCGTGACGCCAACGCCAACGGCGTCACCAACGCCAACGGCGTCACCAACGCCAACGCCAACGCCAACGGCATCACCGACGCCAACGCCAACACCAACGCCAGAACCTGTGCCGCCAACGCTAGATTTAACGATGTTTTATAATCATTTAGAATTGTATATGAAAAATGATAAAACGTTTATTTTGCCATTTACGACAGCACTTGCTCTTAATGATTCTAGTGCAAATATCGTCAAATTTGAGGTGCGTCAGGATGACGCTGGTGAATTTGAAAGTCTAGATATCGTTGAGACGGTTGATATACATCCATCTGAACCTAATCAGCTGGTGATTAAATTAAAAGAAGCTGTGCAATACGGCTCTATAATTCGTATAACGGTCTATGAAAATAAATTAAAAAATTCGGAAACCAATGATGTGCAGACGAATGAACAAGTTACAGCAAGAGGAGAAATGGAACAAGGGTTTCAATTTATAAATAACAGTGAATACCCGCCAATTGAATTTATTTTAGGGAAAACCGATTACAACACAACTATATCCTTTAGAACTTTTGGTTATGGAATGCCTGAATGGCCTTCTGAGGGGAACTCCCCGTACATCAGAATAACTAGAGTTTGCCCAATTGAAGAAACGGAGGAGTGTTACCCGTTTTTTGAATATAACCTTAGCGGTGCCTTACTATTTAGCATGACTGGTCCTGATACGGCAATGGTTATGTTAAAAGGAAATTATTTTGCCAAAGGCAATTTACGGCCTGGAGCATATCGCTTAAGTATTTCTTTAATGAATGGCAGTAATGGTCAGGTTGAAAACTTTCTAGAGCTTGATATTACAGTACGGGTAGCTAATCCTCCGGAGGCTTTAACCTATGCGGCATTTATGGAGGATGAGTATACGTTAGTGCTTCCATTTACTACGGGCCTTGCTTTTGGGAATTATTTTCCAAAAGATGGTTTGATAATTTATAAATGCGACGCGGTAGAGCTTCCAGAGGGTAGAACATGTAGAAATGCGGAGCTGCCCCTCCTCAACATAACGGATATTGAGAGTGTTGCTGTTGACCAAGATAATCAAACGCAGCTCATTGTAAAGCTTAAAGATCCCATTGCATACAACTCAAATATTGATGTGTATGTAAAACCGAATGCTTGGAAGAACCCAGTTAATGGTGATTTTCAAGAAAACGAGCAGCATTTCTCTTTAGATAGCAAAGTAACTGCCTCTCCTAGATTCGTAGATTTTGAGAACAGACCCGCTATAGTGAAGGATAAGGAGCTTTTCATCTACACACACGGTTATGAACTGGGAGAGATAATAATTAATGGATATTTTTGTGCGGAAGAGCCATCTTGCTTTGGGTTTGAAAATATGCCGCTAGATAGCGATGCATATGAGCTCGAGAATGATGGTGAGTATACAAAACTCATACTTAAAGGATCCTATTTCAGTATGGAACTAGCAAGAGGCGAGGGAAATATTACAATACCCATTATGAAAAAAGAGGAACAAATTGATGAGATAATTATACCCTTCCATATTATAAGGCCAATAACTATAGATTAAATATCGAAAGGAGCAATTCTATGAAAAGCAATATTAAATGGCTAGCAGCAAGCACGGCGCTTGCGACGATGCTAGTTTCGTTTCATGCAACAGCATTCGCGGCGAATGAACAGCCAGTAGAAATAAGAGAGACGGAGAACGTCGCTAAAGTTGCCAATGTCATCGAGAAAGCAAGCCAACCTTGGGGGCTGGCTTCTGCCCCTGACGGCAGCATCATTGTTGTAGGCTCGGGCAGCAATCAGATTAGCAAATGGCAAAATGAGAAGCTTACTCCTGTTACGACAAAGACGGAAGCGGGCTATTTCGATGGGACGATTGCCAATTCAACGTTCAATCAACCGTCTTCTACTGTAGTGAACAGCAAGGGTGTCATTTATGTAAGTGACACCGACAATCACGTTGTGCGCAGAATTGTAAACGATCGAGTATACACGGCTGCGGGAAATGGCAAGCCAGGAAATAAAGACGGCAAATTTGGCGATGCGCAGTTTAACTCCCCAACGGGATTAGCGATAGACAGCAAAGACAATGTTTATGTAGCAGACTCCCTAAACCATGTCATTCGTGTCATCACTCCCGAAGGCGTAACATCTACCTTTGCTGGAGTTGCTGGCGAAACAGGCGGTTACAAGGACGGAAGCGCAGCGCAAGCTTTATTTAATGAACCGATGGGGCTTGTATTCGATGATAAGGGCGGTTTATATGTAGCTGACAGCGGCAATCATCTTATTCGTTATATTTATGATGGAAAGGTCAAGACGGTAGCTGGAAAACCGACAGCTGTCGATGCGCTTACCGGTTATATGGCAGGCGGCTATGGGAATGGCATAAGCGCTGAAGCGCGGTTTAATCGGCCGCGCGGGCTGGCATTTGCCGATGGGGTTTTGTTTGTTGCAGACAGCTTGAATAACCGAATTCGTGCTCTGCAAGCGGATGGAAAAGTCATTTCAATTGCAGGCCAAGGCGCGCCTGGCGATAAAGTTGGAGAGGTTGAACAAGCGCAGTTCAATCAACCGTCTTCCTTGCTGTATTTGAGCGGAAAACTGTACGTAGCCGACACGTTAAACAATAGCGTTAAGGTGCTGGCGGTGAACCCTAAGGCTCTCAATCCTATTCGTACGAAAGAAGAACTGATTGCAGGTACGGAGCTGCTGCCAGCGAGCAAAGATATTCAAGTATGGCTGGATAATAAGCAAGTGAAGTTCACTGCTTTGCAAAAGCCTTTTAAGAGCGGAGAAAAAACATATCTTCCTGTGAGAGCTGTCTTTGGTGCATGGGGGGCGAACATAAAGTGGAATGCTGCGGCCAAGGAAGTGCAGCTGACCAAAAACAACTGGAAGCTTTCACTAAAAGTAAATGCGAAGCATACGGTTATTGTTGAAAAAGGCACTTTATACGTAGATGCACAATATTTAGCTGATGCCGCTTCATTTTTGTTTGCTTTTGATAGTGAATACAATGCTATTATTATGAGTAGTGAGTAATAAGTAGCAAAATTCCCTATCGCTGGAATGGAGGCTGTACAATGACTTTGGAAAACCGCTCGCAAAATAATGTAGACCGTTTCTCAGGCTTTCAAAACGATTACGACCAGCATCGTCCGAAAGCTCCTGCCGCAGTTGTAAATATTTTGACAAGTTATTTGGGAAGAGTGCCAAGCGTTGTGGCGGATGTTGGATGCGGAACGGGGCTGTCCTCCTTTATATGGCTCGGGAATGCGGAGCGAATTGTAGGTTTTGAGCCAAATGACGATATGAGAAGCAAAGCGCTGGCTCATTTGTCTAAGCTCCCCGAGGACCAATCAATTTCCTTCATCAAAGGGTATTCTGACCAGCTTAATTTAGATGCGGACAGTGTTGATATTGTAACCTGCTCGCAGTCATTTCATTGGATGGAGCCCGTCAGCACGCTCTCTGAATTTGCCCGCGTTCTGAAGCCGGAAGGTGTGTTTGCCGCCTATGATTGCGATTGGCCTCCAACGCTGCACTGGGCTGTCGAATTAGAATATAAGCAGCTTATGGATCGTTCTGAGGAGATTATTGCTGCTCATATCCCAGAGAAGGATCAAGCGAGCAAACGAGATAAGGAACAGCATTTAACACAAATTCATAACAGTGGTCTCTTCCGTTTCTCCAAAGAAATCGTGTTCCATAACATGGAGCGCTGCGACGCAGAGCGTTATATTGGTCTGGCTATTAGCCAAGGCGGCATTCAAGCGGTCTTCAAGCTTGGCTCGAAGGCGCTGGAAGAGCAATTGCAAAGCTATCGCAGCAGTGTCGAGCGTTATTTTGCGGGAAGAACACTTGATATCATGTTCAGCTACCGCATGCGGATAGGTGTAAAATAGAGCATTATTAGCGTTTAAATGGTGCAGAAGACAGTCTTGTCGTGAGGACAAGGTTGTCTTCTTTTTTATTGCTAAAATGACCGCAAAACGTATTTGCATGTATAATGCAGGTTAAGTGTGATTTATTGTAAGGAGGACTTAGCTTGTCACCTAGAAATGTAGAAAAAGATAAAATGATGCGTGAAAAAAAGATGCAGCATATTCTCGACTGTGCGCTGAAGGTTATGGCGATTAATGGTTTTCAATTAACGAGCATTCAAGATATAGCGAAAGAAGCAAAGGTTAGTGTGGGTAATGTCTATCACTACTATGCTTCGAAAGAAGAGATATTCAGCGAGGTGCTGCGCTCGGGGCAGACGAATTATGGGAAGTATGTAACCGATTTAGCGGCCATGGATATGGAACCGATCGCTAAGCTTAGGGTAATGCTTGCCTCTTGGCTCTCATTGGAGACAAACTGGGCGTTCACGATTCTCATGCATACGGCAAGGTTATCCGAGTCTACTCCGCCAGACATTAAGAAGGCGATCACGGACCGTTTTACAGTAAACCTAGGCCCTGTCGCTGATATTATGAGTGACGGCATACGTAGGGGAATCATCATTGATGAAGATCCCTTGCAGCTTGCTTTTTATTTTGTAAGCCTTATACAAGGCCTGACACTCCAGCGTCCGCCCGATTATGAGGTGAAGGTGGAGATGAATGTTGAGGCGATTATTCGATTATTTGAGATCAAAAAATAGCTTTTTTAGGCATGCGAAAAAAAAGTTGACAAAGTTGAAATGATAACGCAAAATAAGCAACATAACAAACCGAATGAACATTCAAATTGTAGATTGGTTTGACATATGGGCGAATCGACCAGACCACTGGAGATTTAACGTTAGTTATTATACGCGTTAAGTCTTTTTATTTTACCATAATACCAAGTAATCGGGTGTTAATAATGAAATATCGAATAGGAGGGGCAGCTTATGGCGGCGGAGATGCTCGTAGTACATGAACTTAATAAGACATTTGCAACACCCTCGGGAGATGTCATTGCGCTTGATCGCATTGGGCTTCAGGTGAAACAAGGGGAATTTATTACGATTATTGGACCGAGCGGCTGCGGCAAAAGCACATTGCTCAAAATTGTAGCAGGGCTCGATACCGGTTATGAAGGAACGGTATTGCTGAATGGAAAACCGATTGAAGGACCGAGCATAGAAAAAGGATTTATTTTTCAAGAACCGAGGCTGTTCCCTTGGTTGACGGTGGAGAAAAATATAGCCGCAAATTTATCGCTTCGCAAGCCGGAGGTTCGTAAGCGAGTAGATGAGCTCATCGAGCTTGTAAGGCTGAAGGGCTTCGAACAGTCTTATCCTCGCGAGTTATCTGGAGGCATGGCGCAGCGTGTAGCTATTGCAAGAGCGCTGCTTCGCAGTCCTGATATATTGCTGCTGGATGAGCCGTTTGGCGCATTGGATGCTTTTACTCGGTCGCATATGCAAGAGGTGCTGCTTGATATTTGGCAGAAAAACAAAACGACGATGTTGTTTGTGACACATGATTTGGATGAGGCGGTTTTTCTGGGCGAGCGAGTCGTCATTATGAATCCGCGTCCGGGTCATATTCGAAAAATATTGCCGATTGATTTGCTGTATCCTCGGAAACGAGCAGGCCATGCTTTTCAAGAGATGCGGCACAAGGTGCTGGGTGAGTTTGAGAAGGTTGAGGGACCGGAAATCGATCAAGGCGCGGATATTTAATTAACTATTTTTCACCAAAAATAAAGATCGTCGGGGAGAGAATGAAGATGAACAGATTACGCCTTCTTACGGCAGCAATTATTGTATTAGCGGTATTTATTAGCGGCTGCGCGGCTTCTGGCAATGGAAATTCAGACAAGAAAGAAACGGGCAACGCGGGCAACAAAGCAGCAAAGAGCTATGACGGAGTTACTGTAAAGATCGGATATCAGGGCAGCGGCGGCTTAATGGGCAAAGCGATTGAGGAGAAATGGTTTGAAGATGAATTTGGCAAGCTTGGCGTGAAAGTGGAGTACGCGGAATTTCAGAGCGGCCCTCCAATGACAGAGGCAATTGCTTCTAACCGTCTTGATTTCGCTGGACTTGGCAATATGCCGATCATTGCAGCACAAGCTGCGGACATTAAATTTACTGTCATTTCTCAGGCGCTCGAAGGCAAAAACAATGTCGCGATCATCGTGCCTAAAGATAGCCCGTTTCAAACGGTTGCTGACTTAAAAGGCAAGAAGGTAGCTGTTGCCAAGGGGAGCAACGCATTTAACTTCCTTTACCGCGGCCTTGAAGGTGCGGGGCTTAAAGCATCGGATTTGGAAATTATTCAACTGCAGCCGGATGAAGCGCAACCTGCTTTTGAGACGGGGAAGGTTGATGCATGGGCGACATGGGAGCCGAATATTACGCTGAACACACTGCAGGATAAAGCGAAGGTGCTTGCGGACGGCGAACAGCTGGGCGTGCTTTCTCCTTCCTTCAACATTGTTAGAAAACAATTTGCTGATGATTATCCTGAGCTCGTTACCCTGTATCTGAAAGTATGGAACAAAGCGCTTGCTTGGGAAAATGATAATCGTGCCGAATCCACCGAGCGTTATGCGGCAGAGCGTAAAGTGCCTGCGGCATTAATTGAAGCAATCTTCAATCGCTCCAGGACGATTAATATCCCTGTATCGGACGAAATTATTGCAGAGCAGCAAAAGACGGCGGACTTCCAGTTCGACATTAAAGTCATTCGCAAGAAAATCGACGTGTCCACCGTATTTGATAACAAATTTATTGAAGAAGCGTTGAAATAATACACTGAACAAGAGGAATGGGGCGTTTCTTATGGTTGGAGCTGGCTCAGAAAGCGCATTGCATAAGCCCATCAAAGTAATGAAGAGGCGGCAGAGGAGCCGTCTCTCTATTCAAACGGTTAATCTGCTGCTCAGTTTGCTGCTTCCAGTCGGCTTATTGGCCATCTGGCAAATTGCTGGAATGATGGGGAAGCTCAATCCAACGCTGCTGCCAACACCAGGCTTAATTGTGGAGGAATTCGTTCATTTAACTTTATCTGGTGAGCTGGTTTATCATCTCGGTATTTCAGCTCGTCGTGCGCTGCTTGGATTTTTGCTGGGCGGAGGATTAGGTTTAGTTGTGGGATTATGGGTAGGGTTCTCCTATAAGACGGAAAGGCTCATTGATCCTTCCTTGCAAATGCTTCGTACTTTGCCCCATTTGGCAGTAGCTCCGTTGTTTATTTTGTGGTTTGGCTTTGATGAGACATCTAAAGTGTTATTGATTGCAAAAGGTGCTTTTTTCCCACTGTACGTCAATACCTTTCTTGGTATTCGTTCCGTAGATGGCAAATTGTTTGACGTTGCTCGTGTGCTGCAGTTTAGCCGCTGGCAAATGATTGCGAAGCTTGTTCTTCCAGCATCGCTTCCTAATATCTTTCTTGGCGTGCGACTTTCTATCGGCGTGGCATGGCTTGGGCTTGTTGTGGCGGAAATGATGGGTTCGAGCTCAGGAATTGGTTTTCTGATTAATGATGCGCGTTATCTCATGATTACTTCGGTTGTATTTGTAGGCATTATTATTTTTGCTGCAGTCGGTAAGCTGACGGATTCGCTTGTTAAGCTGCTTGAGAAGAGGCTGCTAAATTGGCAGGACAGCTACAAAGGAGGCAGCAAGTAATGAGCGAACGAACCGCTTCGCGTGAAATGGGCGTTAAGGCAGCTGGTCGGGACTGGTTAAGCGTTATTCCGAAGCCGCTTCATGGCTGGATTGTTCCGGCTTTAATTGTGATTGTCTGGCAGGCGGTCAGCGGGCTTGGTTTGTTGTCTGAAACACTGCTGCCGGCCCCGTCAAATATTGTGAAGAGCTTTGTGTCATTGTGTGAATCGGGAGAGATGGGGAAGCATCTCGGTATTAGCATGTACCGCGCTGGTTTTGGGTTTCTTCTTGGCGGAGCGCTCGGGCTGCTGCTTGGTTTATCTGCGGGTCTTGGCAAAGTGATGGAGAGGACGCTTGATCCTTCGCTGCAAATGCTGAGAACGGTGCCGCTGCTTTCCGTTATTCCGTTGTTTATTTTGTGGTTCGGGATCGGAGAATTTTCAAAGGTGCTGCTTATTGGACTTGGCGCTTTTTTCCCGGTTTATGTAAACACATTTCTTGGTATTCGAAATACGGATGTGAAGCTGTATGAGGTTTCGCGTATTTTCCAATACACGAAGCTTCAGCAGGTAACAAAGCTTATTATACCAGCGGCCTTGCCGAATATTTTATTGGGCGTACGGCTATCGCTTGGCGCTTCGTGGCTGCTGCTTGTTGTTGCAGAAATGATGGGGACGAGTGCAGGTATCGGTTATATGATTCAGGATGCAAGAGCATACTCGCAAACGGAAATTGTTTTTGTAGGCATTATTTTGTTCGCTGTATTTGGCAAGTTGTCGGATTCGGCCATTCGGCTGCTGGAAACCAAATGGCTTCGCTGGCGAGATACGTATAAAGGATGACAAAATGAATCGTTTGGAGAGGCGGTTAACGGATTATGGGGAAACGGCAGGAGCAGCTCCATCTCGGAGCATTTATTTATTATACAGGCCATCATCATGCAGGCTGGCGTCATCCGGAGTCGGGTGTTGAAGGAATGTTTGATGTGAAATTTTATCAGAAGCTTGCGCAAACCGCGGAGCGCGGCAAGTTCGACATGCTCTTCTTCGCGGATCTGCTGTATGCCACTAATGTGGGGCAAGCGGTAGCAGGCATGCTGGAGCCTCTTACGCTATTGTCCGCATTATCGGCTGTTACGGAGAAGATCGGGCTGACTGCAACCGTCTCAACCACATACAACACCCCTTTTAATGTCGCGCGAAAGTTTTCTTCGCTTGATCATATTAGCGGCGGGCGGGCAGGCTGGAATATTGTAACCTCGCAGCTTGATCTGGAAGCTCATAATTACGGGCAGCCCAAACATCCCGAGCACGGCCTGCGTTATAAGATGGCTCGTGAATTTGTGGATGCCACAACCCGCTTATGGGATAGCTGGGAGGATGGCGCGCTTGTGCTTGACCGGGTGTCGGGTCAGTTTGCCGATGAGTCTAAAGTAAGGCCAGTTGATTACAGCGGAGAATGGTACTCCACGAAAGGACCGCTGAATGTGCCGAGATCTCCTCAAGGTTATCCGGTGCTAATTCAGGCAGGCTCATCAGGTCCAGGTCAAGACTTTGCGGCCAGCATTGGCGAAGTTATATTTACGGCGCAGCAATCGCTGGAAGCGGCAAAAATCTTTTATGAGAGTGTGAACAGCAAGCTTGGAGATTATGGAAGGGAACGCGGCAGTCTAAAAATCATGCCAGGCCTCTCCCCGATTCTTGGTGCGACGGAAGAGGAAGCGAAGCGGCGTTATCAAGAGCTGCAGGAGCTCATTCCTGCCGCCCATATTGTCGGCTTCTTATCAGGATTCCTCGGCGTAGATCTAAGCAGCTATTCGCTTGATGATCAGCTGCCGGATATTCCTGATCCTGTTGAAGCATCCAACGGCATGAAGAGCCGTGTTCAGCTTATTATGGATATGGCGCGCAAAGATAAGCTGTCGATGCGGGAGCTTGGAAGCAGAATGCTTGGAGCGAGGGGACATTTGCAGTTTGTTGGTACGCCCGTACAGCTGGCTGACCTTATCGAGCTGTGGTTTGAGGACTATGGCTGCGATGGCTTCAATATCATGGCTCCGGTTCTTCCTGGAGGGCTCGACGACTTCGTTCATTATGTCGTGCCGATTTTGCAGCAGCGTGGACTGTTTCGTGAAGATTACACGGGAGATACCCTTCGTGACCATCTTGGACTTGAACGCCCAAGCGAAGGGCATTTCCGCAACAAACGTCCTGTGGTACAAGAACAAGCGTAACAAGAGCTGAGCGGCAATAGTGAAAAAAACGCAAAGAAGCAAGCAGCTGGCGCTATGATTAGGCGACGGCTGCTTGCTTCTTTGCCGTTGTTGCAGAGAAGGGGGGACTAAGGTTTTGTGAATATTCCGCTCTTTAATAAACACCATCGATTATAAGTAAAATATTTCATGGCAAACCTCCACCTTAAAAATAAGTGATAACGGTTCCAAGACAGCAGCCTCTATTTTATGAAAAATGAATAGGTGACATAGCCGATAGCGATAGCTACCAAACCAAATGCTGCCGTGGAGGAAAGGATACGGAAAAATATTTCCCACTTATCTCTTTTTGTGTTTCGAATGTCCTTGTCCTCATTCCCCTGCGTCTCATGATGTTCTAGATTATCTTGACGAGGCTTAATGATGGGATCACCCGCTTTCTTTATTCCTTCTCTTTGCTTTGCTTATAAACGACAAGTATAGTGCTGCGCTGATAAGTGTTGCCTGAAGTGGCTGTTTTGATCATGGAGCCGTAGCAAATATTAATGACTTGATCGTCGCTCAGTTCTGCCAAAAACTCATTTGCTCTTTTTTCAGCAAAAACAGAATCCGTATCAATAAATTCTTTTACTTGAATCATATTCGTTGTGTCCTCCCTTACCAAATAAATATACAGATAGGCACCCCGCGTCGATAGCAGAATGCCTTCTGACGTCCACCATAGCATTGCGTACTATAAGTGTCAACAGGGAGATTTAATGATCCATTTTAGACAAAAAAAATAGGGGCAGCTTCGCTAAAATAACGAAGCTGCCCCTATTCGGCTGCATTGGTTGTTTAGCTTTTTTTCCAGACGCCTCCATTTAAATATCTGCTTGCCGCTCTTCAGCGTGACCTTGCTCCAGCGTGTGCTGGATTGTTCGAATAGCTCTTTGTAAGAAACTGTTTTATAGAATCCTTTTTTATACTGAGCATTAATCTAGTAATCTCGTTAATTCATGTAAATAAAACTAACATATGTTTTCTTTAATTTAGTAAGGATATAAGCATGAATGAGTGAAAAATAGAGTTAAAGCTCGATGGTTACGCTTTTTTATCCACTTTAATGATTTGTTAACTTATATAACATGAAATAGACTGATGTAGAAGAAAGAGAGAATTATATCGCATAGGAGGAGTTAAACATGACACAAGTTGTAAAGAGCGAGATAGCGAAAAAGATTTTAATTCCACTGCTTGTACTTTCATTGCTTGCAGCGATGGTAGGGGTACTGACAAAAACGGATTTTGTACGCGCGGAGGAAGCGCCGCAGCTGCCGACATTTGATATTCCGGCCCTATCAGCTGAACATCAAGCTTCAAGTCTTCCTAATGTTATTGTTGTTGCAACAGGAGGAACGATTGCGGGTAAGGCAAGCAATAATGATCCTACTAACTTCCAGAGCTATGCGGCTGGTACTTATAAAATGGCAGATATGGTTGCTCAGCTGCCTGGGAAAAATAAAATAGCTGATGTCTCTACCTATCAATTCGGCAACAAGGGTTCGAGTGGCTATAGTATTAGAGATCTTTATGATCTATCGCTTGCGGTAGACGAAGCTCTTAAGATTTATGATAGTGCAGTTGTAACGACGGGTACGGATACGATGGAAGAAATCGCGTATTTCCTCGATCTAACCGTTCGCAGTGAAAAACCGGTTGTTGTTACAGGCTCTATGCGTCCATGGGATGTTATTGGAACGGATGCGCCTGCCAATCTCTATCAAGCTATTAAACTAGCTGGGAGCGGTAAAACAAAATGGTTTGGCACAGTGGTCATGTTGAATGATGTCATTTATGCGGCACGTGAAGTTACGAAGTCAAATTCACACCGTACCGATACTTTTGATGCTCCGATGTTTGGTGCACTAGGTTATGTGGATGACCCGGCTGTTCGTATTTACCGTGCTCCTGCTAGAGCGGCAAAAGCAGGCACACCAGCATGGGCTTCACCATTCGATTTGAAAACCATCTCCAAAGATAGTCTTCCGATAGTAGAAATCGTATACAGCTATCAAGAAGCAGGCGGCGGCGCTATTCGCGGCTTGGTGGAAGATGGCGCGAAGGGAATTGTAACCGCAGGAACAGGCGCTGGCGGTATTTCGTCGAAGCTAAGTGCTGCGCGTTCCGCGGCCATTAAGGATAAAGGTGTCGTATTTGTATCGACAACAAGAACAGGCTCAGGCTCTATCTATGATAGCGGCAGCGGAAGTGTTATTGGCGGAGACAACTTGAACGCGGCGCATGCTCGTATGATGTTGTTGCTGTCCCTAGCATTTACAAACGATGTAAACAAGATTAGAAACTGGTTCACGACTTTTGGCACACAGGATGTAGAAATTTCAGTTGATGAAAATACGGTACTAAGCACGACAGTTGAAGAACCAATCGAAGAGCCTGTTGTGACGGAACCGGTCGTAGTTGTTCCTACACCGGAAGCAGAAGTTCCTGCTGCTTCAGAAGTGCCAGTTCAGCCCACTGCAACAGAAACAACGCCTGAAACAGCACCAGTGACGCCATAATTAGGGGGAGGAGTACGGTTATGACCATAAGAAGTGAATCATCTACAGCAAAGAAAGTTTTCATTCCCCTCCTCATTATGGCTCTCCTCAGTACGATACTGACTGGTTATGCCAGCTCAGTTCGTGCCGAGACTGCAGCACCTCAGCTGCCTACCTTTGATATTCCGGCATTGTCCGAGGAGCATAAAGCTTCTCCATTGCCAAATGTCATTGTAGTGGCGACTGGCGGGACGATTGCTGGTAAAGCGAGTAATAATGATCCTACTAATTTCCAAAGCTATGCTGCAGGAACGTATAAAATGGCGGATATGGTAGCTCAGCTGCCTGGGAAAAATAAAATAGCGGATGTCTCTACTTATCAATTCGGCAACAAGGGCTCGAGCGGCTACAGTATGAAGGACCTGTATGATCTCTCCCTTGCGGTGGATGCTGCGCTTGAAATTTATGATAGTGCAGTTGTTACGACAGGTACGGACACGATGGAGGAAATTGCTTATTTTCTCGATCTAACTGTTCAAAGCGAGAAGCCGGTAGTTGTTACGGGTTCAATGCGGCCTTGGGATGTCATTGGAACGGATGCTCCAGCCAACCTGTATCAAGCAATTAAGGTGGCGGGGAGCGGCAAAACAAAGTGGTTCGGCACGGTCGTTATGCTTAACGATGTCATTCATGCGGCACGCGAAGTAACAAAGAGCAATTCGCACCGGACGGATACGTTTGAGACACCGATGTTCGGCGTGCTTGGTTACGTTGATGATGCAGCGGTACGTATGTATCGTCTGAATGCTAGGGCGCTCAAAGCTGGACAAGCGGATTGGAAAACGCCGTTTGCATTGAAAAATATTTCGAAGGACAATTTGCCTATCGTTGAAATCGTTTATAGCTACCAAGAAGCCGGCGGCGGTGCCATTCGTGCTTTAGTAGCTGATGGAGCCAAAGGGATTGTAACAGCCGGCACTGGGGCGGCTGGTATTTCGTCGAAGATGAGTGCGGCGCGGTCCGCAGCAATTAAGGATCATGGCGTTACATTCGTATCGACGACTAGAACGGGTTCTGGAACGATCACTGGCGGCGGAAACGGCATTATTGCTGGAGATAATTTAAACCCGCAGCATGCACGCATCATGCTTATGCTTTCGCTGGCATTCTCGAATGATTTTGCTACAGTGAAGAACTTGTTTGAAACAGTAGGGACACAAGATATTAAGATTGATGTGCCTGAAACGCCTGTAACTCCCACACCTACACCGACTCCAACTCCAACTCCAACTCCTCCAGTAGAAGGCGGTACGGGTGGATCGGGTGGGAATGTATCAAATAAAGGACAGGTTTCGATTGGTGCAGGCAGCGCAGGTACGCTTGGCTTGGATGATAGCGTTACTGTATCTATTCCAGCAGGTGCGACGAAGGAGCAAATGCTGCTTTCTATTGAGAAACTGACTGAAACGGGCGGCATTGTTGAGCCATCGAGCAAGCGAGTGTCTTCTATTTTTGAAATACTCAAGTCGATATCAGCTGATTTCTTTGTTCCAGTCACGCTGACCTTTAAGCTTGATGCCTCTTTGATCAAGAGTGGTCAGACGGCGTCCGTATTCTATTACGATGAGGTGAAGAAGCAATGGGTAGAGATGGGTGGTACGGTAAAGGATAACTTTATTACTGTACAATCTGATCATTTTACTAAGTTTGCTGTATTCGCTGTAGACAAGAAAGTTGAAGAAGTGCCTTCTTTTACAGATATATCAAGGCACTGGGCAGAGGCTGCTATTAAAGAGGCGGTCGCATCCGGTATTGTGAAGGGATATGAAGACGGTACTTTTAAACCGAATAAAACCGTAACACGTGCGGAATTTTCCGTTATGCTGATGGGTGCGTTGAAAGCGGATGGTGCAGGCTCGGTGCTTGCCTTTGCTGATAATGACAAAATTGCAGCTTGGGCAAAGGAAGCTGTTGCACAAGCGGTCAAAGCGGACATTATTAGCGGCTATCCAGATGGAACCTTCCGTCCGGGCGCAAACATTTTGCGTATGGAAATGGTATCAATGATTGCAAGCGGTGCTGGATTAACGTTAGATCCGAATGCGACAACCAGCTTTGCTGATAACAAGGATATCCCGGCATGGGCGAAGGGTGCGGTTAGAGCAGTTAGTGATAAAGGCATCATTCAGGGGCGTACGGGCAATATCTTTGCGCCAAAAGCTACGGCAACGCGGGCAGACGCGATTACGGTTATTATGAATATGCTTAAGAGCAAGTAGTGGTTTGGACGGAAAAAAGGGCGTTTTTTAAAGGTCGAATAGGACCTTTAAGAGCCGCCTTTTTTTCATACCATGCAACTTTAAACTAGAGCCCCGCTTGAAATAATAGGCGCGCTGTTTCAGATGGATGAGAAAGGGGGAAGTGGTGACCGCGTGCTAGAAGCTGAGTGGGAACTGCGCTGTAAGTTTTCGGTATCGTATACACACGGTCCTGTGAGCCCCAAATGATACTGACCCGTTTCTCACCCCATTGTTCGGGTTGTTGTCGGAAATGCTCATCCTTCGTTAACTGGGCGAGTGTGTCAGCCAGAGTGGCTCTAACGCGCGGGGAGCTGAGCTCGTTCAAAACATATTCCAAATAGTCCTTAGGGATTTGACCGATCCTCTCGAAGCATCCCTGCAATACAAGCTCCTTGCGCAAGGTTGCTAAGGATATATGGGGCAAAAGCATACGATTGACGATTCTACTCCTATATCTGCTGTTCGCATGGTGGAGCGCTGGCTGCAATAAATGCACGGCTTGGATACGCTCTGGCATACGCTCCATGACCTTGGCTGCGAGCAATGCTCCATAGGAATGACCGATTAAAGTAACGGTTTCCGGTTGTGATGTAATAGCGGACATAATAGCCTCGACATGCCCATTTACTACGTTTACCGGATGATGGTGATAGGGTGATCGCCCGAAGCCTGGTAAATCAGCAATCCATATCTGACGATGCCGCAGTTCTGAAGCTAGCGGTATAAGACAGTCTGCACCGCTGAAGGTACCGGGCAGCAAAATAATCGGGTTGCCGCTTCCAGTTTTTTCTAGCGTGGCAAGTGGACCGCGTTTGCTGCGTACGAAATTAGGATGACTTGTCGGCCTATGGGATAAACGATAATCCAAATCGGCAATCACATGCGGGAGAACCGATAAATCTACAGTGGCAGGAAGCGAATATTTTTGCTGAATATGCTGTGTAGATTGTAGAGGGAATGCTTGATTGACAATAAAGCTGAGCGATTCTTGGGGAATGCCTAGTTTGCTTCCCATACGGGAGCTTAAAATCTTGCTCAAAAGGGATACAGGGATAAAACCGATTGGAGACGGGACTCTAAGTTCCTTATTTATGAGTGTTATTAGCTGGCTCATGTTAAGGCTTGCTGCTTGTTCTTCAAGTAAATAATAGGTGTTGCTTAGAGGTTGTTGCTCGTTCGCAAGGGCAGCAATGAAAGCTGCCGTATGATCGAGATGGACGAGCGGGAGCCAGTGTTTTTTGCCTCCTGGAACAGTGCCCATAAGTTTTTTTCTCGCCGCTGCTATCAAAATGCCTAACCCTCCGGTTTGCTCCGTGTTGCCGGTAGTAGAATCACCGATGACTACGCTTGGGTTAACGACGGAAAGAGGATAGCCAGTTTGTTTAGCATGCTGGCGGATATGAACGTCTGCGTTTATTTTCATTCGCTCATAAGGAGCTTCGTGCTCCAAAAGCTGCATAATGGCTGTTGCATCGTTTAAGTTCGAATCGGTCACAGGACTTTTGAAACCAACGACATGAATGAAATGCAGGGGATTTCCATTCTCGTAAAGCTCAGCAGCAAGTGAAGTTAAATGGTTAGCTGCATCAAGGAAAACCCTCTTTGCTTGTTGTTCAGTTAAAAGAATATCCATTGGTCCGCCAGCGTGTATAATGACATCCACGTTTTGTATCGCAAGGCGATCGCTTGAAGATAAGCCCAGTCCTTGCTTTGTCAAATCTCCGATTACGGCTGATAGGAGACCGGACTCCTCGTGGTTTGTTTGCTCAATAAGTTCCGCTATTCGGCTATGTGAACGCGCTAAAGCAGTAATGCGATGACCGTCGGCAGCTAGCCGTTTAATAATTTGGGAGCCGACAAAACCTGTTCCGCCCGTCATGAATACATGTGCCATTAGTAAACACTCCTCTGAAATCATTTATAGTACTAATCAGTACTAAAGTTTTTAAAAAAATTACTTTAGCATAGAAGCTAAAGCATGAAGCGATTGCTGTAGTATGGTTGGGTCTTGCTGAGCATGCTGCAGGAACAATCCGCCCTCGATCGTGGACAAAATTAAGGAGGCCATTGGTTGAGGGGGCAGTTTGCTGTTCATTTCATTTCTAGCAATGCCCTCTGTAATAAGCTGCTCGAGGATCGTTAATTGTTTTTTGAAAAATGCGCTTATCTGTTCCCGAATGGCAGTTGCCTCCATTGGTGTTTGCGTGTATAGCGTTAAAAAAGGACACCCTCCGAGGCAGTCGATATCCTGCAGAGTGAGCGTCTGCATAAGTTTCGTCAGCCTTTCCATAACAGGCAGCTCGGTTTGATTGGCAATATGAGCTATAAGTGCTTCATATTGATCAGTCATCCGCTCAATGATCGTGGACAATATCTCCTCTTTACTCTTGAAATAGTAATAAATATTAGTTTTGGATACTTTGCTCGCTGCAACAATATCATCCATGCTTGTGACGAGATAACCTTTGCTCAAAAACAAGTTGGACGCTGTCTGTAGCGCAATTTCGCGATTAGATGTTTTGGAGGTCGTTTTCATAATTAGTACTATACAGTACTAATTATGGGATTGTCAATTAAGCAAATTTGCGAGACGAGCTTATCATCTGACAAGTTGCTTAGCACATAAAGATCCAAATAAAGATTAACTCCACAGAATGCCATCTTTATCATAAAACAAATTTGGATCGACTACGTTTGGATGCACTGCCGCGTCGTACAACGTTCCATCCTCGCTCAAATCATTCCACATGCCCGATTTGAGAATCATGCCCTTATTTTTATAAGGCCCTTCAACTTGATCGGCAACCGCATAACCAAGCACCGACCGAGGAGAGTCTCCTTTGCACATGCTGTAATACATATAAAATTTGCCGTCCGGCAATTGGATGACATCGCCTGCCCAGAACGTATCAGTCTCGGCCCGAGCTAGCTCCTCGCTCATCTCTGTCAGTACATCCGGTATGATGGGATTCTCTTCATAGACACTGGAGTTCAGCTGCTCCCAGGCCATGAGATCCTTCGACTTCGCCGCAGCGAGATGCGAGCCGAAAATATAGAAGGTATCACGAACTTTGAAAATCGACGGATCATGAACGGAGGTGTTAGTGAATAGAGGCTCCTCCGCTGTAACCGCTTCCGTTTTTAGCTGGTTTGATGCGCCATTAGCTGAGGATGGCTGATTGCTCTCCGCTGGTGGAACTGTATTTCCGGCGTTATTTCTGCTGCAAGCGCTCATAAATGTCATTATGCATACCGTTAACAAAATGATGGTTTGTTTTCTCAAGCAGAAATCCTCCTAGGTTAACATTGGGTCATTACTGTAAATATTAATTGATTAATGAATGTATTATATCCTAGGCAATAAAAAAAGAGAAGGGCTCAGCCCTTCTCTTATTTCGTCTTAACTGGTTCTTCGAACGTCATGCCAAGCGTATCTACAGTTACTTTTTTCATCGAAATTGGCGTTTCCGGCTTATCGCCTGGGCCGACCTTCTGATTGGCAACCTCATCGACCGCCTCGATGCCTTCGGTTACTTTTCCGAAAGCTGCGTATTCATTATCGAGAGATGGGTAATCAGCATGCATGATGAAAAATTGCGAGCCCCCAGAATCTGGATCATTCGTACGAGCCATGGAGATAACACCGCGACTATGCTTCAGCTTGTTCTCGAAACCATTGCTGTTAAATTCGCCTGGAATGCTGTATCCAGGGCCACCGGTGCCAGTACCTTCTGGATCTCCGCCTTGAATCATAAACCCTGGAATTACGCGGTGGAAAATAACGCCATCATAGAAGCCTTTATTAATAAGAGAAATAAAGTTGTTTACGGTATTAGGTGCAACCTCTGGGTAAAGCTCAAGCTTAATGATTTTGTCATTGCTAAGTTCAATCGTTACAACAGGATGCTTGTCCGAGCCGAGAAGCTCAGGACCTTCCTCAGCAGGTGCTTCAGTAGGGGGAGTTGTGCTTGTGTTGCCACTGCCTGATCCTGTTTTCTCATTACTCCCGTTTGCGCCGCAGCCTGATGCTACAATGAGCAGGGTCAGTGCAAGAAGAAGCATGATCCCAAGACGTTTGTTCTTAAACAGCATTTCAATATCCTCCTTAAATTTGCGAATGCAAATGACCTTGAGACGATCAGGTTTGCGCAGCATTCACCTTTTATATCCAACTTGTATAATATCATATTGCGTGATTTAAATGCGAATTCATCGCTTTATCATTGTATTGAATGTCTCTAATAAGTTAAGGTCTTGCGCGACAAGCGCTGATTCGCTATAATCACATTAATTCAGTCGAAGGGATTGGGTCTTATGTACACATTCCAATTGAATCAGCTTCATCATTTCACCAAGCGTTAGCACCCCTGATCAACATTCAGGGTGGGCTAGCGCTTCTCGCGTTGGCCTCCCTGCAGCATACGATGCGCGCAGGACCAAGAGGTCCTGCGCGTTTTTTTTATTCCAATAATGCAGTGAGAGGAATGATCGTGATGCAAAATGTAAAGGGAACCTATGATTATTACGGCAGGGAGCAAGCGCTTAGAAGAAAGATTCAGGAGACTCTGCGGGAAAAGTTTGAGCTATATGACTTTGATGAGATGGTGTCTACCGAGCTGACTGATCTTGCTTTCTTGACATCCAAATATGCAGGCGGCGATGAGATTGTTAAGGAAATGTACCAGCTTACAGATCAGCGAAAACGACGATTAGGCTTGCGCTATGATTTGACGATCCCTTTTGCCAAGGTGATGGCATTAAATCCGAGTATTGAATTGCCTTTCAAGCGATATGAAATGGGGAAGGTGTTCCGTGACGGTCCCGTTAAACGCGGGCGGCTGCGAGAATTTTTGCAATGTGATGTGGATGTTGTTGGGGTGAAGGGGCCGGAAGCTGAGGTGGAATTGATGCAGCTGGCTGTCGATGTGTTTCGCACCCTGGAGCTGGATATCCAATTAAAATGGAATAATAGGCGGTTTCTTGGCGAAATGCTTGCAGCAATTGGCGTCAAGGGGGCTGATTCGTTGTCGGTTATGCTGACTTTGGATAAGCTCGCAAAAATCGGAATAGACAGTGTGAAGGCGGAGCTTGCTGAGAAGGGTTTGGCTGGCGGGGTCATTGCTGCGATTTTAGAGTTGATTGAGCTGGAGGAGCCTACACTAGAGACGTTGATAGATAAATATGACCTGCAATATAGTGCTGGGGCGCAGGAAGTAATCGAGGTTCGTGATATTTTGCGCAAGCTTGGATTAGAGTCTGTTTGTGTGTTTGACCCTTTTCTCTCACGCGGGTTATCTTTCTACACAGGTACGGTTTATGAAATATTTGATGCTTCGAACGGCTTCGCATCGAGCCTTGGCGGCGGCGGTCGGTATGATGCCATTATTGGACAGCTTATAGGCAGGGATGATGCTGAGTACGCAGCGGTCGGCTTGTCGTTTGGAATGGAATCAATTATGGCTTTGCTTGAAGAACGTTACGCAGCTGCAGCGAAGGCGTCGGTTAACGTAGTGCTCATTCCCGTAAGCGTAACGGCGGCAGAACTGCTGCAAACCGCAGCGGATTTGCGTGCGAGCGGCATTCGAGTGAAGCTCGATTCTAGCGGACGAAAGCTGAAAAATATACTTGCATCGGTAGCGAACAGCGGCATACGTTACGCTCTTCTGGTGGGAGAGGCGGAATGGAAGGCGGGCTTAGTGCGCTTGAAGGATATGGAGGAGCGGGTCGAAAGGGAAATGAGTGTCGACGAAGCTATTTATATTTTAGAAAAGGTAAGTGGATAAGGATCAATAAGATAAAAATTTTATATTGGAGCAGCCAAGTTGTACTCGTCTTCTTTAACTTGGCTGCCCGTCATGAGACATTACGAGAGCTAGAGGATTAGTCGTTATAGGAAAGGGAATAGGATGCTGATCAGCTTGCGTCGTTTGGTGCGATCCTTTGCTGGGAGCGATGCGGCGGCGATATGCTGCTCGGGGTATTGCAGTGCGTCCATGCTTGCGGTTAGCTGAGTCAGAACGAGCCTAAGCTCATCGAGCTCCTGCCGGTGGCTCAGCAGCTGGTAAGTGACGACTTCATCCGCTTTCTGGGATAGGGAAGCTTCCAAACGGCTCAGTCGATGGAGCAGTTCCTCGTGATCCTCGTATACAGGTGCGGATGCCTGCAGATCTTGCGGAACGGGAGAAAGATTAATGTCTTGCAGGCTGACCCCTTCCTCCAATTCTTGCTTAATCAGCTGCAGGTTGTGAAGAGCCGTCTCATCAAAGGTATAGTGACCGAGCGTATCCTTGCCGAAAGAAGAGGGGAACTGGGATATCCAACGTCTGACTGTTGTTTCACTGACAGCAAGAAGCTGAGCGGCTTCTTTGGTTTTTAACAACGCCATTGTCATCACCTCGCTTATTAATTACTAGAGTTATTCGTGCCGAAAACATGCTCTCCTGCACGGATGACAAAGGTAGTGGTTAATCGCTAAAAGAAGTGATCATCCGATTGTTTTTTCATGCTCGCAGCAGTAACGCGAATATTGCGGCAATTAAAAAAGAAGCTTTCTTATCCACGCTCTGAGTGGGGAAGAAGGCTTCTTTATTTGCGGGATATATTAACTGAAGCGGTTAAGACCTAAACAGAACTTTACAGCAGCTTCTGTACATATCGTTCGATTTTCTCAGGCGTATCCTTTGATCCGAAGCGCTTTAATACCTTGCCGTTCTGGTCGACAAGAAATTTGGTGAAATTCCATTTGATCGACCTTGTGCCGAGGAAGCCGCGTGCTTCATTCGTCAGGTGCTGGAATAAAGGGTGCGCAGTGCTGCCGTTTACATCCACTTTGGAGAATAAAGGGAACGATACTCCGAAATTGATTTCGCACGCTTCTGCAACCTTGCTGTCGTCGCTAAGCTCTTGATTGGCGAATTGCGATGAGGGGAAGCCTAGTACAGAAAAGCCTTGTTTATTGTAGGTGTCATGAAGTTTTTGAAGACCTTTGAATTGCGGGGCGAAGCCGCATTTGGTAGCTGTATTCACGATGAGCATGACCTTGCCTTTATAAGGGGCTAAAGTCTGATTTTCGCCTCTAATGGTCTTTACTTCAATATTGTATAAGGACATAGGAACAACCTCCATCAACCGTTTTATATTTTTTATAATTTAATTGTACTCAATCTATATAGAGGTGTCAAATGAAATAAATAGAGGTGAGTTAGCTTGTGGCCAGAGGCTGTTTTTATTGGTCTGTAAATGAATAAGAGGCCGCCCCTATTTGCTAGGGACAGCCTCTGGCTTGCTTTTAATAAAGAACTTTATATGCACCCGACTGAAGTAGCGAGGCTCCTGCTGCGGCTTCGTTATCAGTGTCAGCCACTAGCAAGTAGTAGCCTTGATCGATAGCTTCTTTGCACGGTTCGATGAATTTGTCTTCTATGCCAATATCATGGAGCACGTCTTTAGTATCAGGCTCATTATCAAGCTTCACGGCGCCTGCGGCTATGCCGGTAGGGCCGCCGTTTAGGCCAGTGCTTCCGACGGTATAACCTGAACCTGCTGCAAATGGTGCGGCACTAAGCGGAGTAATTGTTCCGGCTTGGTTCACCTCTTGCGCTTCTCGAATTTCATAAACTTCCTCAATAGGGATGCTTGAATCGGAAACAAGAAGCGGAGCCGATTCCTTGTTCTTCAGAACGATTCTAAGATTATGTCTATTTGTTCTCGCTGCTTGAAAACGTTTGATCGCTTCCAAGACACCTTCTTCTTTGTCAAATACTCCAATGGCTGTCGTCATAGGGGAGTTCTCCTCTCGTATCTAAGCTAGAATGAGGTTACATCTACTTATACCCTGCATTCCTTGCTTTGAATCGAGAGGCTGGATTAGCGAGCTGCAAGTGCTGAAGCTTCACTAATTTCGTTAATTTCATCTATTGTCAGCTTAAAACGCATAGCTTTCACGTTTTGCTCGGCGTGGTGAATTTTTGATGCTCTGGGAATTGCGAATACAGTATCTCCATGAGCATGGATGAGCCAATTTAATGCGATTTGTGTTGCGGTAGCCTCATAACGAGCAGCTACCTGCTCAAGCGATTCAATAAGCGGCTTAGAGCGTTTTAGGCCGTTTGTTTGAAAAGCGGAGCTCCATTTGCGCGGGCCGCTAATGGCTTTGATCAGAGAAGGATCATGATGAAACTTCCCGCTTAATATACCCTGTTCAAGCGGAGAATAAGCAATGATTGCACATCCGAGTTCTTGCGCCGTCTCGAGAATACCATTTTTCTCGATGCGGCGGTCAAGCAGGCTGTATTTTACTTGGTTGGAGGCGAGCTGCAAGCCATGCTCTCGCAGAACGCGATCGGCCTCGCGCATTTGTTTAGCGGAGAAATTGCTTACACCTATATTTTTGATTTTTCCGGCAGCGGCCAGCTTCGCCATTTCCTTCATCTCACTACTCACTGAAGAGAAGGAGAAGGGCTGATGCACCTGATAGAGGTCGATTGTACGCCCCTCAAGCAGTTTAATTCTTACATCAATTGTACGGTCAATGTTGCTGGCGGTACGCATTGCCGGCCACCACTTGGTCGCAATATAGACCTTATCTTCTGCTGGCAGGGCTTCACGCAAAGCGCTGGCGAGCAGTTGCTCGGATTGGCCGTTTCCGTAAATTTCAGCGGTGTCAAACCAGTTAATGCCGCCTTCGTAGCTTGTTTTTACGATATCATTAATGATTTCGCCACTCAGAGCGGGCCAAAACTTTCCGACGATCCCTTTGCCATTGCTGAATTGCCAGCAGCCAAGGCCAAGCGGAGATAACTGCAAACTCGTTTGGCCAAATGGCCTAACCGTAGATGATGTCATGGCTTGCTCCCTTCAGAACTTCAGAATAAGTAATGGGCAGCTGTCTTTTTCCGTTATGCTCTAGCTGATCCTTGCTGTATTCGGTCTAGGAACTGATGCATTTGTTCCAGCAATGCAGCACCTTCTTCAGGTGTGCCGTCAAGCTTGCATGCGAGCTGATGAGGAATATCGACGGCTTGTTCCTTTAATGCTCGGCCTTGCGCTGTGAGTTCCACGAGTACGCTGCGTTCATCGTTGCGGTCACGCGTACGCGTAATATGTCCTGCAGCTTCCAGCTTCTTAAGAAGCGGGGTCAACGTGCCTGAGTCCAGATAAAGCTTATTGCCAAGCGCGGTTACCGTGACATGGTCCTGCTCCCATAGGGCGAGCATTGTAACGTATTGCGTGTAGGTAAGGTCGATCTTCTCGAGCATTGGGCGATAAAGCTTAGTAATCTCGCGAGAGCAGGCATAAAAAGCGAAGCATATTTGATTGTCCAGTTTTAAAATTTCGTTGCTGTCCATGTTGTTGTCCTCCGTGGGAAGGTGAATTTGTTTGTTTAAAAGGCAATGAGCTAAAGTTCTAAGTTTAACAAAATTAAATTGTGATAAATATAATATAGAGGAATGGACAATACACTGTCAATGCGCACAGCTGCTCCTTATATTGTAGTGGGAGGACGAAGTGTGCTATAGTTACAGCGTTTATTTAATGAAGGAGTGATAGCGATGTCTTATACTGCTAATGAGGTTGCAGAATGGATGCTGAACGAATTGAAGGAAAAAGGGATTTTGCATCAAAGCGCCGCAGTTGAGCATATAAAAAGCCATTTTGGCGAATCGTTTATATATGTGAATGAGCACGGCAACGCTTCAATCGACAAAGAAGTGAAAAAAGTGTTCCGTAAGCTCCATAAGGGAAAGGCCGCTTGGGAGAGAGACGGTTTCTTCTGGGGCTGGAGCTAAACCGCATATTATTGTAGTGGGAAGCTGGGCGTTAAAGCCAAAACGTCCATTTCTCATGAACAACTTGACAAAGGTAACTGTAATTATTAAACTTACAGTATGGAAGTCACCAATAGGACGTAGCTTAATCATAAAAGAAGCGTCTACTTTTTTAAAGCAAGTGTACCAAAAAAAGTTACAGTTAACGAGGTATTCTTACTATTAGGGATAGGTGGTGTTTGGAGATGAAATTCAACATAAGCGATTGGGTACAAGGTAAAACAAAAGATGGCGAGCTCATTCATGGTTTTGTCGAAACCATCGATATTTTGCAAGGATTTGTAACCGTGAGCGTTGTAAAGTCGGATAACGTAGAGGTTATAGGGAAAACCGTAGCCGTTCGTTCATCATGGCTCAAAAACGTATCCGAAATTACTATAAATGATGCGCAGGTTTTTCAAAATGCAATTGACTTAGCTTTAGATACATGGGATGAGGCTTGGTTTATGGAGCTGACCAATGCGAAGAAAGCTAGCGAAGAAGCGGCTGAGGCTGGAGAACGTTCGAAGGTATATTCATTTCCAGTCAATCGACTTGGTCAATCTGCTTAATCGGAGCAGGTTTGCCTCCTATCACATCATAGCACCAACGAAAAAAAGGATGATGCCATGCGTGCCGCTGGTGTCATCCTTTTTTTGTATACCCGAGAAGCGGCATATAGCCATTTTTCCACTGGGAGCATTACTTAAGCTGTAGTCCGATTCCAAACGCTTGCGCTCGCTGGACGAAATAATCGGCTATCGCCATATCAAACACAGCCATGCCCATCGGACAAAATAATATGGGCTCCGAATCGGAGGTGCTGGCAAGCGCTTCGCGGCATATCACATCGGTTAGGGAGGTGGTTTGTGCTTCTGTTAAGCCGCTCTCAAGATGCAGCAGCTCAATGTCAGTATTTTCGCGGCAAACCTCATTCCAATCGTCGACGATAATCGCGTTAATGCCGCTTATAGCTGCTGCTGTATAATCCCGTAAAGAAACATCGAGCAGAAGAGTGCCTTCAGCGGGAGGAGTATCGATATAACGCTGAGAGCTTACTGTGCAATTAATAATGAGATTGCATTCGTTATATAACTGCTGCCAGCTGCTGGCGAGACGCGTACGGTGGCGCAGTGCAGCGTCCACAGCAGCAAGGTCAGGGTTATCCAGCTCGCATCCGCGTATATCATACACTTGTATATCCTCTAAATGCTCTCCGAATAAGCGGCAGCACATATCGTAATGAAGCCGGCCTACAGGCCCGAAGCCGATGATTCCAACCTTTAAGCTTTTTGATGCGGTGCGTGTTTTTAGATAATGGCGGATGAATAAACCGCTGACTGCAGCTGTCCGGGCAGCACTCGGCAGCGGGGTGCCCAGCATGGCGTAAGGAATGCCTGTTTCTGCGTTGTTGAGCAGTGTGACGCTGTGTGCCCTTGGCAAACCGGCGTCGATATTGCCTGGGAAGCTAGCGATCCACTTCATACCGGCAGTCTTTACCGATCCGCCGATGTATGCAGGCATAGCTATGATGCGATTAGCTGGATTGCGATAACGCAGGTAGGGCTTTATCGGCTGTGCATAATCGCCGGAATCGATAATTTGCACCGCAACCTCTATGCTGTCAACAAGCTCTTCCCAGTGCAATCCGATAGTGCGAATATGTTCATCGCCGAGATATAGCACGGTCATGTTCCTCTCGTTTTTGGATTAGGGAGTGTGCTAAATTTCGGAGCGAATTCAGCCGAACTGCTGCTTTACCCACTCATCGTTGAATACGGTATCCATGTATCTCTCTCCGCGATCATGTATAATAACGACGCATATGGCATCATCGGGGAGTTCGTGCTCGATCGATTTTAAGGCATGGATAATCGCGCCAGAGGAAGGTCCTGCCAAAATCGATTCCTGCGCAACGAGCAGTCTGCAGCCATCGACCATATCTTTATCGGCTACCATTATAGCTTGATCCATAAACCTCGTCTGGGCAAAGGGCGGTATGATACCTGTTCCAAGTCCCGGGAAGCGGCGGTTGCCGTTCACTCCTCCGAAAATAACGCTGCCTGCCGCATCGACAGCTACCACTTTCGTGGATAGCTTATGCTCGCGCACATATTGCGAGCAGCCTAACATGGTGCCGCAGGTGCTGACTCCGCCGACAATAAAATCGACGTGGCCCAGCTCTTCAACAATTTCGTGCATCGTACCCTCATAGTGAGACAAATAGTTGTTTTTATTCGAATATTGATTCGGCCAGAAGCTATTGGGAATGCGCTCTAATAATTGCTGTACTCGATTTAATCTTGCGGGCAGAAACTCACCTGTCTCAATGTCAGGCTCTTCAACCAGTTCGATCTCTGCGCCATAAGCACGCATGATGCGGATATTTTGCTGCGTCGCCTTCGGATCAATGACGCTTACGAATTTCATGCCGAGATAGGAGCTGATGGCAGCGAGACTAATTGCCATATTCCCTGAGCTGGACTCAATGATGACGGAGCCGGGCCCGATCAAGCCTTCATCCCATGCTTTATTAATAATACGGGCGGCGGAGCGGTCTTTCGCGCTGCCTCCCGGGTTTAGCAATTCAAGCTTTGCGAATACCTTAATGCCGCGATCGTTCGCAAACAGCTTCGAGAGCTGGACGAGCGGCGTATTCCCGATGATGGACAACAAATTTCTCTCCAAAGGCTAACACCCCTTAAAAATAAATTTTTTTGGATTTCACCGTCCCGCGTTCAAGTTGTTCATTTTCCGCTGCGCGTGTTACCGAAATGCCCTCAAGCATGCGATTTTGAATCATTTGTCCAATGTCCCCAATTTTATGCTCGATAGCATGCTTGATATGGACAAGCATTTCATCTTTCAGCGATTTGCTTTGAATATGAACAAGCAGCTTATTCTCATGGAGTCTTACTCGAAGCTGTGCGTCATGGATGTATTGGTGTACGACACTTTCGATATCGTATAGGCTGATTTTTTCCCCATGCTTCAAATCCGTGCCGATTCGTTTGGAGATACAGCTGAAGCATTGCCGCTGCTTGCCGTCGATGCAAATGGTTTGAAAATCACGCGCGACGTCGTAGGTGACATACCTCATGGCTGGGAACAATGAACGTACAAAAGAGGTCAATACGAGAACGGCTTCGTTCTCTTTCAGTGGTTCAAAGCTGTCGTCGATTTGCTCCGCCGGTATTGCCTCGGCATAAATGCCATCAGCGATGACATATAGCCCAAGCTCATGTGAATAGGAGGCGATCGCTCCAACTTCAATCGAGCCATACGTGTCTAAAATATGCTGCGGCTCGATTCCGAACCGTTCGGCCATGTTGTGCTGCCACTGGAGCGGGGCGATTTCGCCGACTAATATTATTTTTTTGATGCCAAATTGCTTTGGTTCCTCTGCGTGAGAGACGATAGCATCCAAAATCGACGGCATCGTATAAAGAAGCTCTGGACGATAGGATTCCAGCCTCGCAATATGCTCTTCAATCGGGAGCGAGAACGACAGGGAGTCTGCTTCCAAGCCAAGCCGGTCAAAGATGGTCAGCGCAGTATTTGCTGCATGCCCTGTACCCATGTCGGCAAATGCTCTGCGAATAGGGACGGGAGGCTCAGCGGCAGTGCTGGCGGTCATCCAATCCTGAAAGCAGGCTGTTTTTGCATCGATATAATTCTCGTCATCTTCCTTTGAATAATAAATCGCCTTGCGAACGCCTGATGAAGTGCCTGAGGTTTTGTAAACGGACAAACCTTCCTCTTCTCGAGCTCTCCCCGTAAAATAATGCTGCTCCAAAATGTCCGACGTGATGAGCGGAAGATCAGACAACTGGCAAGCTTGCGGATCTATTCCATCCTGTTGAAGAAGGGTGTTGTACCAGGGGTGATGCTGGACGATTCGCTTGATATGCGGATGAAGCAGAGCTAATGGTGACATTTGGTGTTGAGCCTCCTGTAGGACAAATATCTCGAATGAATGCGTTAATTAAGCATATGTCGTTTGCGCCTCTAGGTTCTGATTATGGGGACAAACGCCTACATCCATTTCGTTCAAGCTTCGTATGCTAATAAGAGTGAATCATGAGGCAGTAGTATATTGTGAGAGAGAGGGTGACTGCTATATCGTTTATGAAGAAACATCGTCGTACGGTTGCGGATAAGTGGGCCAAATCGGAAGTGATGAGACGTGACTCGGTGTTAAAGAATCATTTGCCGGAAGCGGAGATGATGACAAGGAAGAGCCTGCGTAAAATGTTGAAACAGTGGGGGATGGTGTATGTAAAGCCGATCAGAGGTGGACAGGGGAGAGGTGTGATGAGGGTAGAGCTTGACGAGGAGGGCTTTCGGCCCTATTCGTACCAGCTTGGAGAAAAAAAGTTGGCTTTTTTCACCTATAAAGCGGCTTATCGGTCTATTTTGAGAGATTCGAAAAGGAAGGCTTACCTAGTGCAAAAAGGGATTCGCTTGCTGCGGCATAAGGGGCGTCCGTTTGATATAAGGCTCGTGGTGCAGCAGTCGCCGCATGGGGTTTGGGAGGCGACGGGAACTTTGGGCAGAGTAGCTCATCCTCGAAAAATTGTAACGAATGGCAGTCAGGGAGGAACGATTTATCCAACAGGGTATTTGCTGAGGCGTTATATGAGTGCGCCAGTGAGGCGGCGTATGTTGAATGGGATGGATAAGCTTGGCGTTCTCACCGCAATGAAGCTCCACCAGACGTATCCCGGCATTAAGGAATTAGGTGTTGATCTTGCGCTTGATCGCGAGCTTAAGCCATGGATACTTGAAGTTAATACGCTGCCTGATCCATGCCCGTTCTTACTGCTTGATGACCAATCGATGCTTCGTAAAATCGTACGCTACGGCAAGGCATACGGAAAAACCTACAAGCTGAACTGTAAAAAGGCGAAGCGCGGGGTTAGGTAGAGCGGAGCGGGTGGGCAAGCTCGACTAACCGCTTTAAGAGTGCAGATGCTCAACCAGCGCCAAAGAGTTAGCACCTAATAAGCACATATATATGCTTATTAGGTGCAATTGGCATATGAGCCAGCTCGAAATTTTGCTGGTAAACACAAATATGCCCTTGCAGCGTGGAAAGTAATGCTAGTCGAGTGCTCAAGTCTGCACTTAGTCTGTCATGAACATCAACTGCATCGAAAATGCGGTACGGAAGCGAAGGCTCTCCACGGGATCTCGCAAATCGCGGCCGGTGAGCCTTTCGCATTTTTCGAGGCGATAGGTGACGGTGTTGCGATGCACGAACAGCTGCTTTGCCGTTTCGGCAAGCTGACAATGCGTATCGTAGAAGGTGCTGAGCGTCTTCATTAAATCGCTGCGCTCCTTGCCTTCAATGCTTAATAAATCCTTGAACGTCTCCTCGTAATATTCCTTGAGCTCCTCCTTTGGGATCATCCGCAGCAAGTTGCTGAAATCTTTGGCGCGGTAAGGTTGGACAAACTGCTTCTTTCGCGCGTCGTAGCCTGTTTGCAGCGCTTCGATTGCTTCCTTATAGGATAAAGGGACTTGTGTAAGCTGTGATACCGGATTCCCGATGCCAATCGAGATGGGGATGCCGTGCTGCTCGCTTAGGCAAAGCACCATTTGCTTCAGCTGCCCTAAAAACTTATCTTCGGTGCCTTTGGCAGCATCTTGATTTGCCTTAAGCGCGATAAGGAAGCAGAAGTATTCGTTTTTTGTAAAAAGTACAAAACGCAAATCAAGCTTCGAAAACTCGCTTTTCAGCACATTGTAATGGCGGTCGCGCTCGGATATAAAGCGGCCATCAGATTCGAGTGCGCTTGGCGGACGAAAAGAATCAAAAGAGGTGTCGCGCTTAGCGACAATGCTGACGTAAACGGGATGATTCAACAAATCATAGTTTTTGCTGCGATGAATAAGCTCTTGCTCAGAGGTGATGAGGCCATCAACAAAGCCGGAGAAAAACTCATTTTTATAACGCCGCGACCGCTCTTTGACCGCTTGCTTCTTGATAAGCTCGAGTCCGATGACGTTGGCGGCTTGTTCCATTGCATGTTTCGTTAAGTTGCTGAAGTGTTTGCTGCTGTCGCTCGTCAAAGCGACCAACAATCCTTCTAGCTGAAAGGTAACAATCGGGTACAGCTCAACAGCTGTAAAAGGTGCGCCAATGAAAGTTGGAGAAGTGAATGGAATGCTGTAAGAGCTGTGCAGCGAGGGTGAGATCAGCTCTGCTTGAAGATCGGACGACAATGCAAGATACAAATCCGTTGTCATAGCGTTTGAACGATGTAGAAGTCCGCCTTGTGGATTGATCAGCATAACCGGGGAGTCGATGAGAAGCGACAATGCTTCAATGACGTCGATTGTGCTTTTGCCCTGCATGATCATTTGTGAAAACTGTTTATGTGTCGTCAAAGCATAATGCAGCTCATCCGTGCGCTTCTCCAAAATATGGCTAAGCGAGTCGTTGCATATATCACCCAGCGAATGCGCCAGAGACAGCTCGATAATCGGAAAATGCAGCTTTTCCGCACACTGAAGCACATCGCTTGGCACCTCCTGCAAAAAACGTTTGGTCTTAATCGCTAGACCGGCACATCCGAATTCAGCCATACTTTTGACGAGTGAGAGCAGAGCCTCTGGTTGATCCTTCATCGCATAACCGGTCGTGAGAAGCAATTCCTGCGGTTTCAAATAGTTAATAATATCTGGAGCGTCCATGATGTTGACCGATTGGACGCTATTTGTCATGCCGTCATGTCCGGCAAGTATTTTTGCATTCGCATATACCGGGAGAGATAAGAGTTCTTTTAGGAGCATAACCACACCGCCAATGCTTTTTATGTTAGATTATATGACACAATATATCATCTATGCAGCGGGGTGTAAATATATGATTGTGCGGATTATGCAAGGAATATGGGATATTTTTAGCTACTATGCACAATGACAATGACATGGATTCGGATTATGATGTAGCTACAAAACAATTTTGTGTTATATAACCTGACAACAACAAGGGATTGGGGTTGGTACAAATGAAATTAGTGGTGAATCAGGTTGGGAAAAGCTTTGGAAGCAGAACGATTTTGAAAAATGTAGATCTTACAGTTAACTCGCATGAGTTTATTTGCATACTTGGCCATAGCGGATGCGGCAAATCGACGCTGTTAAATATGATTGCGGGTTACCTTCTGCCTGATGATGGTGCGATTACCGTAGATGGAGAAGAAATTAAGGGTCCTTCCAAGTCAAGAGGAATGGTATTTCAGGATCATGCCTTATTCCCTTGGATGACCATAAAGGACAACATTGCCTTCGGTCCAGAAGTGCAGAAGATGCCAAAAGCACAGGCGAAGGAAACCGCAATGGAGTTTCTGAAGCTGGTAGGGCTGGAACAATACGCCGGACATTATCCTGGTGAATTGTCGGGGGGCATGAAACAGCGGGTAGGCATTGCAAGGGCGCTTGCGAGCAAGCCGGACATTTTGCTAATGGATGAGCCGTTTGGCGCACTGGACGTACTGACGCGTGAGACGATGCGAGTAGAGCTGCAAAAGATTTGCAGTCAGCTCAAACCAACAATCCTGTTCGTGACACACAGCATAAGCGAAGCGGTTTATCTCGCGGATCGTGTTGTCGTGATGAAGCATGGTGAAATTGCAGAAATTTTTGAGGTCGGAATTAAACATCCGCGATCTTCCCATTCTGCTGGTTTTGGCGAAATGATGAGCCGCATTGAACGGGTTCTTATGGATGAGGAGCATCTGGAGCTAGCGCAAGCAAAGGTGGGGTCATAATGAACGGAGCCAAATTATCTACCGTGAAGGACACAGGAAGCATGCAGGCTTCACGGACGGGGACGACAGTAATAAGCAAGCAGGCGCGTGGCAAACGGCCATCGGCAATAAATCAGTTTTTTCAGAAATATAACATTCTCCCATCCATAATGTTTTTCGTTTTTTGGGAGCTGTTCTCTAGAGTGAATGAAACGGCAAAGTTTTTTAATCCTAACTTTCTTCCTGCACCGACCGTGCTGCTATCGGAGGGCTGGGAGCTCGCGAAGACTGGGATTATTACAGACAGCTTGATCTCTAGTACGATTCGAATTGCGCTTGGGTTTGTTATCGGAAGTGCGGTGGCGGTAGGGGTTGGCGTCATCATGAGCAAGTTCAAAACGGTTGAACGATGGTTTTCGCCCATTCTCAACTTAGTTGGCCCGATTCCGACCTTGGCGCTGCTGCCCTTGTTTATTATCTGGTTCGGGATCGGTGAGTTTCCGAAGGTGCTGCTTATTGCGTGGACGACGTTTATCCCGGTGCTGGTGTACACGCTGGACGGCTTTAAGTCGGTGCCTTCCACGCTGATCCGATCTGCGCTCAGCTTGGGTGCGACGGAGCGGCAAATTTTCACGAGAGTGATGCTGCCGTCGGCTATTCCGAATTTTCTTGTTGGCGCGCAGGTGAGTCTAGGCTTATCCTTCTCGGCGCTCATCGTCTCCGAGATGATGGGGGCCAAATCAGGGCTTGGCTACATCATCGTAGATGCGAGAAATTATTTTAAAATATCGAATATGTTCATTGCCATCATTCTGATTGGCTTGGAATATAGTTTGTTCTCTTACCTGCTGAAGCTGGTTGAGAAGAGGGTAATGGCTTGGCGTAAAGGCGGACTTCGAGATGCCATCGAGAAGTAACGCTACATACGAAGCTGAAGCAGTACAACTAAAAAGAGATAAGTGGAGGGAATACCAATGAAAAAATCGGGAAAATGGTTTAAATCTGCAATTGTCCTTACGTCGTTAACTTTTGTGCTTGCTGCGTGCGGCGGCAACGAGAAGGCGCCAGCAAATGCAAATGCAAATGCAAATGCACCGGCATCCACAGAGCTTGAGATGAAAGACCTAACGCTAGTTGGTGTTCGTGATGCACAAATCTCATCGCAGCAAATTATTGCCGACAAGCTTGGTTACTTCAAGGAAGAAGGACTTAATGTAACGAGTCAACTGATCGAGAGCGGACCGGATATCGGACCGATGGTTGCCGGCGGCAGCGCACCTGTAAGTATTCAAACGAACTTTATGGATATTATTTTGAAATCAACAGACATTCCGGTCAAAATCATTGCGCCGCTCGCACAAATTGCTGGCACGCAAGCGGTTGTAGGTTCAAGCAAGCTTGAGCTGAAGAGCGCGAAGGATCTTGAAGGCAAAACGATTGGTATTCCAAGCGGAGCTGACGTTACGATTGCAATCAATAACATGGCTAAAGAGCTTGGTGTAGACGCAAGCAAAATCAAATATGTAAATCTTGCACCGAGCGACGCGGTTGTCGCTTTGGAGAAGGGTGACATCGATGCGCTGGCTGCTTGGGAGCCGTTCATTACGAAGGCGATCCAAGGCGGCGGCAAGTTCCTCTTCAGCGGTACGAAGAGCGAGCTTCCTGACAAGCAAGGTGATGTGAATTGGATGAGCGTGCACACGACGATCCAAGTTTCAGATGATTTCCTTAAGAAAAACCCGAACACTTTAAAAGCTGTCCTGCGTGCTTTGAAGAAAGCGACGGATTATATCAATGACAACCGTGAGGAAGCGATTAAAACATTAGCGCCTGAGCTGCACCTTAGTGAGGAAGAGCTGACTCAAATTATGTCACGGAATGTGTATTCGATGGAAGTTGGCGATACCTACGTGAATGGAAGCAACGGACCTGCTGTCGGCGAGTATCTGAAATCAGTTGGCAACATCAAATCGATTCCTGCTCCAGCTTCCTATCATGATCTGAGCCTGCTGAAAGAGGTAGATGCAAGCTTGATAGTTACGGAACTGAAATAGAAATAGAGCTGAAATAGTAATAGAGTGCGGCTAAAACATGCTCATCTCCTGAAGATGATTAGTTTTACACAAATAGGTAGTTAATAGGGCCGCGGACCTCGTTGTCCGCGGCCCTATTTCATTAGCAGCGCAGCTGCTACGCGATTTGGCAGATTCGGCTCATAAACGGCATAAAAGTGACTGAGCAATGAAAGGCGGAGGGTGAGATGGTCGGTCGAGAGAAACTGGATATATTGATCAAAAACGGCAGCGTCGTATTGAAGGATGAAGTGCGAATGCTGGGCATAGGAATCAAAGCGGGACGTATTGTTGTGCTTGGCGAGAATCTCGATGATATAGAGGCGAATTCGGTAGTGGATGCGGCGGGCTTAACGATTATGGCTGGCATGATTGATGTACACGTCCATTTGAATGAGCCGGGATTGGGAGGGTGGGAAGGGTTTGAGACGGGGTCCGCTGCTCTCGCGGCTGGCGGCTGTACCACCTATATTGATATGCCGCTAAATGGCATTCCACCTACAGTCACTGTGGATGCTATGCACCAAAAGCTGGCGGCTGCAGATGGGCGGTCTTATGTGGATTATGCCATCTGGGGCGGTTTGGTGCCAGGCAAGCTGCATGAGCTTGCGCCTTTGGATGAAGCCGGAGTGGTTGGTTTTAAAGCATTCATGTCATCGACGGGTGATCCGAGTGAGGATGCGTTTCGAGAGGTAGATGATTATACGCTGCTCGAAGGCATGAAGATCATCGCGGGTCTAGGCAAGGTACTAGCTCTTCATGCCGAAAGCGAGCCGATTGTTGCTAAGCTTGGTCAAGCGATGCGGGCGGAAGGACGATTGACGCCTGCTGACTATGTGGCATCGCGGCCTATTATTGCTGAGCTGGAGGCTATCAATCGGGCACTATTTTATGCGGAGCAAACGGGCTGTGCGCTTCACTTTGTTCATATTAGCAGCGAGGCGGGCATTAATTTGATTACGGCTGCGCGTGAGCGCGGAATGAACGTTACGGTTGAAACCTGTCCGCATTATTTAGCTTTAACAGCGGCTGATTTGGACCGTAAGGGAGCGGTGGCGAAATGCTCTCCGCCGCTGCGAGATGCCAAGGAGCGGGCGAAGCTGTGGAATGCCGTTGCCGAAGGGCAAGTGGATATGATTTCGTCGGATCATTCGCCTTGTCCAGCCTCGATGAAGGAGGCGGACAACTTTTTTGATGCTTGGGGCGGTATCGCCGGAGCGCAAAGCTCGGTAGAGCTCATTGTAGGAGAAGGCCATGTGAAGCGGGGGCTGCCGCTCACGCTGATCAGCAAGCTGCTGGCAAGCGGGCCGGCAAGACGATTTGGACTGCAAGATTCGAAGGGTGAAATACGCATCGGTGCAGACGCTGACCTTGTGCTGATTGACTTGAACAAGTCTTATACGCTGGAAGCGGAGCAGCTGTATCAACGTCATAAGCATAGCCCATATGTCGGTGAAGAGCTTCATTGCAAAATAAAGGCTACCTACGTAAGGGGTCGCCTTGTCTATGAAGAATCGGAAGGGTTAAGCGAGAGTATGCAAGGCGAGTGGGTTAGGCACTAGGTTTAAGTTAAGGAAGGAGGAGCAGCTATGATGCGAAGTGTACTTTCCCATCCGAGAGAGAAGGAACGGCTATTATCGTATTTCGAGACGCAGGTTATGCAAGTATTAAATTGGCTGGCAACATATAGCCCGGATGAAGAAGGCGGCATAACGCGGCTGCTTTATACCGAGGGATGGCTGGAGACGCAGCAAGCGCTTGCGCTCAAAATGGAGAGCTGCGGTCTAACGACGGAGTTTGATAACGTTGGCAACTTATTCGGAAAATTACAAGGCGATGATCGAGACGCGCCTTCTATTATAACAGGCTCACATATTGATACGGTTATTCAAGGCGGGCATTATGACGGAGCCTACGGCATTGCGGCGGGTTTGCTGGCGCTTGATTATTTGCAAAAGCAATTCGGCAAGCCGAAGCGAACGCTGGAGCTTGTATCCCTATGCGAAGAGGAAGGCAGCCGATTTCCGATGGCTTACTGGGGATCGGGCAGCATCGCCGGCAAACGAAACTTTGAGCAAATTGTCCATTTGCAGGATGCTCAAGATGTATTTTTTGCGGATGCGATGCAGCAATGCGGCTTTGGCGAAGGAACGGGCAGGGATAGCCGCCGACATGATATTGGCGCGTTTATTGAGATCCATATCGAGCAAGGGGCGGTGCTGGAGCAGGATGGCGTCGCTATCGGTGTAGTGGAAACAATTGCTGGCCAGCGTAGACTGAAGTTTGAAGTCATTGGCGAATCGAATCATGCGGGAACAACTCCGATGCATATGCGCAAGGATGCGCTTGAAGGGGTTAGTGCGATGATTGGGGCGCTGCGTCAAGAGGCTATGCGGCTTGGATCGCCATTAGTGGCGACTGCTGGCAGGCTGCAGGTGTTTCCGAATGTACCGAATGTCGTTCCGGGAAAGGTTGTATTTACTGTAGATGCGCGTCATGCCAATGAACAGGCTCTCGATAGCTTTTGCCGCTGGGTCGTACAGCGATTTACAGCATTGGCCGGTGAGAGGCAACTGCAGATTCAAGGGACGGAGTGGTTTAGGGAAGAACCGGTTCCGATGAATGAGGTGCTTAAACGGCATATGGATCATATTTGTGGTGAAATGGGCATTTCTTCGAAACGAATGGTTAGCGGAGCGGGGCATGATGCACAAATGTTTGAGCATATTTGTCCGACTGCGATGTTATTTGTTCCAAGTAGACGAGGCATATCGCATTCACCGGAGGAGTATACAGAGCCGCGGGAGCTTGCGGTTGGTGTACTCGTGCTGACAGAGCTGCTGTATCGACTAGGCTATGAGGGGGAAGAGTTATGAAGCTATACAAAGATTTGGCGCCATCACCGCGTACGATTATGACACCAGGTCCAGTCGAGGTGGATCCACGGGTGCTGCGGGCGATGTCGTATCCGATATTGGGACAATTTGACCCAGAATTTACGGCATTAATGAATGAAACAATGGAGATGCTGCGCCAATTATTTAAGACCGATAATGAATGGGCATTCCCTGTGGATGGGACGTCGAGGTCGGGGATAGAGGCTGTTCTTGTAGGCTTGATCGAGCCTGGCGATAAGGTGCTTGTGCCGATTTATGGACGCTTCGGCCATTTGCTGACCGAGATTGCGAAGCGCTGCGGTGCTGAGGTTGTAACGCTGGAGAAAGATTGGGGCAGTGTATTTTTAACGGAGGAAATAGTTAATGCCATAAAGGAGCATCAGCCTGATGTCGTAGCTCTTGTGCATGGCGAGACATCAACGGGAAGAATGCAGCCGCTCGAAGGCATTGGGCAAGCGTGCAGGGAAGTGAATGCGCTCTTCGTTGTGGACGCTGTTGCGACAATTGGCGGTATTGAGGTAGCGACTGATCGGCTGCTCATCGATGCGGTAATTGGCGGCACGCAGAAGTGTTTATCCGTACCGGCAGGCATGGCGCCGATTACGTACAATAAACGTGCAGAGATGAAGCTGCTCAGCCGCAAAAAGGTTGAAAGAGGGCTGCTTCTTGCTGACGACGAGGATGACCCGCTGCTGCGTCCGATTCAAAGCAACTACTTGGATTTGAGTCAGCTGCAGGATTATTGGAGTTCGGCTCGGCTCAATCATCATACGGAAGCGACGTCCATGCTTTATGCGCTTCGTGAAGGGCTGCGGCTCGTGCTGGAAGAGGGGCTGGAGGCGCGTTTTGCACGGCATCGTGAGCATGAAGGGGCATTGATTGCTGGTTTGGAGGCAATGGGCTTGCGTCTCTACGGCGACCCCGCCTGCAAAATGACCGTCGTTACTTGTATTGAAATTCCGGCTGGCATAGACGGAGAATCTGTACGTTCGATGCTGCTTGATCATTACGGCATCGAGATCGCCAGCTCCTTCGGTCCCTTGAAGGGGAAAATATGGCGCATCGGCACGATGGGCTACAGCTGCAGCAAGCGCAACGTGTTGCTTACGCTCGGCGCGCTGGAAGCCGTTCTGCTGCGACATGGTCATCAGTTGGAAGCAGGCCTGGCACTGCAGGCGGCTATGGATGTTTATGGGATGTAGATCAAACGGCTTGCTCCCTTGTATAAGGTGAGAGCGGGCTGTTTGTTTTGGATCAAAAGCAATATGATTTGTAGCTTTAATTTTAGTTGGGTGGGCTTTAGGTTTTGGCACTTTGGTCTTTAGGTTTTGATGTCTTTGCTCGTTAGGGAGCCGGCTGGCACTGCAGGCAGCTATGGATTTATATAAGATGTAGATTAATTAGCATGCTTCTTTATTGAAGGTGAGTACGAGCTGCTAGATTTGAACTAAAAAGGAATGATTTATAGATTTTTATTGGGTGAGTTTATGCTTTTGGACTTTGGTCCTTAGTTTTAAATGAATTTTCTCACTATCCCGTACCGTGATTGTTGCTCAAAGTTGCTGACGGTTGATGACTATAGTCTATTTGGCTAACTAGTTGTATTGATGCGGCTATCCTGCACATTTGCAGTAACTTACACTAATTTAGAAGTAAAACCTCTCTATCCTGTATTTCTGCAGGAACTAGCTCGTAATTCGGTATTGCAAGCTTGTAAATGAGATGCTATATGGTATAAATACAACATAGATGCTCCGAATTGAGCTAATCCAGCCGCTATCCTGCATTTCTACAGGATAGCTTAATTCACAAGGGTGATTAAATAGCACGATCACTAGCGCGATGTACTGTTGCAGTTAACTAGCATAATTAACTAGCGCAATCACTAACATAATTCACAATTCTGATTAGCTGTTTACTAGTGAAATGCAATGCTGATCATGATTCCCTCACTACGCTATATTAGAATAAGAGCTCAAGAGTGTCTTTTTTTAGCTCATAATATCTGATGGTTCTACCTTTGGATACGGATTGGAGCCAACCTTTGTCAGCTAGTCCAGCAAGGAGCTTGCGGGCTGTGCGGAAGTTGAGCTTCCACGCGTTGCAAACATCAATTGGACGAATAGGGCGACCGAGCTGCCATGCGAGTAGGAGCAAATCTTTTTCAATTTTTGAAACAGGATTTATATTTACTTTATGCAATAAATAAGGTCCGATAACGAGCTGAAGTAAGGAGCGGCATATTTCTGGTCGATCTTTAATATCGTCAAAAGAAAAATGGATCATTTTCCAGCCTAATGCAGTTAAGAAAGTGTCACGATTAAGTGAGTAGCTGAATTTCTCGCGATCCATATCTTTGACATGAGACTGAAACCCGTCGCATTCTATATCAAAACGCCCAAAAGGCGGGAGAAATGCAAAATCAAGAAAATATGATTTGCGGTTCCGATCATAGACTTCATATTCTGGGTGCAGGTAATCAAAATTGCCGAATACCGGCCACCATACATTTTGAAGAAGGAGCTTCTCGCCATAGCTGTGTCCTCTTAATAATCTCGCTTTGCGCTCACCGCTTCTGTTTTCTACATGTTTTTCAATAAAAAGCGTGTGCATATGTTCAAAAGTGTGCATGTTGTGTTCCCTCCTTATATTTGGACAAAAAAAGAACGTCCCTTTGCCATGAGCAGAAGGACGTTCTTCGTCTTTTTTCGTATCGTATGAAATTGGCCTCTTAACTAGTTATTGATATAACGCTCAAAAATAGCGCCAAAATCCTTGATGCGATATTGCTTATGCGTATTTACAAGCCAGTTGAACGCGGATTTGTTCAGTCCGTCGAACTGTTCGACGACATTGAAGTCGCCTTTATGGATTTGCTGCAACGTTGTGGACGCGAGATCCAGACTGCGTCTTGCATATTCAAGCGAGATTTCATTCTCGCGTGTAATTTCTGAGATTTTGATAAGTGCTTTATAAAGGTCTTTCAGCTCTTCGATATGCTTCTTATTTACATCAATTGAAAAGGGGATTGAGCCAATCGAGAACTTGATTTCAACGTCAAGGTCGACCGTGCCTGCCGTTTCCAATGCAACCTGTGAAATTTGGTTCGCGCTATAGGAGTAACGCTTCAATGTCCGTTTTTTGCTTAGTGCACTTTTGCCGTCCAAATGAATGAGTGCAAGGTTTGTGAAGCAATACTCGTCGGTTTTTGACTTAATGAGAAAATAAATTTTCTCGTTATCCTCATGCATGACGTAATCGTCAGAATCGGCTTTACTGAAATCTGCGGGCTTGATGATCGCGCCAATATCACTTATTCCAAGGGCATCTGCTGCTAATTTACCAAACATTTTACCATTCCTCTCATCATTGCGTGGAATTCACACCTACTCATTATATATTAAAAAATGGAAATTATGATAGTCCATTTGTCGTATTTTAGCGTTGTGTGATACTGGATAATTATCTATTTTATTAGCGGCTTATTCACAAACTTTTGCTGCTTTTATATAGAGAGGCTTATCTTACTATTTTTCAATCAATTGTTTTACTAAACTTTTTATCGGATGGATAAAATACGGAGAATTCAACAAACTGATGAGATGGAAAGGAGGAACATGATGATGAGTGAGCAACGAGAGGATTCGAACACGCTGCGCAGAGGTTTGAAGGCTCGGCATATGACCATGATATCGCTTGGAGGTTCTATTGGTACGGGTTTGTTTCTTGCGAGTGGCGGTGCCATTCACTCTGCTGGGCCGGGAGGAGCGGTGCTTGCTTATACGCTGATTGGCATAATGGTATATTTTCTGATGACAAGCTTAGGGGAAATGGCTACCTATATGCCTGTGTCTGGAACGTTCAGCACCTATGCAGCACGTTTTGTTGATCCTTCGCTTGGTTTTGCACTTGGCTGGAACTATTGGTACAACTGGGCGATAACGATTGCGGCGGAGTTGTCTGCAGCCACGCTTATTATGAAGTTTTGGTTTCCGAACAGTCCGTCTATTTTGTGGAGCGGTCTATTTCTATTGTTAATGCTTAGCCTTAACCTTCTGTCTGTTAAGGGTTACGGCGAATCGGAATACTGGTTTGCCATGATCAAAATTGTAACGGTAATCGTGTTTATCGCTATCGGCTTGATGATGGTGATTGGCATTTGGAATGGGAAAGCAGTTGGCATAAGCAATCTGACGGACAATCCGTTTCCTGCTGGTTTTTTAGCTACGTTAGGCGTGTTTATGGCTGCGGGCTTCTCTTTTCAAGGAACGGAGCTAATTGGAGTAACGGCTGGAGAAAGTGAGAATCCTCGCGAGAATATCCCGCGTGCCATCCGTTCTATTTTTTGGAGAATCCTCTTGTTCTACATATTGGCGATATTGCTAATTGGCATGTTGATCCCTTATTCAAACGCGCAGCTCGCGAGCGGGGACATTTCAACGAGTCCATTTACGATCATTTTCGAGAGAGCAGGTCTTGCCGTAGCGGCTTCAATTATGAATGCGGTCATTTTGACCTCGGTATTGTCAGCAGGCAATTCCGGTATGTATGCCTCTACGCGGATGCTTTGGGTGCTGGCGAAGGAGGGGAAAGCCCCTCGTTTTCTGGCTAAGCTGAACGTGCGCGGGGTTCCTGTAGCGGCGCTCCTTGCGACGGGGGCTCTTGGCATGCTCGCTTTCTTAGCTTCCTTCTTCGGTGACGGCGTCGTCTACGTGTGGCTGCTGAATGCTTCGGGGATGTCTGGCTTTATCGTTTGGCTTGGCATTGCAATTAGCCATTATCGCTTTCGCAGAGCTTATGTATCACAAGGCCACAAGCTTGAGGATCTGGCCTATTTGGCGAAATGGTTTCCGATTGGTCCGATCCTAGCTATGCTGCTCTGTATTGTTGTGATTGGCGGTCAGTTTATCGGCGCGCTCAAGGATGGCCGTATTGATTGGGCTTATATCTTCGCCTCCTACATCGGCATTCCCCTTTTCCTTGCCATCTTTATCGGACACAAATGGAAGTATCGTACTCGAATGCTGACGCTGGCAGAATGTAAGTTAGATCCGGAGGATTAGTATGAAAAAAAGCTCCCAACCGTTATGCGCTGAGGCATTAGGCTGGAAGCTTTTTTTAATAAAATTTATAAAAAAATTAGTCGAGTACAGCTGTAATATGAGCTTTAGTAATCGACCAGTGGGACGTCGTCCACACTTTTTCTTTTTTCTCGATAAAAATAATTTGCGGGGACTCATGCTTAACGGAAGTATCTTCAGCGATTTGGTTGGAAACCGGACGCGATTCGATAACTTTTACAAGCACGTATTCCACATCTTCTCTTGGTTTCCCATCAAGATATTGATTGAACTCTTGGTAAGCGTTAGCGCTGACCGGGCAAGTTGTGCTGTGCTTGAATATAACGAGTGGACGAGTAGCTGAAGCTTCATAGACGTTATTCCATTCTTCAATGGACGTGATTTCTTTGTATGACATAAGGGGAACACTCCTTTTAATCTGCTGTGCAGAAATTAATTAAAACCGTACATATAGTATAGCGCTTTTTGACGAGTAAAGTCATTTTTTTGTCGTTATGCCCTGAGCCATATTGCTATTGTATGAATCGGGTATTGCAATCGGAATTGGAGCGTGCTATGATAACGGAAGTCGAAATGACCATTTTAGTTTTTTGGTCAGTTTTTAAAGTGATAAAGGATTGAAATGCTCGGAGGTGAAGGAATGGCCATTGATCGACGACAGCAGATTGTGAATGCTGCGGGGAAGTCGTTCGCGTTGTTTGGGTATAAGGCGACGACCATGGATCAGGTAGCGAAAATTGCGAATGTGGGCAAAGGGACGATCTACACGTTCTTTACGAATAAAGAAGAGTTGTTCCACGAAATTATGAAGAAGCTTATTATTGAAATGAAGCAGGTTGCAGAAAAGGTTGTTGATCCTAATCAATTATTCTTCGATAATTTGAACGCTGCGCTCGAGCAGCTGCTCGATTTTCGCGAGGAACATGAGCTTGCACTTAAGCTATCGCATGAGGTACGCGAGATTGGTACGCCCATGGCGCTGGAGGGTATACAGCAAATAGAGAAAGCAGTCGTTGGTTATATTCAACATCAAATCCAGCTGGCGATCGATAAGGGCGAGATTAAGCCTTGTGATCCAGAAATGACTGCGTTTGTTATGCTCCGCTTGTATATGGCGCTTACGGTAGAATGGAAAAAAACGCATGAACCGCTGGACAAACAGCAAGTAGCGGAAAAATTGCGATTCTATATGCAAGTAGGATTGGCTCCGGAATAACCTGGATGCCTTTTTTTACACAAAGAAATGACCGAATGAGAGAAATGGTCAATCAGTAACTGGGAGAGTGGACGATTTGAAGTTCAAAGGTTTAAAGCAGTTTGGTAAAGAATTGTCCGGAATCGGCCGCAACAAAATGTTGTTGATATCGGTAATTGGCGTGCTGATGATTCCCGTTATGTACTCATCGATGTTTCTAGGGGCGTTTTGGGACCCGTACGGAAATTTGGATAAGATGCCGGTAGCTGTCGTTAATGCGGATAAAGGGTATGAATTTAACGGCGAGATGATGCATATTGGCGATGATTTTGAGGCAGAGCTAAAGGAAAATGAAAAATTTGAATGGCATTTCGTAAGTAAAGGGGAAGCCGAGGCGGGAATGGAAGATCATAGCTACTATTTGGCCATTGAGATTCCTTCTGATTTCTCGGAGAAAACAACCACTTTAACTTCAGATAAGCCAACGCCGGCTAAGCTTACGTATTTAGCTAATGAGAGCTATAACTTTTTAGCTTCTCAGATTGGCAGCAAAGCAGTCGACACCATGAAAATGGAGCTTAACAAAGAAGTGACGTCGGCTTATACGCGCACTGTGTTTGAGCAAATGGAGGAGCTCGTGGACGGCATAAGCAAAGCGAGCGACGGTGCAGGTGAAATTGCTGATGGGACGACGAAGGCGAAGGACGGAGCTGTACTCATCGAGAAAAACTTAGCGAAGCTGGTCAGCGGATCGCTTACGCTCAAAGAGGGAGTTGCTAAGCTGAACGATGGCGGCAAGGCGCTTGGCAAAGGCAGTGCCGAGCTTAGCACGGGCACGAATGACTTGGCTAGCGGCCTGGCGCAGCTGCTGGCAGCGCAGAAGGAGCTTGGCGCGGGAGCGGCATCGCTTGGTGAAGGCGCTGGCTCGCTCGGAGCCGGAGCGGTGAAGCTTAGCGACGGCTTGTCGCAATTAGCCGGAGCGAGCGGACAGCTGGCGGGAGGCGCGTCGGACGCGCAGCAGGCTGCGGGGCAGCTGGCGGGCGGTCTTAAGGAATCAGCTGAAGGCGAGGAGCAGCTGAAGGCAGGAGCGTCGCAGCTGGCGAATGGGCTGGCGCAGCTGGGCCAGGCGAATCCCGAGCTGGCGGAGAGCGAAAGCTTTGCGTCTTTGCTCAAAGCGAGCCGAGAGCTTGCGGCGGGTCTGGAGAAGTCTTCAGAAGGACAGAAGCAGCTAAGAGACGGGGCGTCTAAGCTGAGCGACGGCCTAGTCAAAGTATCTGATGGACTTGGAACCTTCGATAAGAAGGTCGAGGAAGCTGCGGCCGGCGGCAAGCAGCTTGGTGCAGGGGCAGAGCAAGTAGTCGCTGGTGCGAAGAAATTTTCAACCGGCATGAATCAGTTTGGCTCGAAGCTTGCTGAAGCAAGTGCCGGCGGATCAAAACTTGCAGCAGGTGCCAAACAGCTGAACAGCGGGGCAGCAACGCTTACGTCTGGACTTTCACAGTTGTCCTCAAGCATTACGCCATTCGTTAATGGTTCGGTAGAGCTGGAGGATGGTGCGCAGCAAGTAGCTTCAGGTTTGTTGAAATTGGAGGATGGCACTCAGGAGTTGTCTGGCAAGCTGAATGAAGCGTCGGATAAGACGTCTGATCTAAAGCTGACCGATACGATGGTGGATATGTTCTCCGATCCAGTGAAGCTTGATGTAGAGAAAGTAACGAAGGTAGATAACTACGGTACGGGTCTTGCGCCGTATTTCCTATCGCTTGGATTATATGTCGGAGCTATGTTATTAACGATTGTATATTCGGTTCGTGAACCGGCTGTTCGTCCAGTTAACGGCTGGAGCTGGTTTTTGAGTAAAGCACTCACTTTAGCGCTAATCGGTACCATTCAGGCATTGATTGCGGATGCTGCTCTTATTTATGTGCTGAAGCTGGAAGTGCAAAGCATGGGCTTGTTCGTCATGTACTCCATACTAACCAGCATTACGTTTATGATGATTATTCAATTCCTAGTTGCTTCAATGGGCAATCCGGGACGATTTATCGCAGTTATTTTGCTTATCTTCCAATTAACGAGCTCTGCGGGCACATTCCCTATCGAGCTTGTACCTGGATGGTTGCAAAAAGTATCGCCGTTCCTGCCAATGACTTACTCGGTTAAAGGCTTTAGAGATATTATCTCAAGCGGAGATTTCAGCTCGATGGCTGGATATGTTGCAATTATGGCGGGCATTGCTATTCTGTTCGCAGTGCTTTCTTATCTGTACTTTACTTTGTCCCATCGGAAAACGAAGGACGATCAGTTGGAACCAGCAGTTCCGGCATCTGTTTAATTTAAAAAAAGGGCTAGTCTCGGATAATCCGTGGTACAGCCTAATATGCAAAGACGCTCTCAAACGCGATGAAAAGTGGATGAGAGCGTCTTTTTCTGTATGCAAATGTAGCGCAAGGAAGTGAGGTGAGCCGGACTAACTCCGCACAGTCATATACAAAAACGGCTGACCATTTTGGAAGGGATCATTTAAGATGATCTCTGCTCATTCGGCCAGCCGTTAATTATCTACTATTCGTGAATTTCAGTGAGCAATTGACCAAGCGTCTCGAGCGCTTGCTCTTCCTGTTCGCCGTCAATTTCCAAAGTCACTTCTTCATTCATCGCGATACCAAGTGTCAGCATGCTAAGCGAGCTTTTGCCGTTTACTTTTTTGCCTTTGGCAATGACGCTGATTTTACAAGGAAAGGTGTTTGCTGTTTGGACGAAGGTTTTAGTTGGGCGTACATGAAAGCCCGTCGGATTGATGATAGTGTAAGTTTTGCTAATCATGATGAATCACTCCGTTTCTTGTGCGTTCTACGAATTGTGTAATTTCCTGAGTGCTCCGCATAGTCAGTGCTTGATTGGCATGAACTGACCATTCGGACTGGTCGAGCTGTCCAATCAGCTCTCTTGCTTGCAGAATCGAACCTGCGCTCATGCTGAATTCATGCAGGCCAAGGCCAAGCAGTAAAGGGATTGCCGTATGATCGCCTGCCATCTCGCCGCACATGCCCACCCATTTGCCTTCCTTCTCTGCCGCTTGAATGACGAAGCTGATGAGGCGAAGCAAGGATGGATGCCATGGCTGGTACAGGTACGATACTGTTTCGTTCATACGGTCTGCCGCCATTGTATATTGAATCAAATCATTAGTGCCGATGCTGAAGAAATCAACTTCAGGAGCAAAAAGATCGGCAGCGACTGCCGCGGCTGGAATTTCGACCATCATGCCAATTTCGATATGCTCGGCAAGCTGTACACCTTCGGCGATTAGCTTCTGCTTTTCTTCCTCAAGCAGTTTCTTTGCCTCGAGGAGCTCCTCTAATACGGCAATCATCGGGAACATGATTTTCAAATTGCCGTAGCGGCTGGCGCGGAGAAGCGCTCGCAGTTGCGTACGGAACAAGTCTTGTCTATCGAGACATAGGCGCAGCGCGCGCTGTCCTAAGAATGGGTTGCTTTCCTTTGGCAGCTCCATGTAGGGGAGCTCCTTGTCTCCACCTATATCAAGCGTCCTGATGACGACTGGCTTAGAGTTCATTTTCTCAAGTGCATATTTGTAGCTGGTGAACTGCTCCTCCTCCGTTGGGAGGGAGCTGCGCCCCATATATAGGAATTCGGTACGAAAAAGTCCAATTCCTTCGGCGCCGTTGTCGATTGCCCGCTGAATATCTTCCAAGCTGCCGATGTTGGCTGCCAGCTCTACTTGCTTGCCATCCTTGGATAAAGTGAGCTTATCCTTCAGCTTGCTTAATTCCGCTCTGCGCAGATCATCCTTTTGTTTCTTTTCTTGATAGGCTGCCAGCTCTTCTTCCGTAGGCTCAATTAGGACAATGCCTTCAGCCGCATCAACGATAATAACGGCTTGCTCTTTCATATCGTGAACCGCTTGGCCGATCCCTACGATTGCTGGTATTTCCAATGACCGCGCCATAATGGCAGAATGCGAGGTGCGGCTGCCTATTTCTGTGACAAAACCGCGTACGAAGTTCAAATTAAGCTGAGCAGTATCTGAAGGCGTCAGATTGCGCGCAACGATAATACACTCCTCCGACAGATTGGCTAGGTCAGTATGCGGAACGCCGCGCAAATGACTCATGATGCGTCCGGATACGTCCTCAATATCAACG